>USSF01000042.1 GCA_900557405.1 uncultured Prevotella sp.
ACACGCTTTCCATTTGATATTGTATTCTTATTTCTCTATGTGCTTATTTCACTTCCTCGAAATCTATGTATTCGCCCTCTTCCCGGGTGAATATCTTGCGGTTTATCTCGTCCTCAGTGCGGCGGTCTTCCACTACTTCGCCTGTTGGTGTGGTGGTGGAAGTGCGGCGGTATGAGGAACTGCTGTTGCCGGTAGTACCGGCGTTGCTGCCGTAGGTCGTGTTGTTATATGTCCCGTTGCCGTAGCCACCGGCGTTCTGTCCGGCATTGAAGTCGCGGAACTGCTTCGTCACGTCGTGCAGACGGCGGTAGATGGAGTAGACCTTCAGTGCTGCCTTGCATACGAAATACAGGAAAAGGAACAGCAGGGTATACAATAGAATAGACATAATCGTTTCTTGGGGTTTGCTTTGTTAATACTTCGGTGAACTGTAATGCAGACTGCAAACTCAATGCCATCTGCCCCGTTGGCTGCCCGTGTCATGCCATCAGGCAGGCGTGTTATGCCTTGGTGGCATCATCCGGGGCGGTTTTGCGGCTCGTCAGGTTCACGTATACCGACAGTATGACATACCACGCAATGATTATGGCGAATGCCGAAAGCCGGAAGATGGCTATCAGCGGCACGCAGCTGATTATGAATATGTATTTCACTTCGTTGCCCTTCCATCCCCAGTGCTTGAACTTGAGGGCGAACATGGGCAGTTCGGCAATCTGGATGTAGCTGCTTACGAGCACCATTGCCATGATGAGGAACACGTTGTAGGGCGAAGCCTCGATATATTCGCAGGCTCCCACGATGAGCGACCCCCAGAAGAGGGCGTTGGCCGGAGTGGGCAGTCCAATGAATGATGTGGACTGGCGCGTGTCGAGGTTGAACTTGGCAAGGCGCAGTGCGGCGAATGCAGCCATGATGTATGCGAAGTATGGCAGATAGTCGCGCAGCGGCTCGAGAAAATGCGGATAGTCCATTACGCTGAGCTCGGCGAAAACCATCGTCGCCGGTGCCACACCGAAGGTGACGTCGTCGGCGAGCGAGTCCAGCTCCTTGCCTATCGGCGATGAGACGCCGAGCAGACGGGCGCTCATGCCGTCGAAGAAGTCGAACGTGGCGCCTATCACTATCCAGAGCAGCGCAAGCTCCGGACGGTTTACGAATGCGAATGATGTGGCGATGCAACCGGAGATGAGGTTGCAGCAGGTTATCGTGTTAGGGATGTTTCTTGTAATGAAGTTAGCCATGATAATGTTCTTTTTGGGGGTTATCCTTGTTGTATGAATCCCGGATGGGGAATCAAAAACCCCGAAGGCATCCTCAGAGTGGGCGCGCTTCGGGGTGTGCTTTATTTAAGCTTTGCTATGACGGTCTTGTTTCCGGTAGTCGCCTGGCCCATCTTTACGCAAATCTCGGTGCCGAGCGGTAGGTAGACATCTACTCTCGAACCGAACTTGATGAATCCCAGGTGCTCGTCGATGTAGCAGTCCTCCTCGGGCTTGGCATACGTCACGATGCGGCGCGCCACGGCTCCTGCTATCTGGCGGCAGAGGATTTCTGTGCCGTCGTCGGTCTCTATCATCACGTCGGCGTGCTCGTTCTCCTCGCTTGCCTTGGGCAGCCATGCCTTATGGAAGTTTCCGTTGAAATGGCGGACGAACTTCACCCTGCCGTCAACGGGGAACCAGTTGGCATGCACATTGAAGAGACTCATGAAGATGCTCACCATCATGCGCTTGTCGTGGAAGTATTCGTTTTCCTCCACCTCCTCCACAACGACAATCTTGCCGTCGGCAGGGGCAACGACGATGTTCTCCGTCTCGCCGTCGAAGAACCGCTTGGGGCAGCGGAAGAAGTTGAGCACGATGGCATATACGATTCCGAACACGCCAACGAAGACCCAGAACGGAATCTTGTTGTCGATGGAAAGCCAAAGCGCTGATGCCACGGCGGCGATGAAAATTATTCCGTAGAGCAGGGTGTCGGTACCCTCACGGTGTATCCTTACGTTTTTAAGTTTCTTTATTTTCTTACCCATAGTATTACTGACTTGTGAAGAGTGCCTATTAAAAGCGACTGCAAAGTTACCGTTTTTCTCGCATTTCCACAAATTTTACTCTTATTCTTTTGCCGTTTCATGTATAAAGCGTAACTTTGAGGCTCATTTTGGTGGGTCGGGCTTGTCAATTTGGCGTGTCGGGCCTGCTTTCCAGATAAATACAACTCACAATCAGCATGCAAGACTTCATTCATCTTCACGTACATACATACTACAGCATCCTCGACGGACAGTCGAGCATATCCAAGCTCGTGGACAAGGCGATAGCCAACGGCATGAAGGGTATGGCGATAACCGACCACGGCGACATGTTCGGAGTGAAGGAGCTGTTCAACTACTGCAACAAGGTGAACGGCAAGCTCCGCGACGAAGGCAAGCCGGAGTTCAAGCCCATCTTCGGCTGCGAGATGTATGTGGCGAGGAGAAGCAAGCTGGAGCGCTCCGACCCGAAAGTGGACAAGAGCGGATACCACCTCATCGTGCTGGCAAAGAACTACAACGGCTACAAGAACCTGATAAAGCTCGTGTCGAGGGCTTGGGTGGACGGATTCTACATGCGTCCGCGAACCGACCGCGCGGATCTGGAGAAATACCACGAAGACCTTATCGTCTGCTCGGCTTGTATCGCCGGAGAGGTGCCGGCAAAGATTCTGAAGGACGACATAGCCGGAGCGCGGGAGGCCATTGAATGGTATCAGCGAGTGTTCGGCGACGACTACTATCTGGAGCTGCAGCGCCATGAGGTGAAAGACCCCAACCAGCGCGCCAACCGTGAGACCTTCCCCCTGCAGCAGAAGGCAAACCGCGTACTCATACAGCTCGCCAAGGAATACGGCATAAAGCTGGTCTGTACGAACGACGCACACTTCGTGGACAAGGACAATGCCGAGGCACACGACCATCTGCTCTGTCTCGCCACGGGCAAAGACCTGGACGACCCCAACCGCATGCTCTACTCCAAGCAGGAGTGGTTCAAGACGCGCGAGGAGATGAACGAGGTGTTTGCCGACGTGCCCGAAGCCCTCTCCAACACCATCGAGATTCTCGACAAGGTGGAGACATACAGCATCGACCACGCACCTATCATGCCTTTCTTCCCTATTCCGGCTGAGTTCGGAACCGAGGAGGACACGCGCCGCAACATCACGCCGGAACAGCTCTATCATGAGTTCACGTCCGACGAGAACGGCGAGAACCCCCTGCCCAAGGAGGAGGCGGACAAGAAGATAAAGAAGCTTGGCGGCATCGACAAGCTATACAGGATAAAGTTTGAGGCCGACTACCTCGCCAAACTTGCCTACGACGGTGCAAAGGTGCGCTATGGCGACCCGCTGTCGAAGGAGGTGGCAGAGCGCGTCAAGTTCGAGCTTCATATCATGAAGACCATGGGATTCCCCGGCTACTTCCTCATCGTGCAGGACTTCATCAATTCCGCCCGCGACGAGCTGGGAGTGATGGTAGGGCCGGGACGTGGTTCGGCGGCAGGCTCCGTGGTGGCATACTGCTTGGGCATCACCAAGATAGACCCTATGAAGTATGACCTCCTGTTTGAGCGTTTTCTTAATCCGGACCGAATCTCGCTGCCTGATATCGATACCGACTTCGATGACGACGGGCGCGGAAAGGTGCTCGAATGGGTGGAAGACAAATACGGCCACGACAAGGTGGCGCACATCATCACATACGGCACGATGGCGACGAAGAACGCCCTGAAGGACGTGGCACGTGTGGAGAAGGTGCCGCTCCCCGTCATCAACCACCTGTGCAAGCAGATTCCCGACAAGCTGCCCGACGGGTTGAAGATGAACCTGCCGAATGCCATAAAGAGCGTGCCGGAACTGAGGGAGGCGGAGGTGTCGCCCGACGAAAGGCTGCGCAACACTATATCATACGCCAAGATGCTTGAGGGAACCGTGCGCGGAACGGGTATCCACGCCTGTGGTACCATCATCTGCCGCGATGCCATCAGCGACTGGGTGCCGGTATCCACTGCCGAGGACAAGGCCGACCCCGGACACAAGCTCCTCTGCACGCAATACGACGGACACGTAATCGAGGAGACGGGACTCATCAAGATGGACTTCCTCGGACTCAAGACCCTGTCAATCCTGAAGGAAGCCGTGGAGAACATTCGACTGCACACCGGCGATATCATCGACCTCGACACCATACCGATTGACGACCCCGACACATACAAGCTATACAGCGAGGGACGCACCATCGGAACATTCCAGTTCGAGTCTGCAGGAATGCAGAAATATTTGCGCGAGCTTCATCCCACCACATTCGAGGATATCATCGCCATGAACGCCCTCTACCGTCCGGGACCAATGGACTACATCCCGTCGTTCATCGCCCGAAAGAACGGCAAGGAGGAGATAAAGTATGATATCCCCTGCATGGAGAAATACCTGAAGGATACCTACGGAATCACCGTATACCAGGAGCAGGTGATGCTCCTGTCCAGACAGCTCGCCGACTTCACCCGAGGTCAGAGCGACGCCCTGCGTAAGGCGATGGGTAAGAAGAAGAAAGCCATCGTAGACCAGATGAAGCCTATGTTCATCGAGGGCGGAAAGAAAAACGGACACGACCCGAAGGTGCTCGAGAAAATCTGGGCAGACTGGGAGAAATTCGCATCCTATGCCTTCAACAAGAGTCACGCCACGTGCTACTCATGGGTGGCATACCAGACGGCATATCTCAAGGCACATTACCCCGCCGAATACATGGCGGCGAACATGAGCCGGAACCTTGCCAACATCACCGAAATCACCAAGCTCATGGACGAATGCAAGGCCATGGGCATCGAGACGCTCGGACCCGATGTGAACGAGAGCCGAAACAAGTTCAGCGTGAACAAGGGCGGAGCCATCCGCTTCGGACTCGCAGCGATAAAGGGTATGGGAACGGCAGCCGCCGAAGCCCTGATAAACGAGAGGGAGAAGAACGGACCATACAAGGACATCTTCGATGTGGTGCAGCGCGTGAACCTCAGTGCCTGCAACCGCAAATGCTTCGAGAGCATGGCGCTGAGCGGCGGCTTCGACAGCTTCGGCATCAAGCGTGAGGACTATTTCGCACAGAACGAGAAGGGCGAAAGCTTCTTCGACACCATACTCCGCTACGGACAGGCGTACCAGACGGCACAGAGCGAGGCACAGAATTCCCTCTTCGGAGGTTTCGACGCCGTTGAGATTGCCACGCCAAAGATTCATGAGGGCGAACGGTGGAGCGACATCGAACGGCTCAACAAGGAGCGCGACCTCGTGGGAATCTATCTCTCGGCGCATCCGCTCGACGAATATGCCGTGGTGCTCAACAATCTCTGCAATACGAAATGCCCGGAGGTTTCCGATAAGGAAGAGTTGGCGAAAAGGGGCGAAGTGACGGTGGGCGGCATCGTCACGGCCGTGAGGGACTCCTTCACGAAGAGGAATACGCCATGCGGCTTCGTCACGATAGAAGACTTTTCCGGTTCCGGCGAACTTGCCCTTTTCGGTGATTCGTGGGGCAGATGGAAGGGAATGCTCTCCATCGGCGCCTCCGTGTTCATCTCAGCCAAGGTAACACAGAAATACGGCAGCAACTTCTACGACTTCAACATCGGCGACATACAGTATATGGAGAAGGTGAAGGATGATCGCATAGAGAAGCTGACGATAGACATCGACCCGCAGAAGATAACGGATATAATGGTTTCCGACTTGTTTGAGATAATGAAGCAGTCGGCAGGCAAGACACAGGTGTACGTGCAGCTCAACAGTCTTGAGGACCGCCGCAACGTGACTATGCGCTCCAAACTGCCGGGCATCGACGTGACACGCGACCTGCTGATGTTCATCGAACACTGCGAGGCTATGAGATACCACATAAACTGATTGCCATATAAACAGATTGCCATATAAACAGATTGCTGCATGAGCCGATTGCTGCATGAACCGATAAAGGAATTAACAGGTTAAGCAGCCAACTGCTGAAAAAGCAAAACCGGTAAAGGAATCAATAAATCAATAAACCAAATAAAGAATAACAAGAAAATGGAAGTAACAATCACCGCTGAGAACTTTGAAAGTTTGAAGAATGGCGAAATGCCTTTAGTAGTAGATTTCTGGGCTACATGGTGTGGCCCTTGTCGTGCCATCGCTCCTTATATCGAGGAACTCGCAAAGGAGTATGACGGCAAGATAGTAGTAGGAAAGTGTGACGTTGAGGAGAACGACGACATCGTAATGGAATACGGTGTGCGCAACATCCCTACAATCCTCTTCTTCAAGGGAGGCGAGGTAGTAGACCGCCTGGTAGGCGGACAGTCAAAGTCGGCTATCCAGAAGAAGTTCGAGACCCTGCTGTAATGTCAGGAAAGGCGTCAATCCATTAACGGGAAACGGAAGACACACCGGCCTTAACGGAAAGACACTCATCCCTTAACGGAATCATACAATAATCCCTCAATGGAGAAGCACCGTTCATCCGGACGGCTTGTCTCATTGAGGGATTGTTGCATATATATTATTATAGGTATATATGGCGGATAGCCTGTATATTGCCTTTTATCTTTTCTTCCTTTATCTTTTCCCCTTGAAGAAATCCTGCATCAGCGACCGACATTCCTCCTCGAGCACTCCGCTTACCACAGTTGCCTTGGGATGGAAGGCGTTTGGGGCAAACTTGCGGTAGCCACGCTTCTCGTCGGGAGCTCCGTAGACGATGCGCGGAATCTGTGCCCAACCGATGGCACCGGCACACATGGGGCATGGTTCCACCGTGACGTAGAGCGTGCAGTCGGTGAGGTATTTCCCGCCAAGGGCATTGGCGGCAGCCGTTATCGCCTGCATCTCGGCATGGGCGGTAACGTCGTTGAGAGTTTCGGTGAGGTTGTGGGCGCGGGATATTATCCTGTCGCGGCATACTATTATTGCGCCGATGGGTATCTCGCCTTCGTCATAGGCGGCCTGGGCCTCGATGAGGGCCTTGCGCATGAATTGCTCGTCTTGTGACATCAGAACCTTACACTCCTTGTGCCGTCTTCATTCTCCACTATCTCCACGCGCACAGTGTCCTCGGGCAGGAGGTCTTCCACCAGTTCCGGCCATTCTATGAAGCATACGCCGCCGCCATAGAAATAGTCCTCATACCCCATGTCGTACACCTCCTCCAGCTTCTTGATGCGGTAGAAGTCGAAGTGGTATATCGGGTAGTCCACTTTTGTGGATGTATATTCGTTAACGATGGCGAATGTGGGCGAAGTGACGGTATCCTCCACTCCGAGATATTCGCATATTGCCTTGATGAATGTGGTCTTGCCGGCACCCATCTTTCCGTAGAAAGCATATACTTTGCCGTCAGACATCTTGTTTACGAACTCTTCGGCAGCCTTTGGCAGACTGTCGAGCGATGGGATTGATATTTCCTGGTTCATGATTGCATTTACTTATTTAGTTTCTCTTTTTCCTTTTCATTGTCACCAGCGGGATGAGCATCTCCTCCATAGAGATTCCGCCGTGCTGGAAGGTGTCCTTGTAGTAAGACACGTAGTAGTTGTAGTTGTTCGGATAGGCGAAGAATGTATCGCCTGTGGCGAACACGTACGAGGTGCTCAGATTGGGCGACGGAAGCTGTGCCCTGTGTGGCTCCTTGATTACGAACACGTCCTTTGCGTTGCAGTTCAGGTTCTTGCCGAGCTTGTAGCGCAGGTTGGTGTTCGTGTTGCGGTCGCCCACAATCTTCACGGGCCTTGAGGCGCGGATGCTGCCGTGGTCGGTGGTCAATACCACGGTGTAGTCGCTGTCGGCAAGCCGGCGGAAGAGGTCAGACAGCACAGTGTGGCGGAACCAGCTCAGTGTGATGCTGCGGTATGCCGACTCGTTGTTGGCAAGTTCCCTCACCATCTTCGATTCCGTGCGCGCATGGCTCAGCATGTCGATGAAGTTTATCACCACCACGTTGAGGTCGTTCTCCGCCAGCTGGTTGAACTGCTGCAGCAGCTTGTCCGCACCTGTGGAGTCGTTCACCTTATGGTAAGAGAATTTCGTTCCGCTCCTGCGGTATCTCTCGAGCTGGGTCTGTATCAGCGGTGCCTCGTTGAGGTTCTTGCCCTCCTCTTCGTCCTCGTCCACCCAGAGCTCGGGAAACATCTCCGCTATCTGCGTAGGCATCAGTCCGCTGAATATAGCATTGCGGGCGTATTGTGTCACGGTGGGCAGAATACTCATATAGAGGCTTTCGTCGATGTCAAACATATCTCCGATTTCCCTTGCCAGCATCTTCCACTGGTCGTATCTGAAGTTGTCCACCACGATGAGGAACACCTTCTCGCCCTTGTCTATCAGCGGGAAGAGCTTCCTGCTGAATATATTGTTGCTCATGAGCGGACGTGTGGGGCTTTGTGCCGTCTTCGGGTCCACCCAATCCATATAGTTGTTTCTGATGAACTTGGCGAATCCGTTGTTCGCCTCGCTCTTCTGCATCATGAGCATCTCGGTCATGTTGCTCTCGGTACTGCTCAGTTCCAGTTCCCAGTGCACGAGAATCCTGTATACCTCCATCCAGTCGTCCACCGTCCTGCAGCTGTCTATCTTCGAAGAAATGTTCATGAAGTTCTGCTGGTATCCGGTCTGCGTCACCTCGGTCACGATTTCCTTCCTGTGTATGTTCTTCTTCAGCGTGAGCAGAATCTGACTGGGATTCACGGGCTTTATCAGATAGTCGGCAATCTTCGAGCCGATAGCCTGTTCCATGATGTTCTCCTCTTCGCTTTTCGTCACCATCACTACGGGTGTTGCGGGCAGTATTTCCTTAATCTGCTGCAGGGTTTCCAGTCCGCTGATGCCCGGCATCATCTCGTCGAGCAGCACGAGGTCGAAGTTGTGCTGCCGACATTCGTCAATGGCGTCGGTGCCGTTGCTCACGGTAATCACCTCATATCCTTTCTTCTCAAGAAATATAATGTGGGCGTGGAGAAGTTCAATCTCGTCGTCTACCCATAAAAGAAGTCCATTGCTCATAGATGTCTTTGATAATCAATAATTAATCCAATAATAATCTCTTGCTCAATCTGTCACCCTCTCGCCCTTAGAAGCCGTCAAGCTCATAGTAGTCGTCCTCAAGGTTGAGGTTCTGTTGAGGCTCCGGTTCCGGCTGGGTCGGGGTTACGGGGATGGTGATGGAGTCGGGGTCGGGCTGCTCGGGCTTGGCGGTGGTAGGGGTCGGATCGGACAGCGCGGGCTTTTCAGACGATTTATACGGCTCGGACTTTTTGACCGGCTCAGTCGGTTCGGCCGGTTGGATGATGAAGGTGTTGGAATCCTCCGGGTTGTCCGTGGTGTCTGAGTTATCCGGACTGTCAAAGCTTTCTGATTTGTTGGAGCTGTCCAAGTTGTCAGGTTTGTCCGGACTGTCAATTATCTCCATACTGTTCGAGTTTCCGGCAGGCTCTTCCTTTGCCTTGGTGTCTTCTATCGGAATCACCGTGTCGTCGGTCGGCTCCTCCGCCTTGCCGTTGTCTGCAGGCACACCGATCTGCATGAAGAGGTCGTCGTCAATCACGCCGCCGTTTATGAGCTTGTCTCCAGATTCCTTGCCGTCGGCAGGTTCCGTTTCTTCCGCCGCCTTCTCGTATTCTATCGTTTCCGGTTCGGTGAGCAGCTCCACGGTGCTTATGCGCAGCGGGATGAAGTGCTTCTCGTAGAACTTCTCGTAGTCGTCGTAGCTGAAGTTCGTGCCGAGCAGCTCACGGTTCTTGTCGCTGATGATTATTGTGCGGCATTTCCTCGTCAGCCGCAGCATGTTCTTGTTGCTGTATAGCTGACGGGCATACTGCAGCGCCTCGTCGTAGCTCTTGAATCCGCTTACGATCATGCGCTTCAGTCCGTCAATCTCCTCCGTCGTGATGCCGAAGTTTCTCACTATGAAGTTGGAGAAGTTATACTTTGCCAGTTCATAGAGCAGCTGGTTCTCGTTTACCACCGAGTCGGCATGATATGCTATGATGAATGAGAAATCGGCTGTTCTGTCTGCCGTGAACTTGCGCGTCTTGATGGAGTCGCTGTCGCTCATCACCACGCTGCGCCTTGCCCACACGTCGCTGATGTCGAACTTGCCGCCATGCAGCGTCCGTCCGGCCTTCACTCCGTTGATGATCATTCCTGCCAGTGTGCTCACATCGCTCTTAGGGTATTTGTCCACCACTTCCTGCATGTTGTCCACGCAGCCCTTGGCGTCGCCCTCGTTGAGCTTTGCCATACCGTTGAAGAAGATGAACTTGTCGCGGTTGGCGCCGAGCGGGAACCTGGTTTCCGACACTTTTACGTTTTTCCTCACCTCGTCCAGCCGGTCGGCCTTGAAGGCGTCATAGGTGGAGGCATAGAGCGAGTCCTCTATGTGCACGCCGAAGCGTGCGTTCTCCTCGAAGTTGGGGTCGGAGAGCAGTGTTGTCCACTGACTGTCGGGGAATCCGCTTTTGAGCTTTTCCAGATACGTACGCGCCATGTCGGGCTGCCCCTTGCGACTGTAGAGCAGGAAGAGATGGTACCACGCATTGTCCATGCCCTCATAGTCGGGGTAGTTGTCAGAGAGTCTGCGCAGTTCCTTCTCGCTGAGCGGCAGGTTGTCGAGCTTGTCCTTGAATATCACTCCTGCGTTATACAGCCCGTCCATTATCAGCTTGTTGCTCTCGGCTATCTGTTCTTCGCTGAACGGAATCTGCGCCAGATAATACTCCCTCTTGTGCGGGTCGTTCTGTGCGCTGTCCGTCACGTTCTTTATCGAGTCCTCTATGGCAGCCGCCGTGGCGAGCGAATCGCGCATCTCGTCGGTCATCTCCTCCACGCCGGGCGTCTGTGCCACCACGGTCTTGTTCACGCGCTGCCAGTCGTCCACGTTCTCGCGCTTGCCCCATATCTTCTGGAACTGCTGCTTGCCCTGGTTCACTGTCATCTGGTTGTAGAAATACCAGAGAGCGTTGCGCTGGTTCGTCTGGTTGTTCTGCGTCTGGTTGTGCCTGTTCTGGGTGATGCCCGTGTTGCCGCTGTTCTCGGCAATCTTCTGCTGCGCCTCAGCTTCAGCCTGTGCGTCGCGCTCCGCCTTCTCCTTCTTCTTCAGTGCCTCTATCACTCGGTCGATGGCGGCGTTCCTTTCCTTCTCCGGCATCTTGGCGAGAGCCTGCAGTGAATCCTGCAGATGCACGGCGTCGGTGTATGGCACGAGTTCGTCGAGAATCTTCGAGCGGTCGGAGAGCTGCTTGTAGTCCTTGCGGTCTTTGTCGAGCAGTCCGATGGCCTCGCCGTAACACCTCTGTGCGTTGCTGAAGTCCTCCCTCACCCAGTATATGTCGCCGAGCGTGAGCAGCAGCACTCCCTTCTCTATGCCGTTCCGCGTGGATTTGGCGTTGCCCCGCTCATAGGCATCGATGGCCCTGAGCGTATCCTTCTGCAGCATGTATATGTTGCCCATGGCATAATACACCTGGTCGAGATAATCCTTGTTGTTGTCGTTGCGCGCCATGCGCTTCAGCCTGCCCACCATCTGTTTTCCCTTGCCTCCTGCCATCACCTCGGTCATGGCGATGCGGGCGTTGAATTCCAGTTCGTATGGAGGGTTCTGGCGTATCACTCTCTTGTATGCCTTGTAAGCCTCGAGCTTGTTGCCCAGCTCCTCCTGCAGCTGTCCCATGATATACCATTCGCGGGCGCGCTGCTTCCTCCTGCCCTCATGGCGTATCACCTTGCGCAGATACGGCACGGCCTCGGCGTATCTGCCCGACTTGATGTAGTAGTCGGCATAGGCATAGTCCCAGTCCTTCCTTGCCCTCCAGCTCATGGAGTCGCGGCCCATCTTGCTTATCACGTCCTCTGCGTCGTAGAGCCAGTCCTGCTCCGTGTAGCATCTTGCAAGCCAGGCCCTTGCCTTGCCGTATATGGCGGGCTGGGTGGCATACAGACGGCTCATGTAGGAGAAGGTGGATGCTGCCTCCTCAAACTTGCCCTGCATAAACTGCGAGCGGCCCATCAGCAGCCATGCCTTCCAAAGGAATGGGTTGTATTCCCTGCGGTTCAGCCATTCTATGTCTCTTGCCGTCTTTTTCCTCGACTTGTTCCATTCCGGCCGCTTTTTTATGCTGTGCAGCTTTATCGCCTTCTGGCATTTCTCTATCGCACGGTCGAAGTTTCCCTTTCCCAGTTCGCGGCTCTTCTTGTTGCCCACGGTGTATAGGGGCAACATCTCCGTGAAGTTGTCCTTGTTGCCGTTCTCTTTCTCCAGCGAGGCGTCGATATAGGCGAGCGAACCGTTGTAATATGTGTTGTATCTCGCATTGAACGAGTGCCACCACCGGCTTTTCGACGTGTTTTTCTGCGTCGAACATCCGATGGCCGTCATAATGGCGAGGAATGCCACTACGATTACTATATGTTTGTTTCTGATATCATTCACACTATATTAACTTGCAAATCCCTCTTTTATTGTGTTCCGTCCAAGATATATCTGGCTTTTTATTTCATTACCTTCCTATAAATATATTATTGGAAGTTGACGAGTAAACAAGTTGACGAGTTGATGAGGAAATGGGGTTGCAGGGAAGCATGAGGCAGTACTTTTATGGATTCGGATAGAAGTACTGGAGTAATCCTATAGAAGTACTGGAGTAATCCAATGCAAGTACTGGAGTAATCCAATAAGGAGTACTGGAGTAATCCTATAGGAGTACTGGAGTATCCAATGCAAGTACTGTCAGATTTGTCTTTTTTCTCTTTATTTCTTGTGTCGGGAAAACGAACAGTCGCCCTGAAAAGGCGGAAGTATCCGTTCATGATACTCTTGCCTTTACAGGGCGACCTGTCTGTTTGTGTGGATTCCCCCTCGGAGGACATCCGCTATCTGATGATTATCTTGTGCATCTTCCTGCTGCCGTCAGCCTTCTGGGCCACGATGTATACTCCCTTTTCGAGGGCGTTGAGGCTGTGGACGTTGCTCTGGATGAGCTGGCCGCCTACGGAGTAGATGTCCATGCCCTGGGCCGTGTCGATGTCCTCGATGGCGGAAATGCCAAGAGGCGTACCCTTCGTGACGGTCAGTGTGCCGGTGGAGTAGGAGAGCTTGTAGTTCTCCGCCTCGCCGCCGCTCACGGTGATTACGTATTCGCCCATGAGGGATGTCTCGTCGGCTTCGCATGTGGCGATGGGCAGAGTGGTGAACACCTCTTCCGTCTCGTCGTTCTTGAATCCGCTGAAGGTGAGTTTGAACTCAGGGTTCTTCTCGCCCTCCGCACGTGTGGCGTCCTCCACGCCCACGCTGAGCGGAGCTTTGGTGATGAGCAGGAAGCCATCTTCAAAGTCCACTGCCGGGTCGGTTATCGTACCTGCCTCCACGTGGATTGGATATTTGCCCACGGGCGAGGTCGGTGTGGCGTCGCAGGTGACGATTGGGGTGCCTTCCACGAAGTCGCCGTTGATGGCATAACCCATTCTCGGATTCTCCTCGCCGTATTTGCGTGTGGTGTTGCGCGCCTTCACCGTCGTGCCGTATTCCTTTATGTTGGTGAATTCGCCCCACTGTGATGCTGCCTTGAACTTTGCCACGCTGCCTGCCCTGACATAGAGCGTGCATTCGGTCTTGTCCACTTTCTCGAACAGTCCGGCGCCGATGGTTGTCAGCGGTGTCTTGTCCACCACCCTGATTTCCTTCAGTCCGTTGCAGTTGGCGAATGCCCTCTCGCCGATATCGGTCAGCTGGCTGCCCAGTGTCAGTTTGATGATTTCTCCCCTGCACGAGAATGCGTAGCTCTCCACCTTCGTCACGTCGCCGGTCAGCTTCATGTCGGATGTCACCTTGGGCAGCGATGCGATGATGGTCTTGCCGTCGGTCGAATACACGATGTTCTCCTCAATCTTGAAGTCGGCGTCCTCGGCCGGGGTGATGTCCATCTTGGTCAGTCTGCCGCATCCGCCGATGGCTCCTGTGCCGAAGCTCTTGATGCCCTTCGGCAGATTGATTACGCGCAGCGTGGAACAGCCGTAGAATGCCTTCCTCGGCAGTATGTCGTCTTCCGTGATGCTCAGCGGTGCACCTGATTCCATGAGGTAAGCCTCGCCTCCGGCAATGATCTTCGCCTTGCTCAGGTCGAGCACTCTCAGTTTTCCGTCGGTATTCTTTCCTTGTTTGTCGTTGCCGGCCATCTCGCGGATGGTCTTCAGGTCGGTGCCGTTGATGCTGCCCTTCACTTTCAGCGTGTCGTATTTGAAGTAGAATTCCTTGTTGATGAGCGACTGCAGCGTGCCGGGCTGTTCCACCTTCACGGAGTCGGACATAAGCTCTCCCAGTCCCTCGGGCATGATGTCGATGATGGCGTCCTGGTTGCGCGAGAACTGGCTGCCGCTCGGGTTGAGCAGTGCGATGTCGTAGTATCCGTCGTCGTCGCCTTCCCATCCCCAGTTGATGTGCACTCGTCCGTCCTTGTCGTATCCGTCGAGCACGAAGGAGTGTCCTCCCTGCCAGTCGTCTCCGCCGTATACGATGGGCAGCTTCCTCGTGAGCTGGTCGTAGATCATTTCCATCCATTCCTTCTCCGTGTAGTCATCGCGGAACTTGTATTTCGCCTCCTTCAGTCCGAAGTATTTCTGCAGTCCGTCCGTAGCCTCGTCGTGGTATGCACCGCTGCCGTTCGGCGAGTACATCATGTTGGCTGATACTCCGCAGTCTCTCATCAGCAGCGCCACGGCGTTGCCCTGTGCTGTGGTGTAAGCCCCGAAGGTGTAGGTGTCGATCATGCTGTCCCAGTCGTAGTAGTCATTCTCGAAGTCGGCTGTCACGGGAGTTCCGTTCTTGTCGTTCGTCGGATAATAGATGGTTCTCTTGCCAACGCCGTTTCTCGGACCCTTGTGGTAGTAGAGAACCTGTGCGGTTGACGTTGCCACGCATCCCGTGAGACACGTTCCTTCGTCGCCCACCGGACAGAGGTTCCAGTATGGCGCCTCCTGTCCCCATTGGGATTTGCAGAGCGAAGCCACTGCCGCGTCAAACCTGTTTGAGTCGGGCTTGGTCACTCTCTTTATCGTCGTGTTGCTCCGTGCGGCGCTTGCCACGGCCTCGTTCACCGCCTGCAGCCACCAAAGGAAGTTCTTGTTCGTAATCCTCTGCTTTATCTTCGCATCGGAATATCCCAACACTTCGGGTGCCACGTCGTCTGTGGCTATTACGGCGAATCCTTCTCCGCCCTCACGGCTGTATATCACGTAGCCCTCGTCTCTCGTTATCTCCTTCAGCCTGATGTTGGCGGGAGCTGCCTTTCCGTTGCCCGTGCGTTTGGCAAGTATTGACTTCGCCGCCTGCTGCATCTGTGCTGCGGTGCGCGGATTGGCGTCGGCGTTGCCGGGGGGCGCATATAAGCATGACCACCGCTGCGGCCAGCGAGCATAGGCCCTTGCTGGTATTAAGATGATGTTGTATCATAATGTGGATGAGTTATTGATGATTGAAGAAAAATGCCACACCCGTCTTCTCTGGCGGATGTGGCATTCGTTATGTTCGGGTTATCTGTATGCCACACATGGTGTTATCTGATGATAACCTTCTGGTCGTTGATGATGTAAGAACCGTTCTTCAGCGTCTTGAGCGTCTTCATTCCCTTGCCGATGAGCTTGCCGTCGGTGGTGTAGACGTCGTAGGAAGAAGCCTTCAGGATGTTCTCCACTGATTCGATGTCTGTGGTGATGGCTGGTGCCAGCGTTGCTTCAGACTCTCCGTCGGCGAACAGGGCTGAAACGGCGTATACGTATGTCTTCTCCGGCTCCACGGTGTTGTCGGTGAATGTGAGCTCGTCGCTCTTGACAGACTTCAGCAGCTTGCCGTCGCGGTATACGTTGTAGCCGGTCACGGTTCCTGAACCTGCCTCGAAGTTCACGTCGTCGATCATGAACATGAAGTTCTGGGCACTGCTTGTGGTCTGGTGGATGGCGAAGCGCTTGGCTCCATCAGGGATGTCCACTGTCACCTGCTCCCATGAACCGCTGTTTGCAGTGTGCGTGTTGCCGATCTTCACGAAGTCCTTGATATCGGTGCTGCCTGTAGAGTACAGTACGTCGAATGTCTCGGCGAAGCTTTCGTTTTCGGAGGTGAGGTTGCTCACCCAGAATGTCACGATCTGCTTCCTTCCGCTCAGACTCGGGCTGATGAGCCAGTTGTCGGCGTCGCAGAGGTTGCCGGTCGTTGGATTGCCCTTATAGAATGAAGCTACATACTTGTCTCCTGCGTGAGGTGCCAGGTCTGGATTGTTGTACAATACGCCCTGTGTGAGCCAGTTGTTCAATGGGTCTACCACTGTGAATGCGAAATTCTCTCCCTGTGTAGGATATGAGATTTTCTCGAAGATGCCGCCGGTTACCGCCTCGGCTGGGGTAGAGGTTCCTACTACTCCCGTCCATCCGCCGAAGCTGTCCTTTGCCCATGACTCACACTCCTCGAATCCGTCTTCTGTCATGATTGCCGATTCTGCCACGGCGCTCCATGATACTCTTACGCTGTTCTTGCCCACATAGTCTGCGTTTACAACCTCCGGACGCGGCTTGTTTGAAACGTCGAATGTGAGGGAAACAGACTTCGTGTTGTTTTCCAGGTTCAGGTCGGTCTCATATTCCACCTCCGCCTTCAGTTCGATGGCTTCGCCCTGGTCCATCACGCTCGACGTGTAGTCGAATGTGTATTTCTTTGAAGCGAACGGAGCGAGGTCGGCCTTCTCCTCCTTGGAGTCGATGAGCTTGTCGCCGGCATAGAGCTTCACGGTGTAGTCGGTTGCGTTGTCGCTGCCGAAGTTGGTCACAGTCACGTCTACCTTTGCCGTTTCGCCCTTCTTCACCTTTGCAGGAGCGGTGACGTCGTTCACCGAAAGGTCGTATTCATAAACGTCGCGGACGTAGATTTCGTCCATGTAGAACATCTCCTTCTTGTTGCCGGTTCCCTTGAACTGCAGGATGATGTAAGGCAGGTTGGCGTATTCTGGCTTCAGCGAAACGTATTCGCGGACCCACATACCCTTGTCTTTGGCCACGTCGATAGTCTTCAGCTCGTCCACCGTGCCGTCTGGCTTCTTCACGGAGATGGCAAACTTGGCGTTTGTTCCTTCATTGCCTCTGTGGCTGAAGATGAGCATCGGGTTGGTAGCTCCGGAGAGGTTTATCTTACCGGTTCCGAGGATTCCGTATCCGTCGTCTTCCTCGCTCTCGAATGCGAAGCATCCGTTGTCATCGTCAGAAGAAACGTTCCTGAGCAGACCCAGATAGCTGAAGTCCTTCTCGCTCGTTGTCCACATGGAGTGGCCCAGCGTGCCGTCAGGTGCGCTCTCGAAGAACGGAGTGTTGTATGGCTTGCCCACGATGATTGCCGGAGCCAGACCCACGGCGCTCTCGCCGGCATCGTTGATTGCCGAAACGCCGAAGCGTGCCAGTGTCTGTTCGCCCTCGTTCGTCACGCAAGCCTTCTCGTAGAAGTTCGTTCCGGCTGGAACGTCAGCCTCGAATACGGCCGACAGACTGCCGTCGTAGTCCTGCTCCACGGTATAGAACTTGTGTGCGGTGTGCTCTGTGTCGACATATCCGCCGTTCTTTCCGGTTTCCTTGTCAACCCATGACACCTTGATTGATGTGGTCTGGTCGACGGAAGTCATGGTCGGGAAGTCTGGTTTGTCCACACCCACGTATACCGTTACAGTTTCCGTCGTGTTGCCCTCTCCGTCGGCATTGAAGGATGTCACGCTGTATTCGTTGAGTCCGTTTGCAGCGTCGTTGTCCACGTATGTCTGCTTTGAGCCTGGAGCCACGTCCTTGATTTCATTTATCACCTCTTCGCCGCGCTTGATCTTCAGTGTCACGTTGCCCGTGAGGTCTTTGCCGTTGATGGTCTTCGATGGAGTGGTGAAGCTGATGGTTGCGCTCTTTGCACCCTTAGCGCCGGGAGCAACGGTGAAGTCGCCCACTGCTGCAGGCACAGTTACCTTCTTTCCTGCGCTCACGCTTATATCATCGAGATAGAGCAGATACATGTTCTTCTCGCTGACAGCGTGGAAGCCGATGTACAGATTGCCGTCCTTGTCTGCTGTAATCTCCTTCTCAAACTCCTGGTAGTCGCCGGCGAGAGTGGTTGCAGGAAGCACCTCGGTCGTCATTCCTGCCACGCTGCAGTCTGAACCGCACTTCACCTCAAGGCGCTCTGCGTAGGAAGGCAGATAAGACCTTGCCTTGAACTTGATGGTGTATACCTTGCCCTTCTCCACCTTGATAGGAGGAGTGATGAGCCAGTCGTCGGCATTGTTGTCCGCACTGTATTTGTAGCTTGCCACACCCTGGTTGTCGCCAAGCTTGCTGAATCCCCACTTCGAATCATCGTTGTTGTTGTCGATGACGGTGAAGTTCTGCAGTGCAGCCTCCGTGTTGAACGTCTCCAGGTATGGAGGTTCGATAGACTCGCCGAATACCTTGTAGTCGGTGCGTGCCTCCTCGCCGGTCATCTTCTCGTTGTATGCCTTTATACCGTATGAGTAGGCTGTCAGCGTGCCGCTTGTGAGCTTGTCAGTGCAGCTTGTGGCGGTGATGCCCTTTGCCACGGTCTTCATGTCGGGATAGCGCACCACGTCGTATTTCACGTTGCCGATGTATCCGTCGTTGACACCTTCCGTCACGGCGTTCCACGACAGGCTCACGTCGCCCGCATCGCTCATCGTGAACTTCAGTCCGTCTGCCATCTTCGGAGTGTCGAAGCCCACATACTTTGTTATCTTTGCCACCTCGCCCTTGCCGTCGGCGTTTGAGGTGGTCACGTTGATTCTCTTTATACCGTCGGTGTCAAACGTCACGTTTTCCGTAACCATGGCTCCGGCAGCACCGCTTCCGCTCTTCAATACCGTGTTGCCCACGGCGATGCT
The DNA here is from genome assembly GCA_900557405.1 of uncultured Prevotella sp. Classification (GTDB taxonomy): domain Bacteria; phylum Bacteroidota; class Bacteroidia; order Bacteroidales; family Bacteroidaceae; genus Prevotella. Next base: position 18,963 of record USSF01000042.1, read on the forward strand.
GTATGAAACGCTGCCCGAGAGGTTTCCGCCGCCCACGTTCTTCGTAGGCAACTTGAATGATACCTTTCCGCTCAGACTGCCGTTGAGGAATTCCGTGGCGAGTGCGGTAGCCGCAGCCGGTGCCGTTTCGGCGAGGGCCTCAGGCAGGGTGAGCATCGTCACGGTGTTGTCGTTGGTGAATTCGCCCACGAGCTCCAGAGCTGCCGTAGACAGGTTCACGGTGTATAGCTTCGAAGTGCCGCGGTAGTCCACGCTCGCCCAGTAGAACTTGTTGTCCTTCTGGTCTATTTCTCCGGCCTGCATGCTGTACTGCTCGTCGCTGTTCATCACGGTGATGCCCGTGGAGCCTATCTTGGTCTCCTTTGCCGTCGCAGCGTCAATCTTATACAGGTTGCCGTCGTCGGCAACGCCATACAATACGTTGTCGCTCGTGATACCGAGGGCAATATAGAAGTTGTTCAGCGTTCCGATAGTGGAGCGCGTACGGTTTGCATAGTCAGCGATACCGAGTTCCATGCTCTGTGCGTCTTCGCTATAGAAGCATCCGTATATCGTGCCGTCCTTTGCCACGGCCGTTTCGCTGGCAATCATGTTCACGCCGTCCGTTGTTGTGATGGGGTCGCCGATTTCCTGCCAGGTCTCCGTGTCGAAGGTTCTTACCTCCACGAAAATGAATCCGGAGCCAACTTCATACTGCACGATATACATCTTGTCGCCCACGATTGCACCGCCGCCGTTAGGCACGATGTCCTTGGTCATTCCCAGCGGCTCCAATGCCATGCTGCTTCCGGCGAAGAACTTGTAGATGCCATATTGTGGCTTGCCCTGCTCCCACGTGTTGTCGTAGACCACGTCGCCCCACATCTCTCTTGGCATGGCGTATTTGGCCGACCTCAGCGGTACTCTCGGTTCGAGCGCCAGCGGAGCCACCGTACCGCCGTCGTGCATTCTCCACAGACCGTTCGGACGGTTTGTTCTCGGGGCTTTCACCCTGAAGAGCTTCGAATAAGAATGTTGTGTCTTTTCCTTCATCTTGCGCACGTCGGCAGGATTCATCTTCCTCACCTTCTGCGTGGCAGATGTCTGTACAGAGTTACGCAAGCCCATGTTGAGGCTTTGCGCATTCGTCTTCATTGGCAGCAACAGCATGGCAGCCGTAGCTCCAGTGATGATGAAGTTAAGTTTGTTGTTCATAGGCAAATAGTGTTATTACGAATAATGTTAGCAATGCTTCGGCAATGATTGCAAATATAGACAAAATTAGGAAAAACACCGAGCGAAATGAAATGTATTTTTAAATAAATATGTAATTATGGACGTAAAGGTATAAAATCAACCAAAATGCAGCGATTTTCACCTTATATATATAATAAAAAAATAAGGCAAAGGGGAAGTAAAGCAATGGTATACTGATAGAATAGCTATGCTATACTGCCGGTATACCTATGCTGCACCTTTGGTACCAGATAGCTGCACCTTTGGTACCAGATAGCTGCACTCCTTTGGTACTGTTTTTTCAATTTGTTTACAGCGCTTCAAGTTTCTTGTTTTCCCATAATATATATTATTAGAATCTGAATATAGATAAGCCTTGCCATAATTCGTCCTGTGAGCCTACGGCTACAGGACG
>USSF01000043.1 GCA_900557405.1 uncultured Prevotella sp.
GCAAAGGTACAGACTTTTAAGCGAGGCTGAAATACGGTAATGCCGAGACGCTTACGTTGTTTCCGTAATAAGATGAGAAGTTTCAGTAGGAGATTCCGTAGTCGTCGCTTGTGTTTCCCTTTTCACTTGTGGAAAAATTATCTCCTTGGTCATCCGACTTTGCGCGGATGGTCTAAGAGACTTGCACCTAAATGATTCATTACCGCTAAGAAACTTGTCAGTCACTTAGTATGAATAAGATTGATGTTTCCTGTCTGTGCATCTGACGGGAGAGCCGGATTTTTCTTCTGACGGGAAAATGATTTCGTGGCTAATTTGGACGAAAATGTCAATATCAATATAAAAGAGGTGGTTTTTAGAATAAAATATATTACCTTTGCAAGGATTATTCTACGCCCTGCAATAAAACGGGGATTTTGCAGTTTATAATAAAAAAGAACAAAAAATTCAAAGTGAACGAACATAATATAAATGAGGTTGATGGCCTCGCCGGCGGACATGATGCGATGGGAAGCGTGCAGAGAGCCGTGAAGCGGCTCTTCGATGTGGTGTTTTCCCTGGTGGGGATGATTCTTGCATCCCCGATATGTCTGGTTATAGCGATAATGCTGAAAAGGCAGAAGAACGGTCCTGTGATATTCTCTCAGGAGCGCATAGGCTATAAGGGCAGACCATTCGTGATATACAAGTTCCGCACGATGAGCGAACCGGAGAAGGAACCGCAGCTCGTGGCGAAATGCGCGGAGGGGCAGTCCACGAAGACGGAGAAATTCCTCAGAGAGCACCACCTCGACGAACTGCCGCAGCTATGGAATGTGTTGAAGGGCGACATGTCGTTCGTGGGGCCGCGGCCGGAACGCAAGTTCTATATCGACAAGATTATGGAGCACGACCCGAGCTACACGCTAATCTACGAGATGAGACCGGGACTGACCTCTGAAGCCACGCTATACAACGGATATACGGACACGATGGAGAAGATGCTCGTGCGTCTGCATATGGATACCGATTATCTGAAAAGGCGCTCGCTGTGGCTTGATGCCTGCATCGTGGCAAAGACATTCTTCAGCATAGTGATAGGAAAGAAATTCTAGAATCTACAAAGACAGAAAACATAAAGGAAAATGAAAAGATATATCATTGCAGTAATCTTATCGGTGATATTGCCGATGGCAGTAATGGCGCAGTCGTCTATGACGGACGACCAGGTGATGAAGTTTATCGTCAAGGAGCATAATGCCGGTTCTTCGCAGTCGCAGATTGTGACGAAGCTCATGCAGAACGGTGTGGACATCAACCAGATACGCCGCGTGAGGAAAAAATACGAGCGCGCCAGCAAGGACGGACTCGGACAGGTTTCGAGCACCACCGGCAGCAAGAACGATACGCGCCTGAGAACCGGAAAGAAGGGTAAGGGCAACGGCAATGATGCCGACGATCAGCAGTATCTTGAAGACAACAAGTCGGAATATGCATCGAAATACAGGCTGACGGACGGAAGACTGAAGAAGAAAAAGAAATCTGGCATCATCGACGAAGACGATGAGGACTTTGCGGATATGCGCGACGAGCTCGACGAGTTTGTACCCGACACGGCGGCACTGCTCAACAAGCTGATGATGGAGAAGACGAAGAGGAAGGTGTTCGGACGCAACATCTTCAACAACAAGAATCTTTCGTTCGAACCGAACATGAATATCGCCACGCCGCAGAACTACAGACTGGGTCCTGGCGATGCCGTGTTCATCGATATATACGGAGCTTCGCAGAAGACCGTGGAGTCCACTGTTTCGCCCGATGGATACGTGACTATTGACGGATACGGACTGGTGCAGGTGAGCGGACTGACCGTGGGCGAGGCCAATGCCAAGCTGCGTTCCACATTAGGTTCGCGCTACAGCAGTTCGCAGATAAAGCTCACCGTGGGCGAGACGCGCTCCATAATGGTGAACGTGATGGGAGAGGTGAAGACGCCTGGAACATACACGCTGTCGGCATTCGCCACCGTGTTCCACGCCCTGTATATGGCAGGAGGAACAAACGACCTGGGAACGCTGCGTAAGATCAAGGTATACAGGAACAACCGCCTCGTGTCGGTGGTGGATATCTATGACTATATGCTCAACGGAAAGATGACGGGCAACGTGCGCCTTGCCGACAACGACGTGATTGTGGTAGGTCCGTACGACTGCCTGGTGAACATCACGGGAAAGGTGAAGCGCCCGATGTGGTATGAGATGAAGAAGAACGAGAGCGTAGGCACCATCCTGAGATATGCAGGAGGTTTCGCCGGCGACGCATACACCAAGTCTGTCAGACTCGTGAGGAAGACAGGAAAGGAGTTCTCGGTGTTCAATGTGGACGAGTTCGACATGAGTTCATTCCATCTTGCAGACGAGGACTCCATCAGTGTGGACTCCATCCTGCCGCGATTCTCCAATATGGTGGAGATAAAGGGAGCCGTGTTCCGCCCGGGAATGTATCAGGTGGGCGAAAACATAAACAGTGTGCGCACATTGATAGAGCATGCCGAAGGACTCAAGGAGGAGGCGTTCACCGCGCGTGCCGTGATGCACAGGATGAAGAAGGACCGCACGCTTGAGGTTGTGCCGGTAGACGTGGAGGGAATCCTCGAAGGCAAGGTGCCGGATATCCCCCTGCAGCCGAACGATGCCATCTTCATCCCGACGAAGCAGGAGATGATGGAGGAGCAGACGATAACGATACACGGAGAGGTGAACTACCCGGGTATCTACAAATATGCCTCGAACGAGACGCTTGAAGACTTCGTGCTGCAGGCAGGAGGACTGAAGAACTCGGCGTCGACCGTGAAGGTGGACGTGTCGCGCCGCATCATCAACCCGAAGGCGCTGTCAACGGATTCCGTAACGGCAAGGACATACAGCTTCGCGCTGAAGGACGGATTCGTGATTGACGGTAAACCGGGATTCGAGCTGATGCCGTTTGACGAGGTGTATGTGCGCAAGAGCCCAGGCTTCAGCAAGCAGCAGAATATTACGGTGGACGGAGAGGTGATGTTCAGCGGAACCTATACGCTGGCAAAGAACAACACCCGTCTGAGCGACGTGATCAAGGCTGCCGGCGGAGTTAACGACCGCGGCTATGCAGCAGGAGCGACACTCGTGAGGAAAATCAACGAGAGTGAGCGCAAGCGTCTGGAGGCAGCACGCAAGATGGCTCTCGAACAGTATGAGCAGGTGGCTGCCGAGGAGGCGGCAAAGACCGGACAGAAAATAGACATGACCAACAGCGAGCGACTGAAGAAATTCCAGATTGAGGATACTTATTCTGTAGGTATCGAGCTTGACAAGGCTATCGCCAATCCTGGAGGCGATGAGGATATCGTGTTGCGTGAGGGCGACCGCATCGTTGTGCCGCAGTATACGGGAACGGTGAAGATAAACGGAGAGGTGATGTATCCTAACACCGTAGGCTTCGTGAAGGGCAAGAAGGCCAGCTATTACATCGACCAGGCAGGTGGATTCGGTAGTAAGGCAAAGAGACGTCAGACGTACATTATATATATGAATGGTACGGTGGCAAAGGTTTCACATAATGCCAAACCGATGCCAGGATGTGAGATTGTGGTTCCAGCAAAGGCAACATCAAAGATGAGTGTGGCTGAGACGATGACCATCGGAACGTCTGTGGCTTCGATCGCCACGATGATCGCTACGCTGGCAAATATACTGTAGTGATATAATAATATGGATTTTGCATAGGCTGATATGGGTCTGGAGGAAGCGTAGATGCTGACGCATGAGTTTTCCCTGTCCTGTATGTAGCTGTAAGAACAACAACGATAATGAAACAAAGACTATTGAAAAACTATATGGTATGTTCATTGGCATCACTCTGTATGACAGGGTATGCCGCAAATGACAAGGAATGGCCGGAAATTCCATTGTTGAATATATCAACTGTAGATGGCGTCATGCCGAGTGCAACAATAATAGAAGCGCCTGAAGGATGTGCTGGAACAGCAATTAAAAGCGAGCACATACCAGGCAGACTTGTCATTACCTTGAAGGGAGAGACGATTTATGACAGCGGCGAATACGAAAAAAGCAAATCTGGAATCAGAATAAAAATAAGGGGAAACACCACTGGTGCGTATCTTCCTCAAAAGCCTTATAAGTTGAAGCTCTCAAAAAAAGCAGACCTGATAGGCTTTGATGCTGACTTCAAGAGCAAGGACTGGGCTTTGCTCAGTATTTGTACGGGAAATCAGGTTATGAAGAATCAGGAGTGTAACCTCCTGACGCTTGGCGGATTTACTGTTTGCAGGGCACTCGGCTTTCCATGGACACCCAGGACTGAGTTCGTGAATGTGGTGCTTAACGGACAATACAGAGGACTGTATTATCTCTCGGAAACTGTAGAACAGGCAGAAAAAAGGATTGATGTGGGAGCTGATGGTTTCTTGATAGAGAATGATGCCTATTGGTGGAAAGAAGGAGAGCAGTATTTCAAGACAGAGCATTTGCCGTATATGATGGGCTATACCTTCAAGTATCCTGATCCTGATGATCTGACGGAAGACACGAAGAATGCAATACATGAATATATGAATTCGGTCGAGTCTGCCATATTCTCACATTCGGGGGCAAACAGATACATAGATTATGAGTCGTTTGCAAAGTGGCTTCTCGCTCATGACATTCTGGGATCTGATGATGTAGCGGGAAGCAATATGTTCCTGTATAAGGAGAGTCTCGGTAATGATGAACCAAATGCCTCGAAGCTGAAGATGGGAACGTTATGGGATTTTGATTCTACGTTCAGAATTGGGGATACGCCATGGAGCGGACAGCATGTGTCGGACAAGTTCTACTATCCGGAGCTGCTTAAAGATGAGAAATTCCTACAGGTATACAAGACCCTGTATGAGAATTACAAGAATACAGTCTATTCGTATGTTGAAGAATCTTTCAATAAGCTGAAAAATGACGTCGGAGATGCCTTAGGCAAAAGCATGACGCTTCATAAGGAAGTATATTCGGACCAGTGTCAGAACACATTGGATGAACAGATTGATGATTATCTCACCCACCTGAAGGCAAGGCTGGAATCTTTGGAAAGCCTGATGAAAGAGTATGACTACGTGTCTGGAGTAAGGAATGAAGAACAAGACAGGAAACAGATGGTAAGGCGTGTGGATGTGAACGGAACGGATTTCTCTGGTTACGATTATACTGCTTTACCCCAAAACATTTATGTTGAAACCTTCTCTGACGGCTCTGTGAGGAAAGTAATCAGATAAAAGTTCCAGCAATATAGTACAACGTTTTCTTTGATAAAAATTATTCATGCAAAATGAGTGAAAATACGGTAAACAAAAGGGTGGACTATAGGAAAGTCTATCAGGAAATGAAAAAGCACAGAAGGCTGTATCTTATTGTCCTGCCTATAACACTGGTGCTTTCCGCTATATATATATATAGCATTCCCAGAATCTATGGAACTCAGGCAAAGGTGGCTCCGGAAACAGAAAATCCTAACTCGAAAAGCGCATTGGGCTCCCTGGCCTCTTCTTTCGGATTCGATTTGTCCAACATGCAGTCAACAGATGCCATCACGCCACTGCTGTATCCGGAACTGATGGATGACAACGGATTTGTGTCGGGGCTTTTCAATATAAGAGTGAAAAGCAAGGACGGGAAAATCGACGAGACATATTATGAATATATGCTCAAAGACCAGAAAAATCCATGGTGGAGCGTTATAACAGGTGCTGTTGCCAAGCTGTTCAAGGGAAAGGCTGAAACAGGAAACGGTAATTCCAAGTTTGACCCGTATTACCTGAGCAAGGATTGTGATGATGTTGTCGGAGCAATGAAAGGGGCAATCAAATTTTCTGTTGACAAGAAGACAGGTGTCATAACGATTGACGTGAAAGACCAGGATCCGCTGATTTGTAAAACCATAGCAGATTCAGTAAGGCAGCATCTACAGGATTTCATAACAAGATACAGGACACGCAAGGCATGTGCGGACTATGAATACTACAAGAAACTGACCATCGAGGCAAAGGAGATCTATGAGAGATCCAGACAGAAATACGGCAGTTATGCCGATGCGAATATGGATATCTTGCTCGAGAGCTTCAAGTCGAAGCAAAATGATCTGGAGAATGACATGCAATTAAAGTATAATGCCTATTCTACGATGAACAACCAGCTTCAGGCGGCAAAGGCAAAGATTCAGGAACGCACTCCGGCATTTACATTGATAAAAGGTGCTGCAGTCCCTCTGAAACCGGAAAGTCCTAAGCGCATGATGTTCATATTCGTGATGCTGCTTTTGGCATTTTCTGGAACAACAGTATATATAATGAAAATTATAGTGAAAGATTAGGCTCTTAGGGCTGTAATGTGGCAGGGCCTGTCTTTAAGAGAATGGAAAATAAAGGAGCAAACAACACGGGTAATGAGAAGAAGTCTCAGAGAATAGCGGCAAACTCTTTTGTCCTTTTTGTGAGAATGTTCTTTATTACCATCATCAATCTGTATTCCGTGCGCCTTGTGCTTGACGGGCTCGGAGCAGAGGACTACGGCATATTCAATGCCGTGGCGGGAGTTGTCATGATGTCGTCGTTTGTAAGTGGGGTGATGGAACTGTCAATCCAACGCTTCTATTCAATAGCCCTCGGCAGGAATGACGAGAAATCACTCAATGAGATATTCTCGATCAGCATAAAGATATTGTTTGTCCTTGCCGTAGTCCTTCTCTTGTTGTTTGAATCAGTAGGTATATGGTTCCTTGAAACAAAGCTTAATATACCGGAAACGAGAATGTATGCGACACGTCTCTGCTTCCAGTTCTCTCTCTTTGCTTTTGTCTTGTCGATAATGCAGATTCCATTCTCTTCGGCGATTTTCGCACGCGAGAACATGGGTTGCTATGCGCTTGTTTCATCTATAGATTGTGTGTTGAAGGTCATAGTGGCTTCTTTGATTGGAGTTGTTATGGTAGACTCTCTTGTGTTCTATAGCGGTGGATTGCTCTTGGTGGCATTTGTCGTGTTTCTGATGTATTCCATTTATTGTTCAAAGAATTACAAGGAGTGCAGATACCAAAGGGTGAAGAATGCCACGCTGGCAAAAAAGCTCTTGTCGTTTTCCGGATGGACATTATTCGGGTCTGTATCAAAGGTGTGTATGATACAGGGTAATACCATTCTGCTTAATATTTATTTCGGTCCGCTGGTGAATGTTGCATTTGCTATATCCCAGCAGATAAACAATGCTTTTAACGCATTGTGCAACAGTATGGTTCTTGCAATGCGTCCGGCAATGATAAAATCCTATGCAGAGGGTAATTACGAGTATCTTAACAAATTGTTCTCCGCTTGCAACAAATTCATATATTATGTGCTGCTTATTGTGTCGTTGCCGATGATTTCTGAGATGGATACAATCTTGCATTTATGGCTTGGTAATTCTGTAACTCCGCAGATACTCTTGTTTTCAAGGTTGATTATTGTATATGTGGTCTGTCTGGCTATGAATAATCCCATTACAACGATTATCCAGGCTTCGGGACATATAAAGTATTATCATCTTTCGGTTGAGAGCATAACGTTGTTGTGCCTGCCTGTTTCATGGGTGCTCTTCAAGTTCGGCCTTCAGGCAGAATATGTCTTTGTGTCGATGATAGGAGTATGTGTCTTGACCCATTTTGTGCGCCTTGTGTGCCTGCGGTATTATTATCCGGCATTTTCTTTGTCTGACTATTTCTGCTCATTGTGTCTGCCGGCATTGCTGATTACTGTGGCAGGATGTCTGTTTACATATTTCGTGAGTGGTCTTATATATGACGATATTCTTTCTGCAATCGTGGTCTTTGTCTCAGAACCATGTCTCGTGGGAATGCTTGTTCTTGTTCTTGGGCTTAATGCTGATGAGCGTAGGGCCGTTTCCAAAATGTTGAAGAAAATATCTAAAAAGTTTATCAAATGATGGATGTTGCAACCTTGAATAATATTCTGGCTTTTTCATACTTGTTTGTGTGGGTTGCTACACTTATATGGTATCATCATCGGGTGCATGTACTTGATGGGGGAAGTGCCATCATCACGATGTATATCGTGTATGCTGTCTTTTCAATATTATCCTTGAACGATCCTATATTTTCAAACTCGTTCAATCCGTTGAAGGTATTTCCATACATATACCTTTATATAATGATGATGATTGCTCTGAAGCCGGCGATTACTTTTCACAACAATATGCCCGACAGAATCGAAAATCCGAATACTCGAACTCTGAGATATCTTTCTGTTGTAATTGTTGTTTGTGCGGTATGTCTTGTGCCAGAGATAGTTCAGAACTTCGCTACGGGTTTCGTGAAACTGTTTACTGATGTAAGTGCAGGACAAGACGCATATGTTGAACAACTTGAAACCGCCAAGGATTCAGGTTCGGCAATTACTAATATCCCCGCTATCATATATAATGCATGTTCGGATATTACGGTGTTCTTGTTCTTTTATTTCCTGACACTGAAGGAAAAGTCGAAGATATTGATAATTGCATTGTTCTTTTCAACATTTGTAGGTCTTATTATGCCTGTGATGCGTGGGGAGAGGTCTGGTGTTATCTTGAGTCTGCTCACAATCATCGGAGGCTATATGACTTTCAGGCATTTCCTCGCAAGGAAAATAAATCGCATAGTCCAAGCTGCAGGTGTTGTGTTCCTTGCTATAGTTATGTTGCCTGTTGCCGCTATCACCATGAGTAGATTTGATAATGCTGCAGCAGGAGGAGTCGTAGGTTTCCTTAATTGGTATATCGGACAGGGTAGCTTGTACTTCAATAATTACGGACTTGATCCAGGTGGGACAAGACATGGGGAGCGTACAATGAATCTTTTTTTAAGAACTTTGGATAGTAGCGTTCCCAAGAATTATACAGAGCGACGTGACAAATATCATAATCTTGATATCGACGACAACGTGTTCTCCACGTTTGTCGGTGATTTTACCATTGACTTCGGTCCATATGTGGCTGTGGTTATTTTTGTGGTGTTCTTCTTCTTGGTTGCGAGGGCAGTTCGCCCACGTGACGGCACTGTAAAATCATATCAGTTGTTGTTGCTTTTCTTTACTATTTGTGTCAGTATGCAAGGGGGAATGTATCTTTTCTCTTTCTCTGATACTGCTAATTTGCGAATAATAATGTTTGCCTTGCTATATGCATACCTGCGTTATCATGAGGTTCTTTTAAAAAAGTTTCCGCTTGAAAAGAAGGTGGATGATTCCTCGAAACAGGTATTAGGCACAAAATGAAATAATAAGATATGAAAGCTCGAGTTATAGCGTTTTATTTACCACAGTTCCATCCTGTACCGTATAATGACAAAGTATGGGGACCTGGTTTTACAGAGTGGACAAATGTAGCTAAAGCCAGACCATTGTTCCATGGCCATTATCAACCTCGTATTCCAGCTGATTTGGGTTTCTATGATCTCAGATTGCCGGAGACGCGAGAGCAGCAGGCAGAATTGGCAAGTAGCGCAGGAGTTGAGGGCTTCTGCTATTGGCACTATTGGATGGGAAATGGGAAGAGGTTATTGAGCAGGCCCTTTGATGAGGTCCTTGCCTCAGGAAAGCCGGATTATCCGTTTTGTCTTGCTTGGGCCAATCATGATTGGACGACAAAGACATGGAAGAATAATGGTGGGACAACAATGATTGCAGAACAGCTGTATCCGGGAAAAGAAGACTATATTAATCATTTCAATGTAGTTTTGCCTGCTTTCAAGGATCATAGATATATAACGGTTGACGGTAAGCCTTTGTTCTGTATATTCGACCCTTATCGGTTCCCTGATGTGGAAGAATTTATGGAGCTATGGCGTAAACTGGCTAAGGAAAATGGCCTTGAGGGAGTATATTTCGTCGCTATGTGCAATTCCACAACTACGATGGTGCGTGATGCAGATGGTAGGATCCATAGAGTCCTCCCGAATCTTGAAAGCAGTGAAGCGGTCTACAAGAGTTTCCTGAATATGGGATTTGATGGTATAAACTCATTGGGCAAATCCCGTGCAGAGATGTTGTATTCAGGCAAATACCGAAGATTGATACGTTTTGCCCTGCAGCAGCGTTTTTCTTTCATGCCTACATTAAAGTATGAGTATCCGGAAGTGGTGAAAAACTTTTTTGCTCCTGAAGACTCGTGGGAAAATGTCTTCCCTACAATCCTGCCACAATGGGACAGAAGCCCACGGACAGGAAAAAGCGAAGGTGTATATGTGAATTCAACGCCGGAGAACTTTCAGGAGCATATTAAAAAAGCACTTGATGTAATAAAAGATAAAAGCCAGGAACATAGAATCCTTTTCCTGCGTTCATGGAATGAATGGGGGGAGGGTAATTATGTGGAACCTGATATGAAATACGGGCATGGTTTCATCGATGCTATAAGAAATACTATATTGGAATAATAAATAACAGATTATGACATACAATGTACCGGTGCTGTTCATTATTTTCAAACGAAAGGAAACAGCATTAAAAAGCTTTGAAAAGATAAGAGAGGTTAAACCCTCCAAATTGTATATTGCCGGTGATGGGGCACGTCCTGGTGTCTCGGGCGAAGCTGAGGGTGTGGCAGAAACCAGAAAGGCCGTTCTGGCAGCAGTTGATTGGGAATGTGATGTGAAAACACGTTTCCTGGATCACAATATGGGTTGTTGTATGGGCGTTTATACTGCTATTAATTGGCTTTTTGAAAATGAAGAACAAGGCATAATAATTGAAGACGACTGCGTCTTGAGAACTTGTTTTTTTCGTTTTGCAGAGGAATTACTCGAAAGGTATAAAGATGATGCCAGAATAGGAATGATCGATGCGGCAAATTATATCAAGAAAATCAAGATTCCTTGTTCTTACGGCTTCAGCAGGTTTAAATCCACAAACGGTTGGGCCACGTGGCGACGTGCATGGCAGTTGATGGATCTTGATATGAAATGGAGGGGTGGTCCTTTCGAGAAATCCATAATATCCAATATGGGATATAGGGCAAAGGATATTGGGTATTGGAGATATCGTTTGAAGGCTGTAGACCTGAAGGATGTAAGTGCATGGGATTGGCAGTGGTATTTTACTTTGTCTGCCCACAATATGCTCGGCATTTATCCGGAATACAGCCTTATTACGAATATCGGTTTTGGAGATGGAGCAACGCATACCACGGCAAGGAAAACGCCTGATGAATATAAATCAAATCGGGATATTACATTCCCGCTTCGTCATCCTGAGTATGTTCTGCCATATGAACCATTTGAACGTCATTTCTATATGTCTAACAATACGTTGTTTGATAGAATAAAGAGACTGTTCCCGTTCTGGTTCAAGAATGTAGTGAAGAAAATCGTAAGAGGATAAGACAGATATGAAACTGAAGATAGATACAGACAAAGGAGTATACAAGTATAAGTTCGTTCCCATCTTTGAGGGAATCAAACCTATCAACAAGGATATAGCAAGGGAGAACCTTGCTATACTGAAAAAGGTGTGTGAGGATGCCGGCATAACGTTCATCCTCTTCTACGGCACTCTTTTGGGAGCCGTGAGAGAGCATGACTTCATTGACCATGATGAGGACATTGACCTTGTGTTGTTCAAGAAAGACATGAGGAAGTTCGAGAACCAGCTCTTCAAACTCCGTGAATGCGGTTTCGAGATGGCCCGTTACGAGCGCCGTGGCTTCTGCTCGATTATCAGGAAGGGAGAATACATAGACCTGTATTTTTATGAGCCTTATCCCACCGACCCTGATCTGTATTACAGTTGTCAGGATATATGTCGCAAGGAGTTTGTGCTTGACCTGATGCCGTATACCTTCCAGGGGGACACCTATCTTGTGCCCCGTAATTATGTTGCCTATTGTGAGTATTACTTCGGCAAAGACTGGATGACACCTATCCGGAAATTCGATTTCAACAAGAGCCGAATGCAGCTTTTGAAAGAATATTCCGTGCAGTATGTCAAAGCCTTGCTGCCTGTAGGCTTTGTGGAGAGAATCCAGAAGCGTGGCGACAAGGTGATTCTTGATAAGTGGTTGTCAAAGATCTATAAAAAATGATGCTATGCTAAAGGTTTCGATTATAACGACAACATTCAATAGCGGAAAGACTGTCGGGGACACTTTGCAGTCTGTCTTGAACCAGACATACGGCAACATAGAGTATTGGATTGTTGACGGACAGTCAAAAGACAATACGATGGACGTGGTGCGTAGTTTTGAAGAGGCGTTTGGCGGCAGGCTTCATTACATTTCCGAAAAGGACAAAGGCATTTATGATGCTATGAACAAAGGAATAAGGAGCGCAACGGGGGATATTGTGGGTATATTGAATTCAGATGATTACTTCACTGCGGATGACGTGGTGGAGAATGTCGTGAAGGCCCTTGAAGCGGATGCTTCGCTTGATGCAGTTTATGCTGATGTCCATTTTATCAATCCGGATAATCCAGACAGGGTTGTTAGGTATTATTCCTCTTCCGTGTTCCGGCCTTCATTGTTACGCTTTGGATTCATGCCTGCCCATCCTACGTTTTATGTAAGGCGCGAAGTGTACGAGAAGCACGGCTTGTATTCTCTTGATTACAGGATCGCTTCCGACTATGATATGATGGTCAGACTGTTCTACAGGCATGGTATAAAGTCGAAATACATCAACAAGGATTTTGTCACCATGCGTGTTGGCGGTATGAGCACGAAGAACGTGTCCCACCGTTTGCTTATAAACAAGGAGGATGTCAAAGCTTGTCGGCGATATGGATTGAAGACGAACCGCCTGTTGATCTGCATGAAGTATTTATATAAGATATTCGAGTTCAAACTATAGTCTTTTTTTAAGTTTAATCTCAAAGGTGGTATTGGGCTTGTGCTGGTCAGACAGAATTTTCTGGATTAAACTTAAATCGGGCATTAGAGCTTTTCTATGCCTGAAACTTGAATAATCTCAAAACCTCCTAATGATCGTTTGTGGATAATGGCGTCAGAATTTCCATATAGGCATCCTGACGCCATTTTCTGTCTTTATTTTTACTGGTGCTGTTGCTGATTGCTTGCACCTAAGACTGTTATTTTGCTTTATTCCAGATTATGCAGTTCGCTGATCAGCTGGTCGTTGTCTTCTGAGTTTCTGATTGCCAGTCTGATAAGGTCGCGTCCCTGCATGTTTTTCTTTTTTCCGCAGTTGCTTATGATGATATCCTTCTCAAGGAGCTTTTCGGCAAGTTCGGCAGAAGTGAATCTGTCTGTCACCTCACACAGGAAATAGTTTGCCTGTGAAGGGATGACTCTGAGAAAAGTGATTTCTCCCAGTTTCTTGAAGAATCGTTCCCTTTCTTTCTTGAAGCTCTCACAAGCCCGATGGTAGTCAGATTCATATTTGCCGAATATCTGCATATAGAACTCTGCAAACGAGTTGATATTCCAAATGCTTACTTCTTTCTTTATGCTTGCAATAAGATTCTTGTCCGCACCGGCAAGAACTCCGAGTCTTAGTCCAGGTACACCGTATGATTTTGAAATGCTCTTCATGATGAGCATACTCGGGTATTTCTCCAATATATCCTGTTTCAGCAGACTGTCTTCTTCCGGACATGAAGTGAAATCTGAAAAACTTTCGTCGAGCAGCAGTGTTATGCCGTTGTCCTCACACCATGCGGCGATGCGTTCCGTTTCGTTTCTTTTCATGAAATGTCCGGAGGGGTTGTCCGGATTGATGAGAATCAGCATTGAGAGGTTCTTGTCCTTGAAAAATCCAATCAGGTCGTCGGCTGTATAACTGAAATCCTTTGTCTTGCATACAAAGGGGATAATCTGGTCTTCCTTCAGTCTGTTGGGGTATTCGTCAAAAGTAGGGAATATAACGCCTGTTTTCTTTCCGGAATGCTTTTCCATCACATTCTTTATCAGTTCCGCCGCACCGTTTCCCACCACGATATTATCGGTATGTATCTTGAAGTATTTTCCTGCGAGCAGTGAGTTCACATACATTCCCGAAGGGTAGTTCTCTAACAGTGTGTCGAAGTTCGACTTTATCTCCTCCCTCATCTTTCTTGTCGGGAAATACGGGTTTACCAGATAACAGTAGTCAAGCAGCTGTGGAAATCTCCAGAACCCGCCGTAGCGTTTGTGGTATTTCTCGAATTTGTCTTTTCCTTCGGCAAAGAGTGCTGTAGCGATGTCGAGGTCCTGTGCGTCGTCAATCTCATACCATTTCTCGTTTGTGATGGGCAGAGCCTTGAGTGTAGAGCAACTCAGGTGTGTGAGGACGCTCAATACCTGTTCGTAATACTCGTTGTTTCCCATGACCTTGCAGTAGGCTTCAAGAAAGGGCACGTATTGACTCTGCGAGAACTCCTTGCTGAATTTATATACGTTCACCGTCTTGTAATATTCATCGGCATCCTCGAACCTGAATGCTGATTTCGGAACGAAGTTTATGATTTTCCTGTCGTCATCGATGCATACCATTGTTCCGTCCATCCAACTCTCGTATTTTGCCACGACAGAGAGGTCTTTGTCTTCGGCCTTTACGAGCAGGTCGAGGATCTTGTCCTCAAAAACAAGGTCTGACTCGAGCAATATTGTGTCGTCATTGCACATCTCGTCTTTGGCGAGTGCGAGCGAGTAGATGTTGTTGGTCTTGTCGTATACAGGATTGTCGATAAATTCAATATTTATCGTGTCTTCATATTTGTTTCTTATATATTCTTTCAGGTTTTCCCCTTTATATCCGGTTACGATGATGATTCTGTCAAGATTGTATCTCGACAGTTGCCTGATAAATCGGTCTATCAGTCTTGTTCCGTTTACTTCCACCATGCATTTGGTGTTGTCTTTTGTAAACTCTCCTAAACGCCGTCCCATTCCGGCGGCAAGAATTATAGCTTGCATATTTGCTGTTTTTGTTTGTGTACTTTGTTCACATTCCAGATGTGTAGCATTATTGCTAAATTTCCGCTAAGGTACGTCTTTTTTTCTTTTTATGCAAAAAATAATTGTTTTTAATTCCTTGGAATATCCTCATGACAGGCTGAATATTGTCTCTATTATCCGTATTGCTTATAAAATAATGTTGTTTTTTTGTTTTCTATATTTTTTTTTCTATATTTGCATCATAAAACAGAACCATTATGATAGTAAATGTTGCCAATCCGATATACGACTCCGTATTCAAATATCTTATGGAAGACGAGCGTATAGCCAAGACAATCCTTTCGGCATTGCTCAAGAAGGAGGTTGTTGGAGTGAAGATGCGTCCGCATGAATATGTCAATACGACGAGAGACACGCTGTCGATGTTCCGCATAGACTTTGCTGCCAACGTGAGGGAGGACGACGGGAGTGAGCATCTGATACTCGTGGAGCTGCAGAAGACGTGGCTTGATACGGAGACGCTACGCTTCCGCCAGTATCTTGGTGCGCAATACAGCAACAAGGACAATATACAGGAAGACTGCAAGAAGGGCTATGCCATACCTATGGTTGCCGTTTATCTGCTCGGGCATAGAGTGGGGGATATCGAAGAACCTGTGATATATGTCAACCACAATTCGTATGACTACAATGGCAATGTCGTGACAAAGGGAATACCGGATCCGTTTGTAGACAGTCTCGTGCACAACAGCATCATCGTACAGATTCCTTTGCTGCGGGGGCGAATAAACAATCATCTGGAGAAAGTACTCAGTGTGTTTGACCAGTCTAACATGTATGCCGACGAGACACAGCTGCTCACTATAGACGAGACCCGCTATGAGGATGATGCTGACATGATGTATATCCTGCACCGCCTTACTGCTGCTGCAGCAGACCCGATGATGCGGCAGGACATGAATGTGGAGGACGAATATTTCTCTACGATAGAAGACCTTGACACGCAGGTAATGAAGCAGAAAAAACAGTTGTCTGAGCAGAAAGACAAACTTGCCGAGCAGGACAAGCAACTTGCCGAGCGGAACAAGCAACTTGCCGAGCAGGACAAGCAACTTGCTGAGCAGGACAAGCAACTTGCCGAAAGCCAAAAGCAACTTGAAGCCAAAGATATCCAGATAAAGAATATGGTCAAGGCCATGTCGGCCAACGGAATGTCGCATGAGATGATATCCGATGCCACGGGACTTACGGTCGCAGCCATAGAGACGATCTTATCATAGACAAGCTGGAAAGTCCGCATGAATAAATGTATCATAGCGGATTTTCCGACAACAAGAAAATAATCATAACCCTAAAACAAATGCTTATGAAAAGAACTTCTTATGCCATGACAATGCTTATGGCTTTTGTCATATCCCTCCTCTCTTGTTCCAAAGATACTGATGCCGTATCGGATGATGTGAGTCTCGGCAACAACAAGCTCGTGATACGCACCAAGGCGGTGTCTGCCGGATCATCACCGATGACCGTAGCTACACCGATTACCATATACATATTCAATGCCAACGGTAAATGCCTTGCCCGGAAAGCACTCGCTTCCGAGGAGAAAACTGCCGAAATGAAGCTTGAGGCAGGCAGATACGAACTGTATGCCGTTGCCGGAGCTTCATCCGAAGACTACACCCTGCCCGCAGCGGAAGAGGCCACGCCAGAGAGCATGGTTATCCTGAACGGCGGCAGGGAACATTCCGACCTCATGACCGCCCACAGCGGTGTGACTCTGATTGACGGCGAGGATGCCGACCTCACACTGTCCATGCAGCGCCGTGTGTTGATGCTCACGTCTGTGAACATTGCCAATGTCCCCGACGACGTCACCTCTATTTCCGCCAAGCTTTCGCCCCTGTATGAGAATATCACCCTTTCCGGCGACTATTCCGGCAGCCAAGGCAGCAGGACGCTGACACTCGCTCGTCAGTCCGACGGTTCATCATGGACAGCCGACTGCAACCTCTTTCTCCTGCCGAGCGTGGGGAATCCGTCGATGACATTCACCTTCAAGACCGCCGACGGCAAGACGAAGATCTTCACCTATGAGAGCCAGAAACCGCTTGTGGCCAACTACAAGGTGTCGGTAAACGTGAACTACATCCAGCTGAAGGAACCTATCCTGAGATGCAGCATAAACGGAGTGGACTGGGCTGGAGCCGACGTGTGGACCTTTGATGCCGACGAGCGCGATTTCTCCGTTGACGGCGGTGGCAGTCAGGACGGTTCTGTGCCTGACGGTTCCGCTCCCGCAGCAGGCACGAAATACAAAGGATGTTATGTGCTGAAGTCAGAGAAGACAGACGTTGGCACGCGCGTTACGCTCATCGCACCGAGAGGCAAGAACAAGATAGAGTTCCAGGAAAACGACCAGGCGAGCATACAGACTGCCCTATACCAGGCTATGCCGGCCCTTGTGGCAGAAGGCATTGACAACTGGCGCCTGCCCACGCTCGACGAACTCCGATACATCAGTGAGAACTATGACGAAGTGCTGGGCACGAAGCTGGTCGACCTCGGTCTTGAGCATATCGGCAAGGGGAGCAGGCTCTATTACCTCGACAGCGACGGCAGCATAAAATGCTTCTGCCTCGCCAACGGAGTAATCTTCAGTCCGGAGAACAAAAGCGGGATGTATCTCCGTCCGTTTGCCACGCTGATGTTCACCGAATAGACAATGAAACACCCGCAGAGGTTATGCTTCCGCCAGAGGCATAACCTTTTTTTTGTGTATTTTTCATCCGGTTTGCCGGAATTTTCATCATGTTTTATTAACTTTGCAACCCATAAACAATCTCAACATAACATTACAAAAAGAATATGGGAGGCATTTTCGGCACAATATCCAAGAAAAGCTGTGTGGCAGACCTTTTCTATGGCACCGACTACAACTCACACCTTGGCACCCGCCGGGGAGGTATGGCAACATTCTGCAAGGAGAAAGGCTTCGTGCGCTCCATCCACAATCTCGAGAATTCTTATTTCCGCACCAAGTTCGAGCCGTCGCTCGACAAGTTCGAAGGGGCGACATCCGGAATCGGCGTCATCAGCGACACCGATGCGCAGCCGCTCATCATGAACTCCCACTTCGGGCGCTTTGCTATCTGCACGGTGGCGAAGATAGTGAACATCGAGGAGCTCACGCGTGAACTCCTCGACAAGAACATGCATTTCGCCGAGATGTCGTCCGGCAGCACGAACCCCACGGAGCTCATCGCCCTGCTTATAATCCAGGGCAAGACCTTCCGCGAGGGAATAGAAAACGTGTACCGCCACATCAAAGGCTCCTGCACGATGATGCTGCTGACGGAAGAAGGCATAATCTGCGCCCGCGACTCATGGGGGCGCACGCCGCTCATCATCGGTCGCAAGGACGGTGCGCGCGTGGCATCGAGCGAAACCACCTCGTTCCCCAACCTCGATTTCGAGACGGAATACGAGCTCGGACCGGGTGAAATAGTCAGAATCACCGCCGACGGCATGGAGCAGCTGCGCCAGCCCAACAAGAAGATGCAGGTGTGCTCGTTCCTTTGGGTATACTATGGCTTCCCCACCTCCACATACGAGGGACGTAACGTGGAGCAGGTACGCTTTGACAATGGATACAATCTCGCCAAGACAGACCCCGTGGAAGTGGACTGCTGCAGCGGAATCCCAGATTCAGGCACAGGAATGGCGATGGGGTACGCTGCCGGAAAGGGCGTACCATACCAGCGCTGCATAGCCAAATACACCCCCACATGGCCGCGCTCATTCACCCCGAGCAACCAGAAGATGCGCTCCCTCGTGGCCAAGATGAAACTTATCCCCAACAAGGCCATGCTCAATGGCAAGCGCGTGCTCTTCTGCGATGACTCCATCGTGCGCGGCACCCAGCTGCGCGACAACGTAAAGGTGCTCTTCGACCAGGCCGGACTGAAGGAATGCCACATGCGCATCGCCTGTCCACCGCTTGTCTACGGCTGTCCGTTCATCAATTTCACCTCATCCAAGAGCGATATGGAGCTTATCACGCGCCGCATGATCGAGAAGTTTGAGGGCGACGCCAACAAGAACCTCGACAAATACGCCACCACCGGTTCGCCGGAATACAACCGCATGGTGGATGCCATAGCCAAAGACCTGGGACTCACCACATTGAAGTTCAACACCATCGAACAGCTCATCAATGCCATCGGACTGCCCAAGTGTCAGGTCTGCACCCACTGCTTCGACGGCAGCAGCAAGTTCTCGCTCGACGAAAAGGCAGACGAATAGCCGTTTTCCCATCCCGGCATCCATTGCCGCTCCTGCGGCAGTCAACAGAATAGAGGGCGCATCAAAGGTCACAAGACCATTGGTACGCCCTCATTGCGTAACTTACGTAGGTAATAATAGGTATATAGTTCCCGATAATACATCCTGTCGGAAATATCAAGACGCGTATTTTCCTCCTTTGCTCACATAATGAGCCTTCGATGCCCAGAATGGGAGCCTCGTTTCGGGCAATCGGAATGGATGAGCTAAATGCTTGGAATCAAGAGCTTGGAGTTGTCTCGCTTTGCGGAATCAGGAGTTGGAGAATAAAAAAATAAACGTCCTGATGTGGAGGCAAGATAAAAACGAAAATAACTCTTGTGTGGGTGAATACACAAGAGTTATTCTATGAATTAAAAAGTGAAGCGTCTTATAGCCGGCAAGGATGCCGGAGACAGGGGAATTAATCCCTCGAAGCGAAGAACATGCCGTCGTTGACAGCCATGCGCAGCTGGTAGAGACCGGCCTGGTCCTGGGATACGTTCATCTTCTGTCCGTTAGGCAGCGTAGCCTGGATGGTGCCGTCGTCGTTGAAGCGGAACAGCTCCTTCAGCGCTCCCTTGTCCTTATAGTTCCAGCTCTTCTGCTTCTTGTTATATACCAGGTATGACACTTCGCCGTCGGGCGCCGTGATTTCATAACCGTTCTTCAGCGTCTTCACAGCATACATCCTGCCGTCCTTGCCCATCACGTCCTTTGTCTCTCCCACATGGGCAAGCACCTTGTTGCCGGTCCAGAACTCGATGGTGTTGAGCACGAACAGGTCGGCGATGCTGCACACGGCATACGCCGGACTGATGAGCA
The DNA here is from genome assembly GCA_900557405.1 of uncultured Prevotella sp. Classification (GTDB taxonomy): domain Bacteria; phylum Bacteroidota; class Bacteroidia; order Bacteroidales; family Bacteroidaceae; genus Prevotella. The sequence goes on from USSF01000043.1 coordinate 20,073, forward strand.
GGAACACGAACTCATTGAGGAACTTGCAGCTGCTGAGGCCCTTGTTCCAGTCTAACACCTTGTTTGTCAGTCCGAACGAACCGATACATGAACTCATGGTCACTGCGCCCAAAGTGAGGGCAACGATGGATTTTGTCGCGAAATTTCTCATATTCCAATAGTTTTAATTGTTATCAGATAGGTTTTCTTCTGCAAATATATATAAATTTTCCATAGCAGGAAGCATTTCTGCTGTAAAATAATCCGCTTTTAAGTAACTGTTCAAAATTAATTTTATAAATATGAATAATTCACGAATAAGTTC
>USSF01000044.1 GCA_900557405.1 uncultured Prevotella sp.
CGCTTTGCAAGCAAAATCCCACTAAACCCTATAGGTTGCGGATTTGAGGATTATTGCATTGTTTTTCGCTTTCTTACTCTGTCAGGAAAAACAGAAGGGACAATGACAGGCTGCAGCATTACGCACACCCGTCATTGTCCCTCCGAACGTTATTTATCCATCATTTTTCATCAGTAGTCCTTCTTCGGAAAAGAGTTCAGCCTGTCCATCGCCACGCCGAAGATTCCCTTGATGAACTTGTCGGGAGTGGCTTCCTGCAGCTCCTTCAGTCCCTCCACACAAAGTTGTCTCTCTGCTGTGCTCATCTGCCGTCCCTTGGTCTTGCACAGGTCGAGGATGGAGTTGGCAAGTCCCGTGAGCGGGGTGTTTACGCCATGTCCCTTCACCATGCGCAGATTGTTGAGATATGCCACCCGCATGTTGGCAAACTGCTGTATGGGGTCCTGGTTCTCCTTGGCTCTTGCCTTGGTCATGCTCGTCACGTTGCCATTGCCGTCGAGTTGCATTGTGTTTCCCTCGCCGTCATCCATCCACATCGAACCGTCGCCGTTGATGACGAGACGCTGCTTGCCGGATGACAATATGGTTTTGTCGCCGTCGAAATCTATGCCGTCGAAATCTATGCTGTCCAATACAACGGCATCGTCACTATCCTGAACCTTTCCGGCAAGGCTCTTTGCCATTTTGGTGACATTCTTCAAGCTTTTCAGATTATTGAGCTTTGCCAGTTCCTTCAGGTCTTCAAGGTCGTCCTGAAGCGAAGCCAGGTCGTCCGCAGCACTCTGATGGTAGGCCTTGTCGCTATTCGGCAAAAGACTCTTGTCTTGTTTCACTTTCTTCGGGTCAAGACTGTATATCTTCACCACGTATCCCTCCACGTTTTTCCCTTTGTAGTGCCATTCCAGTCCATAGACATAGCGGAAGTTGGCATCCGCCTTGCTTCTGACGAACATGAAGAGATAGTTGCGCCCCGACTTATGGTCCGGCCATCCGAGGCTCATGCTCTTTTCGAGATTGTCGCCGAAGGTGATGAGCTTGTTGCTCTTCGATGTATCGTCGGCCTTCTTGATGAACACGTCGTAGGCATCCGGCACGTCCTGATAGAATGCCTTCTCGAGGAAGGCGAGCTTCTTCTCCTCGCTTTTGGGCAGACGGAATTCGTATTTGGTGCAGTATGCCCCCTTCGGACTCTTGTCGTTTATCCGCCTCCACACTCCGTATTTCCCTCCGGCATTCGTGCCGAACGTGCAGATGGCGTTGTCGATGTTCTTCTGTGCTGTGGCGGCGAGCGGCAACAGGAGTGCAACTGCCACGGCCACGATTCTTCTGATTCGTTTCATATCCATTCCCTTTCTTTTTTTTCTTATACCTTATATTAATATGCTTCCTCCTCATCCCTTGCCGCTGCGATGTCCGCGGAATTAATCATGTTTGCAGCCTTGATGAGATTTATCATATATTGTTGTTCGAATTCCACCTTCATCAGCTCCGCCTCGGCCAGACGGCTTGCCACCATGCTTACCGAGTCGGCCAAGGTAGCCGACTGTCCTTTCGCCATGAGCACTTCGGGCGGAGCCGGCTTGTAGCGGTATTTGCGTGGCGTGCGGCGTTGTGGCTTTGCGGCGTTTCTGTTGTCCCCGCCGCTCTGCGCGGAATCCGTCTCCGTCATGATGGTGTCAGCGGTGACGGTCTGTGCTACGGTGTTTCTTGTGTCTGCGCCCATTCCGTCAGAACTTTCCGTCCCATTTCCGCCGTCGGCGAAATAATATGCTGCTGCCAGCAATACCGCCACGGATGCCGCCACGCCAATCCACCGGTGCATGAAAGCCATCCTGCCACTGCGCTTGGGGGAAGCGGCGGATTCTCCGCCTCCGAGCAGGTCTTCGTCCGTCATACCTCTGTCGAAGTAGGCGAACATCTCGCGATATGGCTTCAGTTCCTCGGGAATATCCCTCTCCGTGCGGAAATATTCGCCGAGCAACTGCTCCTCTTCAAGCGAAGTCCTGCCTTCCATGAATTTATCTATGAGTTTTCTGATGTCCATAATCTTATATATATTAGTTTACGAGTTGACAAGTTGACGAGTTGACAAGTTGACGAGTTGACGGGGCGCCACTCAGGCATCCCTCTTTCTTATTTCCTCCATCAGCTTCCGCCGCGCCCTTGCCAGCAGCGTGGGTACTGACCCTGGGCTGATGCCCACGATGGCGGCAATCTCTTCCGTCGTCTTGTGTTCCACCTGGCGCAGATGCAGCACGGCGTGCTCGCTGGATGGCAGACGGCCGATCTGCATACCGAGCCAACGGTCGTTCTCCGCACTTTCGAGCATTGCGTCGGGCTGACGGAACCTGCTGTCCGTAGGCGTCGCAGCATCCAGTCCCACCGTGCGCATCTTCCTCAACATATCTATCGACAGATGGCGCGCTATCATCACAGCCATTGCCGTTGCCGACTTCCGCCCGTCTGTTTTTCCCTTATGGTCCATAGCTTGAGCATGGTGTCCTGCGCCACGTCCTCAGCCGAATCCGCATCAAGTCGATAGCCCCTTGCCACCGCAATGACGCGCTGGCGGATGTCTGTCGCTATTTTTTCGAATTCCTCCTGTACCATATTATATATATGTATATTCCAGTATTCCTTTCCTCTTTCTGCAATATAAACGAACGGGGGCGGGATTTATGAACAACGCGTACCGCTTTTTAACATTTGTAGGCTTTGCTCTGCCGTTTTTGTTAACGAACAAAAAAAACGCGCCGTTATTGTAGCATACCGCCTGCCGGAAGCGTTTTATCAGTAGAATAATAAATTTTGTTATGTATTTGCCGGAGGGGGACATCTTCCCCCCTCCTCTTCCCCGAGCAGGAACAAATGAACCTTCCGCCGCACAGATGAAATTCCTTTCATCAGCAGCAGAAGGTTTCGTTTTGTCTTTATGTTGAAGTGGATTGCCGCCTTGCCCCTTGGTGCCAGGGAACCGCCGGCTTTAGTCTTTAAGGCAGCCGACAGGCACGACATAAATTCCGTCTTTCCTCTGATAGGCATAATCGCCGACAGCTGTGAGTACCATTTTACCCAATTTGGCCGAGAATCGTTACCCAATTTGGCTGAGAATCGTTACCCAATTTGGCTGAGTTTTATTACCTAATTTGGCTGAGAATCATTACCCGATTTGGACGAGAATTACAGGAAACAACAACCTTATTTATATTAAGTAAGGCAGTTTTGCCGGCAAATCTCCTTGTCTACTTGTATCTCGTCTACTCGTCAACTTCTGATAAAAAAAAGACTGAAGCGGGCGGAGGCTCCTTATGGAAAAAGAAGCCAGGGCCCGTTTCAGTCTGTCAGTAATGTCGGCGCGGAGCCGGATCAGGATTCGCTATTTTGGCAGGGCGGTCACGATGACCACTCGGTTCAGGTCATTCTCCCCGTAGGGCTGCGCATTGCTGCCAATGCCCTGGGCATCGATGCGCGAGGCGGCAATGCCGTAGCGCTTGATGAGGATATTGCGAACGCGGTCGGTACGGCGGATGGAGAGCATCAGATTGGTCTGGTCCTTGCCCGTCTGCCTGTCGGCATATCCGTCGAGACGGATGCGCGCCGAAGGGTTCTGGCGCAGGTATTCAGCGATGTTCTCGAATGTCGTCTCCTGCTTCCCTGCCGGTGTGGCGGAGGCATAGCCGAAGCTGATGGAGGCGAGGCGGAACGGGTCCTGCTTCTTTGCCACAGGCTTCTCCACGATGCGGTCCTTGAATACAGGGCGCTCCACTATCTTCTCCACCATATACACGGTGTCTACCACAGCCGTCCGGCGGTGCTGCCGACAGCGTTTCTCCTTCCTTTCGCAAGGCTTGGAGGAGTTGAAACGGTATGTCAGTCCGAGCGTTGCCCCGAGCGTCGGCTCGTATTTGCGTCCCGTGATGCGCCCGTCGAAGTGGTCGGGCATGAGGGCCGAACCCACTTCAAGGTTCACGTCGAGGCATTTCATCACACGGTATTTCGCCATGACGGAAAAATTTGCCGTTAGCGAATTGGTGCCTGCCGTGCCGCGATAGGCGAATGTGCGGGCGTATCCCATTCCCACAGCCGGCAGCACATCGAACCGGCCCTGGCTGCGGAAGAGCAGACGGGCGAGGCTCACCATGAAGTCGGCGTGGGCATTCACGTAGCGCAGGTAGTGACGGTAAGTACCGTCGGGGTTCACCGTCACATTGTCTATCACCGGGTCGTGGGGACCGTATACCGAACCGTCTTTCTGCGGGTCTCTCAGATAGAGACCTTCTGCAGTGGACATGCCGTTGAGCGAATATCCGCCCACCTGGAGGCGCAGTGCATAGTAGGGACTTATCCATTTTCCGGCGCCTATGGTATACGATGGAGTGAGGCGCTTGCCGAAGTCCAGCTTGGAGGCATCGCGCGAGAATATCGTCTGCACGCCCGCGCCGGCCTCAATGAACCATCCGCTCTGTGCCGATGCCGAAAGAACAGCCATGCAGCCCAACACCATGCTTATTATCGTTTTCTTGTTCATATACAGATAGTTTTTTTCTTATTCAACATTGATGAAGGCTGGTATGCTTGGCTCGGCTGCCGTGCCGTAGCTGCTGCCGCCGGCAAACGTGAAGGCTGCCGTCGCCTGATAGAGATAAGAATTCCGGGTGGAATAATATTTCAGCGTTACTGCCTCTTCCATGCCCATGCTGCCGTTTATCTCCATGCGGAAGATGTATTTCCCGCCTTCGGCAAGCTCTGCCTTGGCCACTCCGCGGCATTCGTCGCCCACAAAGGCTGCCATAATGTCGCCCTCGGCCGCCTGGCGCACCAGGTTCTGCGGCAGAGCCACATACGCCTGCATCTTCAGCGGATGCTTGCCGGCTGTGACGAGGGGCACGGTGAGGGGACTCTCTGGGGATGCCTCCACCTTGCCGTCCATAAAGGCGATGCATGACGGGGCTGTGAAGACGTAGCTGTTGCGGTGGCTGTAGTAGCGGATGTCCACGGTTGCCGCCTGCGCACTGACGCCGTTTATCACCATCTTATATACGGGGCGTCCGTCCTGTTCGCCCACAAGCTCGCCCTTTCCGGCACACACATTGCCGATGAAGGCTGCGATGATGTCAGCGTCCTTGTCGGCATAGGCACTGATGGTGGCATCGAGCGTGATGTATGCCGTCATACTGCCCTGCGGCACGAAGGTGAGGATCTGCGGATTCTCCTTCGTTCCGGCTACCGATCCGCGCTTGCCCACTGTGGAGGTCTGCTCGGAGAGGAACACCTGCTTCCTGGCGGCGCTGTAATACCTGTATGTTATCTCCTCACCTTCCTGGCGACCCAGGATGTCGAACCAGCAGAGCATGTCGGCCTCGCTCTCCACGTGCTTTATGCCGCGACATTCGTCGCCGACGAACGCCTGCAGTTCATCGCCGGCCGCCACGTTGAACGGCAGTTTCTCCTTGTCCACCCTGACCCATGCCTTTGTTGTTACGGGGAATGGACCCGACTGTTCGAAATCTGGGAGCTGCGGAGCTTCGGCAGTGCCGTAGATCTTGTCCACCTCATACTTCAGTCCGTCTGCCGGCGAGGTGTAAACCCTGTTTGCGGCAGCGCTGTAGTAGCGGAACTCCACGTTTGCGTCCTCGCTCGACGGCGCCTTGATGTGGATGAAGAAGAGGCGCACTCCGTCGTTCATCACCTTCTGTGCCACGCCCCTGCACTCGCCTCCGATGAAGGCTGCCATCATGTCGCCGTCGGCGGCAAGGGTTTCGAGCACCGGCGAGAGGCGCACCACGGCGGTCATGCTCGTGGGATAGACGCTCTTGTCGGGGTCGGTCCATTGCGGAATCTGGGAGATGCCGCTGAAATCGGCCTTCCAAAGCGGGGCCGAGGCGGGGGTTGCATCTGCCACCTGCCATGTGGGGACTGCGCTGACGAAGTCTTCTGCCACCGCGCTCCATTGCGGCGCGGGATGCTGCGGATAGGTTTTGTCGCCCTCTTCGGTGCATTGTGCCATGAGAAGGCACGATGCGGCAATGAGTGAATACTTTATATATTTCATGTTTTTCTGTTTTTACCATTCTCCGGCATTGCATCACGGCGTGGGATGCGGGCTTCCGCCTGTGGGGACCGACCGCCCCGCGCCATGATGTCCTGCTTTGGAATGAGAGAATTATTATTACTTCTTGATAGCTTTCATCGAGTAGACGCTGCCGTCCACTGAGATGCTCACGATGTATACTCCCGAAGGAATGCTGCTGCCGGCGTTCCATGTGATGTCCACGGTACCGTTGTCGTTGCAGTCGTCCCATGAGGCGACGCGCTGTCCGCTCATATCGTTCACGAATACGTCGACGCTGGCGTTGCGGTCAACGGATGCCCGTATCTTCAGCTGTGAGTGGAACGGCGACGGATAGATGTATAGTCCGCCGGCATTGCCGATGAAGCTGATGAGCATTGGCTCGTTGATGGTGCCCACATTGCTGTTTGCCACGTAGCCGATGGCGCTCGTTGCCTTGGCGATTGTCTCGCCGCCGCGCTCTATCGCCATGTCCACGGCCTCCTGCTTGTCTCCGCCCATGGTCATCATGAAGATGTTGCGTCCGTCGGGCAGCGTTATCGCCTCGGCTGTTCCTCGGCGCTCGCCTGCCACGTAGCCCACGAGCTTGTCGCCCTGCTGGAGTTCCACGCCTTCCACCTCAACGACAGCAGTCATGTTGGCTGAGTACGGGAAGAAGCCTGCCGGCTCGGATGCCATGGCGGCGTTTGCCCTGGCTGCCTTCGACTTGCGTCCTACTGAGGTCTTCGACGGATACTGCAGTATTGCGTCGTCCTGCGACTGGCGCTGCATCATATATCCCTTGCCGTTCTCCATGTAGGTGAGACTTCCTATCCATCCCAGATTGCCGCTGTACATCGCCATCTGCGTCTGCGACTTCACTATGTCGCCCTCCTTGGCGTCGTAGCCGGCGAGAGCTTCCTTGAGCGTGAAGTTGTCCGAAGGCAGGTAAGAGATGTAGTTCCAGCGCGGTGTGCCGTCGCTCTTGGCACCGCGGATGGTGAGCTGGTGTGTCGTCGGGTCTACTGCCGAACCGGAGATGTGCAGAGTCTGCTGTTCAGAGCTGTGTACGAGATACATCTGGTCGTTGTTGATTCCCTTCAGTGCTCCCACCCAGCCGTTGCGCTTGGTCCATGATGCAAAGCCCAGCTCCTCGTTCTTCACCTGGTCGGCTGCCGTCCACTTGCCGTCGGCGAGCAGCTTGTTGAGGTCGTCGAGCTTGTCGGAGGCGATGTTGGTGGATACCCATGTCCATCCCTCGTTCAGGCTGATGTTCTGCACGCGGTAGTCCTTTGCGGTGAATACCACCGGCTGCGACGGACTGCCCACTACGGAGTTGTTCTCGAAGCTGATCGGCTTCTCGCTCTGTGCGATGTAGGTCTGTCCGGTGCTTGCGTCCCAGATGCGGAACTCGAGGTCGGATGACGACACGTCGTTGGAGTAGACGGTGAGCATCGCATAATACATGTCGTTCAGCTTGTAGTAGCGGTTGTTGCAGATTCCCACACACTTGCCGCCGCTGAATGCCGCGAGCATGTCCTCCTCGTCAGAAGAGTATACCTTATTAATATATAGCTTGCCGAATACGGACATGTTGTATTTGAAGTCAGCCGGATTCACCGTCCATTCTGGCTTCTCGCCCTCCACCTTGACGGTGAGCTGCAGAGCCTCAACCACATTGTTGTCGCCGCGCAGATAGAGCGTCTCGTCGTATGTTCCGATGTTCAGACTCGGGTCGATGGTGAGCACGATGTCGGCGGATGCCGTCGGGTCGATTGCTCCGCTTCCCGGTTCTGCCTCAATCCATGACGGGAGGTTCTCCACTGTGAAGTGTTCGATGGAACCGCCCTTGTTGAGGGCCTTCACGGTGATTGTCTTCTCCTCGTTCAGCTTCTTGGTGATGGTGAGCGAGTTCTCGCTCCACTTGAGCTGGTTGCGGTCGATGTATGCGCTCCATGTTATCGGCGAGAGGATTTCATTGCCGTTCTTGTCGCGCACGCCGTCAACGGTGAACTTGACGATTGTCTTCTCAATGCGCTCGTAAGGCTCCTTGAGGTTGATTATGAGGGCGTCGTTGTTCACTACGAAGTCGTAGAGCAGCTTGCTCTCAGGTCCCTTTGCCTTTACAGGCGCAGTGGCCTTGGTCTCCAGGTTGCCTCCCACGGCGATGGCATCAGCCACGGTCTGTGTCGGGTCGGTCTGCTGCTTCTGGTCTTTCAGCGAGAACTGCATCTCCTTCGTGCCCTGCCATTCTATGTAGGTCTCGAAAGGATAGTATGCCAGGAGTCCCTTCTCTGTACCGTCGAGGCGGTTGCTGTTTCCGTTCTCCACGAGAGTCTCGCTCTTATAGAGGTTCCATACGCGGAATTCATCAATCTCGCCATTGAAGAAGTTGTCCACTGTCTCCTGCGAAGCATTGTCCGCCGGAGTCCATACGCGTGCTCCGAGATGGATGTATGCTGCTGCGATGCCGCCCAGATCCTGTGCCTCGAAGTAAGTGTTGAGCTTGCCGTCGGTGTAGATCTGTCCTCTGCCGCTGGTGCGGTTCACGGCCACTGCCACGTGGTGCCAGTCGTTGTCGGCGAAGTTGCCGTCGCAGACTGCCTTCACACCGTTGTTGCGGAAGACGAGGTTGCCGTTCTCGAGGTTAAGGGCAAAGAGGTTGCGCGATTCTCCCATGTCCTCGCCGTCACCGCGTCCGTTGGATGCAATGGTGGCTGAGGTCTGTCCCTCGGCAGCCTTGAACCATGTCTCTATCGTGTAGTCCATGGTGTTGTCGATTACGCACGAACTGCCTGACGAGAGCTTCAGATACTGGTTCTTGCCGTTGAATGTGGCCGAGCGTCCCTCCGGATTAGCCCATTTGCCGCCCTTCATCTCGAGGTTGGCTCCGTGTGCCTTGTCCGTAAGCACGCTGCCCTTTGCTTCCGACATCGGGTAGTATGCTATGAGGTTGCTCTCGGCTCCGGAGAGCATGGTGAGGGAGTTGGTCTGCAGACGTGCCGGTGTCATCACCTTGTCCCAGATGCGCGCTCCGTGCATCTTGCCGGCGAAGTGGCCTGTGCCGTCCACGCTGGCTCCGAACACGTAGTTGCCCTCGCCGTTGTATTCGCCTGCTATGGCGTCGCTGATGAGCTGCTTGTAGTTGTAGTAGGCCGAAACCTTGCCCTCATTGCTGTAGACGAGTGCCACGTGTGACCATGTACCCTGCTCATAGTCGAACGGATTCTGGCTTACGATGATGTTCTCGCCCACCTTCACACGCAGACGGTTGTCGCTTGTCGTGCCAAGTTCGATGGATCCGTTGGCATTTCCCTGGCTGAAGAGCACTGCGTCCTGTGCCTTGTCGGCGAGGGTCCACATCTCCACCGTAAGGTTCTTGCCGCTCCAGTTGCGGTTGAACTCGGATACCAGCTCGTCATTCTCGCCGTCGAGCTGCACGCTCACGCTATGGTCGGTCTGGGCGCCGTTGCGGATGCCCGTCACGGAGAAGTTGTTGTCCGTGAGCAGACCGTCGGCTATCGGTTCGTTGAAGGTCAGCTTCACTTCGTCGTTCACCGTGAGCACGCCGTTTGCCGGCTGTGCACTGCCGAAGAGGCGCGGGTTATACATATCCTTTATTCCGCTGTGCACGTCGGAATAGTTGAACACTTCCTCGTTGTTGATCATGCTCGTACCTACGGTGCGCATGTCGTAGCGCTGATCCTGCATGTCGTCCATAAACCAGCGGTACTTGATTGTTCCGGCGTCGGCAGCCTTTATCATCTCGGCTGTCATGCCGTTCTGCAGTGCTTGGTTGTAGAGCGTCTCATCGTTGTAGTAGCTCATGAGCGTCGTCCAGTCATTGTCGCTGCCCGACGACGGCTTGTACTGCAGCATGATACGGTGGAAGTTGTCGTAGTTCACGTCGAATCCGTCAATCACCACATCCATGTAGTGCTTCTCCAGTCCGTTCACTTCGGCTGTAGGCAACTTGGTGTTGTATGTCCAGTTGTCCGTAGGCTTCTTCAGACTCACGTCGGTTGCCGAAGGAGTGAAGTGTACGCTGAATGTCACGTCGTCGTATATCTCGTCCTGGAAGTCGGTGGGGTCACACTGACACTGCGACTGAAGCATCAGTCGGAGGTTGTCGTAGTTCATCACCGAACCCTTGCGCACCTCGAGTGTCTTGGTAAGCGTTCCGCCTGCCGGCACGAGCAATGCTCTGCCGTTGCCGATCGGTGCACCGTCGATGAGCAGCTGTGCTCCGTTAGGATTGCTGGCGTCGTCGATGACGAGATTATACCAGTTGTCGTCCTGCGACTCTGAGTTGTTGCGCAGATAGAGGGTGAAGTAGGCGGGTTTGCCTGAAGGAACATTCTCTATGAAGTCCTTCTCCACGGAAATCTCCGGAACCTCCATCTGTACGGTGGCTTCGTTGATGACGTGCTGTCCGGGCTCGTAATACTTGGTCTTGTATTCTCCCTCGAACGGACAAGACGTTGCTCCGCCACGGGTCTTGAAGATGAATGTAGAGAAGGTCTGTCCCTCTTCGTTCTTCATGTCCTTGTACTTGATGTACTGTCCGTCGCTGTTGTAGCCAGCTTCGCGGCATACGTCCACTGAGATATAGTCTGAACCGTCCTCGGCGAGCACGTAGCCCTTGCAGTGGCGTGCCGTCTCCTCATTGGTGAACTCGCCGCCATGCTCTGTGGAGAATTTCTCGTCGATGTTGAGAATCATACCGGTTCCGTTGAAATCCCAACCCACGTTGGTCGCGAACTGACCGCCTATAAGGAGCGAGAAGCGTGTGGTTTCCGAACGTCCCACTTCATACTCCTCGGAGAATTCGAATGAGGCGCCGCCCTGGAACGAATGGTTCTGCATGAGCTCAGCCTTCACCTTCTGTTCCTCGTTGTTGCGGAGCTGTATCTTCCAGTTCTCTATCGACTGGTTGAGATACATGATGGTGTCTTCCTTTACCACCTGTCCCTTAGGAGAATATATCTTGTAGCTCGGTCCGTCGAACGGGTCGTTGGCATTGGCGCCGTTGAACACCTTGTCGTTGTTGCTCTTGCCGAAGTTCGGGTCGTCAGCTGCCAGCTTCGATACATAGACAGGAAGCTTGGTGTTGTCGGCCATTGCCTGGAAGTCAAGAGGTTCCGACTGCTGGTGCAGCAGACTGTTGCGCACGCTCTCAAGCTTAGGCAGCAATACCTGCTCGATGTGTACCTGCGGATAGATGAACATCGTGCCGTACTTCTGCGAGAGTCCGAGTCCGGTGGTCTTCACGAGCAGATAGTCATTGTTCTCCGGCGTTACGTTGCTGAAGAGCTCGTATTTCGTCGGATTGGCGAGGTACATCTCGCGTGAGGTCAGGGCGATGTTCTCCGTCTTGCCCACGCCGATGTTTGTGGAATAGCCCACGTAAAGGTCGCCGTCAGGTCCCACATACTGCGGGTCGCTGCTTGTTTCGAAGCGTGTGGTGGTGGTCAGCGTCTTCGTGTCGGTGTCCGTACCGCCGATTGTCTCGGAGTGTGAAATGCCGAATGAGTATTCGTTCTTCACGTCGGTATTGGTGATTGTACCGGCACCCACGCCCACGAACGTCACGAGGTTCGTGCCGATCTTGGCCTCGCTGTTGAGCACGCCTTCGTTTGCCACGCTGCCTTCATAGGAACTTGTGCTTGTCACAGTGACGCCCTTTTCGAGATAAGCATAGGAGTTGCTTCCCGGCGGGTCGCGGAGTACGAAGAGCACCTTGTCCGGTCCGTTGGTCACGAAGTCGGAACCCATCGTCTTTGCGCCCACCACGATTGCCTTGGTGTTGCCGTTGCCGTCGAAGCCGCCCTTCCAGTTGATGGTGGTCGACGTCGTGCTCTGGCTGTTTTCCGTATAGGTCATGTCCATGGCTGCCGAGCGCAGGGCTGACGTCATCTCCGGGTTGTTCACCTGGAAAGTCCAGTCTGCCTCACCGTTATCGTCGGTGGTGATGTTCTCCTGAGTTCCGTAGGCAAGATCGCCCCTGCCAAACGAGAGCGTTGCCTTCGGCGTAGGCACGATGTCTGCACTCACGCCGTCCTTCTTCCTTCCGTCCTTGTCCTTGTATTCATATACCTCGGCTGTGGTGATATGGTAGGTGACAGACTGTCCCTGCTCATATACCGGCACTCCGAGAGTGTAAGGCTGGGCTGCATTCTCCGCATTGAAGGTCTTCACCTTTATCGTCTGCTTCTGGTCGAGGGTTGCTATCGTCACTTCCTCCTTGCCGAAGAAGTCCTGCAACTTGCCCTTTACCTTCTCCTTCACGATAATCGACGGAGTGTAGCGCTTGATGAACTGCTGCTTCTTGTTGTAGAATACGGAGTCGCTGCAGCTGACATACTTGCCTGGCGATGATATCGAGTCTACATACTCGTTCACCTCGCTCTGGCGCACGAACTCGTTGCTGAGATTCAGCTCCTCGCCGCTGCCCGGCATATCGTCGTGTCCCGGCACCACTACGTTTATCTTGTATTTCTCCGGAATGAGATCGGCGAAGAACTCTCCTGTCTCTGCATCCGGATATATTGTTATCTTGTTTGCCTCATACACCACGCAGTTGGCATGCTGCTTCTGGGTGTAGACGCCCTTGAAGTGGTCGAGCTGCTCCTCGCGCCTTGTGTCGTTCATACGGTATGCGTCGTTCTGGTATGTCAGTTCCACGCGCACGTCGTCGGCAAGGTTGTTTCTTGAGAGGGCGTGTCCCACGGGGAATGCCTCCTGGGTGGTACCTCCTGCCACGCGTCCGATATAGCGCACGGTGGTCACGTCATACAGTTCGATGCCCGAATCGTCGTCCTGATAGTTGCGGTCCGTACCGTCGCTGTTGGTAATCTTGCCGCCGTTCTCAAACTTATGGTTTGCAAGCACCGCCTTCACCTCATGCTGGCCCACAGGCACGCTGATGGTGAACATTCCGTGAGCGTCGGTCTTCACGATGTTGCTCTTGCCGTCCATCACGGTCACTCCGTCCACATTGAACGAAACGCCCTCTACCGGAACGTTGCCGCCCTTGTATGTCACCTTTCCCGAGATGTTGAACGAAGACTTGTCCGTGAAGTTCACGGTGTGGCTCTGCGCCTGCGTGTTGATGAGGCGCAGCTCCTTGGCGGATTCAAACTGATGTATGCCGAGTGTAGGCACAATCATATAGGTGGTTCCGTTGCCGGCATACGGCAGCGCACGTATCTGATACGAACCGTCGGTGCCCGTATAGCTGCAATAGCCGAGCTGTGCCGTCGTCGGCGTGTCGGACGAACTTATCGTAGCTCCGTCCACCACTCCGTGGTTCATGTTGTGCTTCGTGCCATAGTATGATATGTCGAAGAATGAACTGTCCACCGAGTAGTCGAAGGTGTAATAAGCCTGCAGACCCGCCTCATTGCCGATGATGTAGCGGCTGTAGTCGCGGGCAATAGTGTCGGCCGAGAGTGCCTTGTTCCATAGGCGCACCTCGTCGATGGCTCCCTTGAAGCCCTGTCCGATGACGAGCTTGTTGTCGTTGCCCGTCACTTCCGCCGTGCGCTTTGCCTTGGCGGCGAGCTGGTCGTTCATATAGATATAGAGGGAGTCTGCCGACACTGCCGACACATGTACGAACGGTGCCGACTTGATGTATTCGTCCACCTTCTTGTCGGTCTTCAGGGTCTGCGTGCCTGCGGTGAACTCCATCTTTCCGCCATTGTATGCCAGCTTGTACATGCCCGGCTTCTCAATGATGGTTCCCTCAGCCTCGGGGCGCACCCATGCTTCCAGGGTGGCAGCCTTGGCGGCGTTCTTCATTATCGTGTCGTTGTCCACGGTGAGCTTGTCGTTGCCGTCAAAGACATACGCCTTGCCCTTTATGCCAGACCCTTCGGTAGGCTCCGCCGCAACCTTCACTCCTGCCACGGCCTGTCCGCTCTCAAAGGTCACGCGTCCGTAGATGTCACCCGTCGGCGTGCGGAATCCCACGTCGGTGAGCGTCTCGCGGCTTTCGAGCAGCGAGTCGGAACAGACCACCTGTCCCTTCACACTGTAGTCGTATATGATGCCCGGTATGGCATTCACATCATTATAATAGTAGTCTTCCTGTGCCTCGTTGCCTTCGGTCACGGCAATCTGCTTGTATTCCGAATCCGGCGTGCCATGCTCCTTTCTGTTTATCACGAAGCGCTCGAAGCTGCCGCGGCTGCTCCATGCCAGCTCGATGCGGTCGGTGTAGTAGCCCTTTGCCGCCGTGAACGACGTGAGGTTTCCGATGCTCGTAGGCATCAGGGATTCGGGAGCCGCCACAGAGGGCTGCGTGCCGTATGCCTCGGCAGGCTTCACTACGAGACGGTAACGGTATTCGTTGCACACCATTATCATGTCGTCCACATATTTGCCGCTGCGGAATACATCCTTCGGCAGTTCGATGTTGTCGGTCGTGTTGTTCGTCACGTTCACTCGCGTGAGTACCGCCTTGGTGCCTGAACTCCACACGTTGCCGACGTACTCCCACGTTACAGTGGCAGTCTTGTTGTCTTCGCTCAGCACGGCGTGTACCGACCCTTCCTTAACATTGTAGTGGTCTGCCGACGCCGAGAGCGTGGTCGACTTGCTGTAGCGGTTGTTCCAGGCCTCATAGATTTCCGTGTACGAACGCCTCACGGTGAAGGTATAGTCGAACTTCCCGCCCACAGGCACTTCGAATTCATAGCTGTAGGCTTTCTTTCCGCCGATATATTTTATCTTCTCGGTTATGGTCTCCACAGCCTGCGTCACGGTGTTACGCTTATTGATGGTGAGCAGCATGTAGTCTTCGATGCAGTCCATGGTGGGTGCATTACTGATGCTCCAGTCCACCTTCACCTTGCGCGTCAGCGTATTGTAGTTCGCCTCGATTTCCTTCACCTGCGGATAGGAAAGGCGCGTCTTGACGGCGCTCGATGTCTCGTAGACCACCTTTTTATTATAAGACGGCTCGTAGCGCTGTATAATCTTGTATTCAGACGGATTGTCAAGGTTCAGGTTCTTCGCCGGTATAAAGAACTCCCCGTTGTCATGAATCCCCGCATCTATAGTGGGCATGTTGGCTACGGGGTCACCGTTTGAGTAGCAGAGTTTGAAATGTCCCTTGCCGTCAATGGAGTTCTTGGTTGCCTTTCCGTCTTTTTTCCATACGATGACATAGCCCGGCTCATGGTTTCTCACGTCATAATGGGCTTCGCTGATTATGGTCTGCGTACAGCCGAACCTGGTGTCCACTTTCTCGTCAAAATCAACGCTCTCGTCTGCTGCCAGATCATATCTGCGCCACCAGGTTCCCTCGTATTCTACCAATTGGTCTGAATTGAGTCGGTCCTGCGTCAGCGGAACGGTGATTTTCAGGAAATAGGCGCTCTTGCCGTTGTCCGTGACAACCCTGTCACCGAGCCATTCCACGGAAACCTCCGAGTTGAGCTTTTCGCCCTTGTCGTCCGTGACATATTTTTCGAGATCGCCTTTCTTGTTCCACGTACCGCTCGGACCCTGTATCTTAATACTATATCCGGCCACTTTGACCTTCAGCCAACCGGATTCAGCGAGGAATCCGCAATGACCGTCTCCTGCTCCACCCCACGATTGGTAAACGCGGATGTCGAGCACAATCGTGGCATTTGCCGCATCATACCATTGACTTATCCAACTGTCCTGCCAGCTGTCGTATGCCGACGCACGCTCAACGGAGAGCGACATCATCGCAACAAGACAGAGGAGAAACTGCACGAACCTTCCCGCGGGCGCCCGCATGGAGCGTCGCGAGAAAATAGATTTGCCTGCAACCCGTCCGTCCAGATATGGAGGAGGTTGCTTTTCTCTTAATTTTTTCATCCTTCAGAATTGTATTAAGTATAATATTATGTTATAGAATTTATCAATTCCTGTTGTTTTTTCTTCAAAATTACGCTAAAATCTGCCGAATAGCTTAAAATGAGCGATTTATGAGTGTTTCACCTCAATGGAGGTAATGATTTGGCAACAGTGCTATTTTCTGCAATGTGCATAGGATTGCTTGTCAAACAACTCTTATCGTTTGCAAAACTACTAATAAAATTTGGATTATTCTATAAATCCATTATAATTTTTGTTTTTTTGCTATCCCCTAAATATAACGATTTTTTGGGGCTCTTTTTCAGTTTCTTCTAACTATTTCATGTGCCTTTCTGAATAGGGAGTGAATTGTAATGCAAAGCGTTTATGTGCTGCTTTAAGATATGAGTCGTAGGCATGGTCAGAATGGTTATATTTATAAGGTACAATTTTCCCTTTTCTTAAGCGGACAATACGCCCTTGTTCGTCTATTCGATAGAAGAAAGTATGATAGTAGTTGTCCAAACATGGATTTTGGTCTTTGTCAAGCCATGAATTTTCTTCAAACACCTCTAATTTTAGAAGTTTACTTTGCTCGTAATATACCCATTTGCTTCTTTGGATATCCTCCATAGGAATATGCCGTTTGCTGTTGAAACTGAACTTTACAAATGTAGGTTTAATTTCGTTCATACCTAAATACAATACATCTGCAATTTTTCCTTCATGTCCATAAGTAACAAGAAATGTTTCATTTGTTTTCCATTCAAAACCAATGCTCTTTATGTTAAAGGCGCAGACAAGAACTTGGGCGTATGGTTGACTAACACCTACAAGCCTAACCTCTCGATTTTGTGCTTCCTTATGATGATAGAAAATGTCTCCGAGAAGTTCTTTTGCTAGAGTGTCTTTTAGTAGGACACCACTGTCTGGCGAAGCTTGTTGTAAAGTGTAGGAATAAGAATTTATGCTATCTATTTTTTCTACAAGATTCAAAAAACTTACATACCTTGGTTGACACAGACAAGAGGATAGCCCCATTGTTATGACCAAGACTATAACGATAGTCAATAAGGAATGTCTCATATTAACTTTTTACTTTGATATTTAGAACTTAGATTTTTTATCTGTAAGAATATTAATCATTTCCATATCTTTAATTTGCTTTGCGAAATCTAAAGGAGTCATCTCCTTTTTATCTTGATGATTAGTATCAATGCCTTTATTCACTAAATCAATAGCAATTGCATTTTCACAAGATACAATAGCTTCTTGTAGAAGATTTCTACCATACGCATTGCTATAATTTATATTTCTTTCAAGTATATTTTTTCGTTCATAGATTCTCATTTCAAGAACATTTTATTTATGATAAATCTGTATGCCTTTAATATCTGCGATACCCTCAAACATAATGGTTTCGTCATCGACTTTATTGATTTTATTTACGTATTGTTTTCCATTTATGTCATTGAGATATAAGGAATCATTTTGCAAACAATAGGTATATCTGTATAGGGTATCAGCTTGTGAGTATAATTCCACCGTACTATCATTGAAAAATTCAATCTCAGGATAATTGATCTGTCTTTCTCCACCATTCAAAGTCCAATGACCAACCAAATCCTCATTAGTGCAAAATTCGGTATTGTCTATTTTCGGAGCACTGATTGTACTAATTGAAAATAACAACCAAAGAATTAATATAGGTACTATCGGACATAGATAATAAAGCCAAGTTGCTCTTAAGTTCTTTGAAAGTTGAAACATAAATCTCAACAAAGGGAACAAGTAGATAGGATACAAGCAGATGGTTATAAGCATACCATAACGACATATTTTGTCTACATCAGAGCGAACAGGGGCATCAAAGAAGAATATAGAAACATAGCATCCCAAGGGCCATAATATCAGCGAAAATGCCATAAGTATAAAGAACACCTTCTGTAAAATAGTGGGTGTTCCTCCTAATATGCGAGCTATTAGCCCTTTATTTTGTTCTTGTTTTATTTCTTCTTTATTCATATTAAGCATCTTGGCTCGTTATTCTCGATTATCTTTCAATCCCTTTTCCAATTCCTCAATAGTCGGCATGGAAGATTTGAAGTCTTTCGGGAAGAGCTTTGACAGTTGATATTCTGATATACCCATTGGTTCTTTGTATGAATCCAAGGCGTATTTTGCCACCACATTGTCTTTGTCCTTGCAGATGAGCAAACCGATGGTAGGGTTGTCGATGTCGGTCTTGAACTGATGGTTGACGGCTGACACATAGAAACTTAGTTGCCCCAAGAATGATGGATGGAACGACTGGGCTTTTAGCTCAATGACCACATAGGCATGGAGGTGGGCATTGTAAAACAGCAAGTCTGGGAAGAACTCCTGCTGACCTACCTCCAAACGAAACTGTCTGCCCATATAAGAGAATCCCTTTCCTAGTTCCAAAAGAAAACGTGTTACATTGTTCACCAATTCATCTTCGATGTCTCGCTCGTCAAATTTTTCTCTCAGATTGAGGAAGTCAAATTGATACGGATCTTTTGTCATTTGCTGTGCTAAATCGCTCTGCACAGCAGAAAGTGTAGATTGGAAATTTGTAACAGCTTTGCCATCACGCTCATATAGGTCTGTGTCGAGCCAATTAAGCAATGCATCACGTCCCCAGTTATTTTCCCATGTCTTTCTTGCAAAGAACAGGGCTTTGTCCATATCATCCTTACATTTGTCAATGATACGGCGATGATGGTCCCAAGGAATGGAGAACAACATCTTGAAATCATCAACAGGCTGTTGACGTTTTTCAGATTGTTCCGCAACTTGCGGAACATTTGAGTCTGACAACGAATCAGAGAAAAGTTCCGCAGTCTGCGGAATATTTCTATATAGAGGAGCATAGAGTTTGAAAAACTTACTCATATAGCGCAAGTTTATAGGCGAGAAACCTTTTACTCCAGGCATCTCGTTCTTCAAGTCCTGACTGAGATTCTTATAAAAGCCAGAGCCGTAAGTATTGGCATATTGTTTGGCTTCGATGTCGCGTCCCAATTTCCAATAGAAGTCCAACAAATAGCCGTTGGTGGCACACGATGCTTTAAGGCGATGGCTATAGAATCTTTCTTTCAATTCTACAAGCCAGTCCTTATAGTCACTGGTATCATGAAGGACTACAGATAAGTCTATATTGTTCTTTGCCATTATTCCAAAACATTTAATGTTACAAATATAATGTTTTATCTTGATAATCAATCAGAAAAAATGAATAATTGGCATATATTGCTACTATTTAGACAAATTAAAATTATTATCTGTAAAATTGCCCGACTTAGGAGGATAATTCGTTTGTTCTTTCAAGAGTAACTTGAAAGGTTTCGAGTAACTCGAAACATACCTTGCTGTGTCTTTGTGGACACAATGTT
>USSF01000045.1 GCA_900557405.1 uncultured Prevotella sp.
CAATGCTATACTTGCTGTCGTACAACAGTGAGGTAACTACTCATGCCCTAGGGGTGCTGAGTAGTTACCAAAAAAGTGCGGCATTCTGGTACCAACAGTCCAGCATAGCTATACCAACAGTCCAGCATAGCTATACCGATAGTTCAGCATAGCTGTAAAGACATTCGAATAATAGTGCCAGAAAAAGTGCAGCACCCTGGCACCAACAGTGCAGCAGCCCTGCACCGATAGTGCGGCATAGCTGCACCGACAGAATCTCGTAGCTATACTGCCCGTATACCGTTGCTTGACGAGCTGATAACATAAACGGCAAAAAGGAAAAAAATAAATAATTTATTTTGATTTGCCCTTTTTATTCCTTATCTTTGCAGCAAATTCGGGTTTTATATCCATTTTGCAAAATGACAAAAAAACATAGAAAGACCGGCAGCCGACATGGGCTGCAGGCAGTTACCTTATGTATAAGCACGGCAATGGTGCTTGTTTTATTGGGAATGGTGGTGTTTTCCGTGCTGTCCGCACAGAATCTTTCAGCGTATGTAAAGGAAAACCTCACCGTTACGATGGTGTTGAGTCAGGACATGAGCAATCCGGAGGCAAAGGCGCTCACAAACCAGCTGCGGAAGCTACCTTATATAAATAGGGTGGAGTATATCAGCAAGGAGCAGGTGCTGAAGGAGCAGACCGAGGCCATGGGGACAGACCCGAGCGAGTTTATAGGCATGAACCCGTTTGTGGGTTCAATGGAAGTGCAGCTCAAGGCGCAGTATGCCAACACCGACTCGCTCAAGTGGATTGCCAAGAGCTTGAAGAAAAACCAGAAAGTGACCGACATCACCTATCCGCAGGACCTTATGGACAGCGTGAACAACAATCTGCAGCGCATCAATATGGTGCTGCTCGTGCTTGCCGTGCTGCTCACCTTCGTGTCTTTCTCGCTAATCAACAACACCGTGAGGCTGGGCATGTATGCGCGGCGCTTCACCATACACACGATGAAGCTCGTGGGTGCGTCGTGGGGATTCATCCGCGGTCCGTTCGTGAGAAACGCCATGGGGCTTGGACTCCTTGCGGCGGTGGTTGCCGACGGAGTGCTCGCCGGCGGAGTGTATGCGCTGTATATGTATGAGCCGGACGTGCTGGTGGTACTCACATGGGAGGTGCTGGCGATAACGGGCGGCTCGGTGTTGCTCTTCGGCATCCTCATCACGCTCTTCTGCTCATGGCTCTCGGTGAACAGGTTCCTGAGAATGAAGGCCGGCGACCTGTATAAGATATAAAGGTGAGAGGGCAGGAGAGAATAAAAGGTAGTAATAAAAAATCTGGATAATATATTTATTATGGATAAAAGGAATTTAGCGTTCGACAGAACAAACTTCATCATGATTGCCGTGAGCATGCTCATAGTAGTCATCGGATTCATACTGATGAGTGGAGGCGGCTCGGATGAGCACACCTACAACCCCGAAATCTTCAGCACCATGCGCACCAAGGTGGCGCCGGTGGTATGCTTCGTGGGATTCGTTTCGCTCATCTGGGGCATCATCAGGAAACCGAAAGGAGGCGAGGAATGAATTGGTTTGAGGCACTGGTTCTGGGACTTGTACAGGGACTGACGGAATACCTGCCCGTGAGCAGCAGCGGTCATCTGGCCATCGGCGCGTCGCTGTTCGGCGTGAACGGCGAGGACAACCTTGCATTCACCATCATGGTACACGTGGCCACGGTATTGAGTACACTCGTGATTCTGTGGAAGGAAATCGACTGGATATTCAAGGGACTCTTCAAATTCAAGATGAACGAGGAGACGAAGTATTTCCTCAACATCGTGGTGTCCATGATTCCAGTGGGCATCGTGGGAGTGTTCTTCAAGGACTATGTGGAGGACATATTCGGTTCGGGACTGCTTATCGTGGGCTGCATGTTGCTGCTCACCGCCGTTCTCCTGACATTCTCATATTACGCAAAGCCGCGGCAGAAGGAGAAGATCAGCATGAAGGATGCTTTCATCATCGGACTGGCACAGGCTGCCGCCGTGATGCCGGGACTGTCGCGCTCCGGAAGCACCATCGCCACAGGACTCCTGCTCGGCAACAAGAAGGAAAAGCTGGCACAGTTCTCGTTCCTCATGGTCATACCGCCGATTCTGGGCGAGGCATTGCTCGATGCCATCAAGGCGGCAAAGGGTGAAGCGGCGTTCGGCAACGTGGACGCGCTGCCTCTTGCCATAGGCTTCGTGGCGGCATTCCTGTCGGGATGCGTAGCATGCAAGTGGATGATAAACATCGTGAAGAAGGGCAAGCTCGTATACTTCGGCATCTATTGTGCCATTGCGGGAGCCGTAACGATAATCTGTTCACTCCTCTAAACCATATAAAGAAGAATGATGGATTTCAACGCCGGAGAGATTATCTGCATCGACAAGCCGTACCGCATGTCGAGCTTCGGTGCATTGGCGCACATCCGTTTCCTTATTTCAAAGAAACTGGGAGTGAAGAGAGTGAAGACGGGACATGCCGGAACGCTCGACCCACTCGCCACGGGAGTGCTTATCCTCTGTACCGGCAAGGCAACAAAGCGCATCGACGAACTGCAGGCCCATACCAAGGAGTATACAGCCACACTGCAGCTCGGAGCCACCACGCCGAGCTTCGACCTGGAGCACACCGTGGACCATACCTATCCCACAGCGCACATCACGGAGGAACTGATAAGGGAGACACTGCCCAAGTTCATCGGCGAGATACAGCAGGTGCCGCCGGCATACTCTGCATGCAAGATAAACGGCGACCGTGCATACAAGCTGATGCGCAATGGAATGGACGTGCCGCTCAAGGCAAAGACGCTGCGGGTGGACGAAATAGAAATGACAAGCTTCGACAAGGAGCTGATGCAGCTTTCGATAAGAGTGGTCTGCGGCAAGGGCACGTATATACGGGCTTTGGCACGCGACATCGGTGAGGCACTCGGCAGCGGAGCCTTCCTCACGGCATTGAGGCGCACGAGAGTGGGCGGGATAAGGGTTGAGGACTGCGTCACGCTCGATGACTTCCCCGAATGGCTCGACAGGCAGGAGATAGCAGACATAAAAGAATCATAATCAGAATATCATAAAGGTTTTACAAGAATATGAAACTATCACAATTCAAATTTAAACTTCCTGAGGAACTGATCGCCCTGGAACCTTCATACCATCGCGACGAGTGCAGGCTCATGGTGGTACACCGCAAGTCGGGAACCATCGACATGTTCCGGAAGGATGAAAAGGGCAAGGACTTGAAAGACGAAGACGGCAATCCCGTATATCTGGATTTCCGCAATGTGCTCGACTATTTCGACGAGCATGATACGTTCATATTTAACGACACCAAAGTGTTCCCTGCACGTCTCTACGGAACAAAGGAAAAGACGGAGGCAAAGATCGAAGTGTTCCTGCTCAGGGAACTCAACGAGGAAATGCGCCTCTGGGACGTTCTCGTGGAACCGGCAAGGAAGATAAGAATAGGAAACAAGCTGTTCTTCGACGAGAGCAGTTCGATGGTTGCCGAGGTCATCGACAACACCACAAGCCGCGGCAGAACGCTCAGATTCCTGTATGACGCGCCGCACGACGAATTCAAGCGCGACCTCTTTGCGCTCGGTTCAGCTCCGCTGCCACACTACATCGTGGACAAGCGCGAAGCCACGGAGGAGGACATGGACCGCTTCCAGTGTATCTTCGCAAAGAATGAGGGCGCCGTCACGGCACCGGCTTCCGGTCTGCACTTCAGCAGGGAACTGATGAAAAGGATGGAGATCAAGGGCATCAACTTTGCCTACATCACCCTGCATTGCGCATTGGGCAACTTCCATAGCATCGAGGTGGAGGACCTGACGAAGCACAAGATGGATTCGGAACAGATGTTCATCAACCGCGAGGCATGCGACATCGTGAACGAGACCAAGCGCGAGGGAAGACACGTATGCGCCGTAGGCACAAGTGTGCTGAAGGCTACCGAGACAGCCATCGGCACCGACAAGATGCTGAAGGAATACGAGGGATGGACAAACAAGTTCATCTTCCCGCCATACGAATGCGGTCTGGCAGACTCCATGATTGCAAACTTCTATCAGTCCATGTCGCCGTTGCTCATGGCAACATGCGCCTTCGGAGGATACGAACTCATCATGGAGGCTTATCAGAAGGCGGTAAAACACGGCTACAAGTTCGGCTGCTACGGCGACGCCATGCTGATTGTCAACGACTGACGGGCATAAGAAGGAATAATATCTTTCTTGTATGACAAGCGTATACTTATCTTTAGGAACCAACCTCGGCGACAAGGAACGAAACATCGCTGAGGCTATAAATAAAATCGGGGAGCTGATTGGCGATGTCGTTCGCCAGTCGGCTCTTTACGCCACAAAACCATGGGGCTTTGAGTCCGGCAACGACTTCATCAACGCCGCCGTACGGGTAGACACGGAGCTTTCGCCGAGACAGTTGCTCGCCATGACGCAGCAGATAGAACGCAGCATGGGGCGCACGGAGAAATCAAAAGACGGCGTTTATCACGACCGTCTGATTGACATCGACATCCTGCTCTACGGCAAGCTGCATATCAATGAACCGGACCTGAAAATCCCCCATCCGCTGATGAATGAAAGGGATTTCGTGATGATTCCGCTGAAAGAGATTATGGGGAATGATATATGATCGGTTTCCGGTAACAGTCCGCCCCGTCCCCCAAACCATCCCCTCAAGAAGAAAAGGACAATGTCAATAGAAAAAGGAATATTCAAGAGAATGGAACTCCTCGTAGGAGAACACGTCATGCAGAAGACCGCCGAAGCCAGAGTGATAATCTTCGGAGTAGGCGGAGTGGGCAGCTGGTGTGCCGAAAGCCTTGTGCGCTCGGGCATCCGCCATCTCACCATCGTTGACTCCGACCGCGTCTGCATAACAAACGTCAACCGCCAGCTGATGGCAACGACAAAGACCATCGGAAAGGTAAAGGTGGATGTGCTTAAAGAGCGTCTGCTCGAAATCAACCCTACTGCCGAAATCTGCGCCCTGCAGAAGATATACAGCGAAGAGACCGCGGCGGACTTCCATATCGAAGAATACGACTATATCATTGACGCCATAGACAGTCTGAAAGATAAGGCGCATCTTATCCTTGAAGCATGCAAGACAAAGGCAGTGTTTTTCTCTTCGATGGGAGCAGCCCTGAAGATGGATGTCACAAAGATTCAGGTGGCAGAATTTTGGAAAGTAAAAGGTTGCCCACTGGCAAGAGCCTTAAGAGGCAAGTTCCGCAAGATGAAAGTGCGCCCTGCTCGCAAATTCAAATGCGTATATAGCGAGGAACTCCTCACCAACATAGGTCACGAATTCACCTGTGGCACAGACCAATGCGTGTGTGCCAAGAAGAAAACCGCAGCAAGCGATTCCCCCCTTGACAGCCATGATTGGAACAGTACCAAGGCCCAAGTAAACGGAACCATGGCGCATGTGACGGCGATTTTCGGTTTTACCATAGCAGGTCTGGTGATGCAGGACCTGTATGACAAGGGAATGGAAGAAGTCAAAAGCAATAATAAAGAATGATATATGAGCGACGATATAAAAGACGATGATATTTTAGAACAAGACACTCTGGAATCTACCGGCCAGTCTGATATGTCGGACAACTCCGGGCAATCCGAGTCGTCTGATGCCCACAGCGACTACACCCCCGCCAACCGCTTCGACGCCTCCGCCGTGCACCATCTCAGCGGAATGTACAAGAACTGGTTTCTGGATTATGCCTCATACGTAATCCTGGAGCGTGCCGTGCCGCATATCGAGGACGGACTGAAGCCCGTGCAGCGGCGCATCCTCCACTCTATGAAGAGAATGGACGACGGAAGATACAACAAGGTGGCTAACATCGTGGGACACACCATGCAGTTCCATCCACACGGTGATGCTTCTATCGGCGATGCACTCGTGCAGCTCGGACAGAAAGACCTGCTTGTCGACTGTCAGGGTAACTGGGGAAACATCCTCACCGGCGACCGTGCCGCTGCTCCGCGATACATCGAGGCAAGACTCTCGAAGTTCGCACTCGATGTGGTATTTAATCCCAAAACCACCGACTGGCAGCTGAGCTACGACGGACGAAACAAGGAACCTATCACGCTGCCGGCAAAATTCCCGTTGCTGCTTGCACAGGGCGCCGAGGGAATTGCCGTAGGACTCTCTTCAAAGATTCTTCCGCATAACTTCAATGATATATGCGATGCCGCCGTGAAATACCTGCATGGCGAGGAATTCAAGCTCTATCCGGATTTTCCCACGGGAGGAAGCATCGACGTGAGCAAATACAACGACGGACAGCGCGGCGGACAGCTCAAGGTAAGGGCAAAGATAGAAAAGCTCGACAACAAGACTCTCGTAATCCGCGAGATACCATACGGCAAGACCACAACCACCCTCATCGACTCCATCCTCAAAGCCATCGAGAAGGGAAAGATCAAGGCAAGGAAAGTGGACGACAACACGGCGGCACAGGTGGAAATACAGGTGCATCTCGCCCCGGGCGTATCGTCGGACAAGACGCTCGACGCCCTCTACGCATTCTCCGATTGCGAACTGAACATCTCGCCCAACTGCTGCGTCATAGAGGATGACAAGCCGCAGTTCCTTACCATAAGCGATGTGTTGCGCAGTTCCGTGGAACGCACGAAGGGACTTATACAGAAAGAGCTGGAAATCAGGAAAAGCGAGCTGCTCGAACAACTCCACTTTGCATCGCTCGAAAAAATCTTCATCGAAGAAAGGATATACAAGGACAAGGAGTTTGAGAATGCTCCCGACATGGATGCCGCCTGCGAACATATCGACGAGAGACTCACGCCGTATTACCCGAAGATGATTCGCGAGGTGACCAAGGACGACATCCTCCGCCTCATGGAAATCAAGATGCAGCGCATCCTGAAGTTCAACAAGGACAAGGCCGACGAACTGATGGCGAAGATAAAGGCGGAGATAGAAGAGATAGACCGCGACCTGAACAATATGGTGGAGGTGACGGCAAAGTGGTTTAACTATCTCAAGGAGAAGTACGGCAAGAACCATCCGCGCCTGACCGAGATAAGGAACTTCGACACCATCGAGGCAACAAAGGTGGTGGAGGCTAACGAGAAGCTATATATCAACCGTCAGGAGGGATTCATCGGAACGGGTCTGAAGAAAGACGAGTTCGTATGCAACTGCTCCGACATCGACGATATAATCATCTTCTACAAGGACGGTAAATATAAAGTGGTGAAGGTTGCCGACAAGCTGTTTGTTGGCAAGAACATCATGCACGTTGATGTATTCAAGAAGAACGACAAGCGCACGATATACAATGCCGTATACCGCGACGGCAAACAGGGATATTACTACATCAAGAGATTCAACGTGCCATCGATAACCCGCGACCGCGAGTATGACCTGACACAGGGCAAGCCAGGGTCAAGGGTGAACTATTTCACCGCCAACCCTAACGGCGAGGCCGAAATAATCAAGGTGACCCTCGACCCCACGCCGAAATTGAAGAACATCTTTATAGAGAAAGACTTCTCTACCATCCTCGTGAAGGGCAGGACGGCAATGGGCAATATCCTCACCAAATACCCGATACACCGCATCTCGCTGAAGAGCCACGGACACAGTACGCTGGGCGGCAGGAAGGTATGGTTCGACCCGGACGTGAATCGTCTGAACTACGATGACCACGGCAGACTGCTCGGCGAGTTCAACGAGGACGACAGCATCCTCGTAGTCCTCAAGAGCGGCGAGTATTATATGACAAACTTTGATGTCAACAACCACTACGAGGACAACATCCTGCGCATAGAGAAGTTTGAGCCGCACAAGATATGGTGTGCCGTGGTTCGCGATGAAGACCAGAAGGGAATCCCGTATATCAAGCGCTTCATCTTCGAGATGACGAAGAGGAAGCAGAGCTACATCGGAGAGAACCCGAAGAACGTACTGCTGCTGCTCACCGACACCAAGTCGCCGCGACTGCTGCTCACCTTCGGCGGACTCGACAGTTTCCGCGGAACGCAGGAGATTGACGTCAACGAGTTCGCCCTCGTCAAGGGCTACAAGGCAAGAGGAAAGAGACTCACCACCTTCCAGCTTGACAAACTGGAAGAACTGGAGCCGTTGGCAGAGGAAACCGCCGAAGCTCCTGAAGACATTGAGGGAAACGACATGTCGGCGGAAAACGATGAAGCCGCAGCAGCTAACGGCGCTTCGGCCACAGCCTCTCCCCAGGACGCAGCCGAGAACCTCGACCCAGATGCCGGCAAGAGCCAGCAGCAGATAATCGATGAGATTACCGGTCAGCTGAACCTCTTCGGCGATGATGACAAATAAACAAGCAGTCATGACGACAGACAGACTCCATATAAAGGCATTGGGAAAGTGCATTCTCACTTTCATCCTCTCTCTCCCCGTTTGGGGAGCAGGAGGGTTCATCCATGCCCAGGAGAGAGATAGCATAGCCTACGGGGATGTTAGCCAAACCGATAGCCACGACAAGATTACCAACAACACCCGCATGATAGGCATCGGCGGAGTGGACATCCTCGACACGTATCTCTCGCAGGAGAAATACTCCGGTACGGAGATTCGCTACATTTCGCATACCATACGCGAAAGGGAAGGCAAACGGTGGGCGCGACTCATCGTCCATCAGGGAAGCATCGCATACGCCAGGAACAGGGCAGACAATGCCAACGAGATGGCAGGGGCATACAAGTTCAGCTACGGACTGCTTCATGACTGGCGCTTCTTCGGCGGAAGGCTCGACCTGAAGGCAGGAGGAATGGTGGATGCCAACATCGGATTCCTCTATAATATGCGCAACAGCAACAATCCCGCCCAGGCACAGTTCAATATCGACATCGCCCCCACGGCGATTGCCACCTACCGCTTCAGGGCAGGAAAGTTCCCGATGGCGGCAAGATACGAAGTGAGTTCTCCGCTCTGTGGAATCATGTTCAGCCCGAACTTCGGACAATCCTATTATGAGATATTCTCCGAGGGCGACTACGACCATAATATCGTTCCCACCACATTCGTCTCCACGCCGTCCCTGCGCCAGACCCTCTCCCTCGACATCACCGTCAGGAATACCACGATAAGGCTCGGCTATATGGCAGACTGGAGGCAGTCGAAGGTGAACAACCTGAAATACCACAGCTATTCCAACATGTTTGTCATCGGAATAACGAGAAGCTTCAAACTTATAAAGATGCAGCCATGAGAAAAAGGGAAAAAGACATTGCCGTTTCCATAAGATACTTTCTGGCGGCGGCTTTCAGACCATTGCTGGCAACACTTCTGCTGTGCCTCTCGTTCTCCGCCTGTATCGACGAAGAGGAGTATGACGATACGCCGCGCGGAAATTTCGAAGCCCTCTGGAAGATAATCGACCAGAGGTATTGCTTCTTCGACTACAAGCAGGAGGCGTACGGACTCGACTGGAACGAGGTTTACGCCCGTTATTCCCCGCAGATAGACAATTCCATGACCGAGTCACAGCTTTTCGAGGTGCTCGGCAATATGCTCGGCGAACTGCGCGACGGCCACGTCAATATGTTTGCCAGCTTCGACTATGCCCGCTACTGGAGCTGGCAGGAAGGATACCCCAAGAACTTCAGCGACACTCTGCAGCGCCGCTATCTCGGCACGGACTATCGCATCGCAAGCAGTCTGAAATACCGGAAGCTCGACGACAATATCGGCTACATACGCTGTGAGAGTTTCCAGAATGCCATCGGCGACGGCAATCTCGACGACGTGATGCTTTATCTTGCCCCTTGCAACGCCCTCATCATCGATGTGCGCAACAATGGCGGCGGACTCGTCACGATGGCGGAGAAGTTTGCCGCACGCTTCACCAACCAGGAGATTCCCGTGGGCTATATCCAGCATAAGACCGGCACGGGCCATTCCGACTTCTCCCCTCTGAAGGAGCAGCGCCTGAAGCCATCGCGCGGCATCAGGTGGCAGAAGAAGGCGATAGTTCTGACCAACCGCTCCGTATACAGCGCGGCAAACGAGTTCGTGAAATACATGAAATGCTGTCCGCAGGTGACAGTCGTCGGCGACTATACCGGCGGCGGAGCCGGAATGCCGTTCAGCAGCGAACTGCCAAACGGATGGAGCGTGAGGTTCAGCGCTTGTCCGATGTACGACAAAGACAAGCAGAGCACGGAATTCGGCATCGCCCCCGACTATAATGTAGGTCTCGACGATACCGATGCTGCACGTGGCATCGATTCAATAATAGAGTTTGCCCGTAAGCTGACCGTACAATAAGCGGCCTCCCTGCTGCGGGCAGACACCCTTCACCTTGTCGCTTGATCTGCAATCCTTTTACCTGCAGGTCATTCACGCGAAAGATTATCGTAGTATCCGGCCTCATAGCCGTCGTCATACCCCTCACGGTAATCAAAATCCTTTTGTCCCTTATAATCATTGCGGCTGCTGTATTGCGCATGATAGCCGCTCATGCTGATGGCGTCATCCTCGCCGTCCACATATCCCTTGTGGTGACCCTCGTCATATTCCGCCGAATGGCTGAAGTCATGCGCCTGCCTCTTTTCGGTAGATGGCATTGGACTGCCGAATTTGTCCGCCCCCTCGCCAGGAAGCCCGGAATCAATAAGTCCGGTAGTGTCCGCAGACAGTTCGTCGATAGCCAGCGAATCGCCAAAGTCCCCGTCGGGTCCGCTGTCCTGCGCCTTTCCCCCGCAGCCCGGAAGTCCCAGGAATGCAGAAGCCACGGCAGCGGCCGTAATCAATGCTTTAAAGGAAATCTTCTTCATAAGGTGTGTGTTTTTTATATGTTTATCAGATTTGCTTCAAAGTTACAAACTTTTAACGAGATAATAAGGCATAAATGTTGGAAAAAGTGTAACTTTGCAAAATATTTCAGTGAAAAGATATCAAATCAATATCGAGATGCGGCAAATGCAACATCCGTTCAGCATAGAGATGTGAATATATGCGATACCGGCCGGCATCGAGATAACAATAAAACTATATAACGAACATGGCACAAGAAGACGTTTTCAAGAAAATCGTTTCACATTGCAAGGAGTACGGATTCGTATTCCCGAGCAGCGACATCTACGACGGACTGGCAGCAGTCTACGACTACGGACAGAATGGTGTGGAACTGAAAAACAACATCAAGGAATACTGGTGGAAGAGCATGGTCCTGCTCCACGAGAACATCGTGGGCATCGACTCTGCAATCTTCATGCACCCCACGATATGGAAGGCAAGCGGACACGTTGACGCCTTCAACGACCCGCTCATCGACAACCGCGACTCCAAGAAGCGCTATCGCGCCGACGTACTCATCGAGGACCAGATAGGCAAGTATGAGGAGAAGATAGACAAGGAGATAGCCAAGGCACGCAAGCGCTTCGGCGATGCGTTCGATGAGGCTAAGTTCCGCGAGACCAATCCGCGCGTGCTGGAGCACCAGAAGAAGCGCGA
This sequence comes from uncultured Prevotella sp., assembly GCA_900557405.1. Lineage (GTDB taxonomy): Bacteria > Bacteroidota > Bacteroidia > Bacteroidales > Bacteroidaceae > Prevotella. The sequence goes on from USSF01000045.1 coordinate 11,534, forward strand.
CGCCCTCCACGAGCGCTACACCGAGGCCATGCAGGGCCCCAACCTTGAGGAACTCAAGCAGATAATCCTCGACGAGGAGATAGTAGACCCTATCAGCGGAACAAAGAACTGGACCGACGTGCGCCAGTTCAACCTCATGTTCTCCACCGAGATGGGTTCCACATCCGACGCTGCAAGCAAGATATACCTGCGTCCGGAAACAGCACAGGGAATCTTCGTTAACTACCTCAACGTGCAGAAGACCGGCCGCATGAAGATACCGTTCGGCATCGCACAGATAGGAAAGGCATTCCGCAACGAGATTGTAGCCCGTCAGTTCATCTTCCGTATGAGGGAGTTCGAGCAGATGGAGATGCAGTTCTTCGTAAAGCCGGGCACGGAGAAGGAATGGTTCGAGAAATGGAAGGAGTTCCGCATGAAGTGGCACCAGGCACTGGGCTTCGGCGCAGACAACTACCGCTTCCACGACCACGAGAAACTCGCCTTCTACGCCAACGCCGCCACAGACATCGAGTTCAAGATGCCATTCGGCTTCAAGGAGGTGGAGGGAATCCACAGCCGCACCGACTACGACCTGAAGCAGCACGAGAAATTTTCCGGCCGCTCTATCAAGTACTTCGACCCGCAGACCAACGAGAGCTACACTCCGTATGACATCGAGACGAGTATCGGTGTAGACCGTATGTTCCTCTCCATCATGTGTCATTCGTTCGAGGAGGAGAAGCTCGAGAACGGCGAGACACGCACCGTGCTGAAGCTCCCTGCAGCCCTCGCTCCGGTGAAACTGGCCGTATTGCCGCTGGTGAAGAAAGACGGACTGCCCGAGAAGGCACGCGAGATAATAAACAACCTGAAGTTCCACTTCAACTGCCAGTACGACGAGAAGGACACCATCGGAAAGCGCTACCGCCGTCAGGATGCCATCGGCACACCTTACTGCGTCACCGTGGACTACGATTCGCTGAAGGACAACTGCGTGACACTCCGCTTCCGCGACACAATGGAGCAGGAGCGCGTCAGCATCGACCAGCTCAACAGCATCATCGAGGACAAGGTGAGCATCGCAAGCCTGCTCAAGAAACTGCAGTAAAACATTTCAATGAATATAATGAACAGAAGATTCTTTTTGGCATTTATCCTCCTCGTGGGGATGATGGCAGGATTCACGGCCTGTAGCGAGAACACCGGGGACGAGGAGGAATACAAGGACTGGCAGCAGGTCAACGCCAAGTATTTCAACGACATCTTCGCCAAGGCGCTGCTCAACGAAGACGGCCGGTGGGACACAATACGCTGCTGGTCGCTCAACGACACCGTGGCAAAGCTCAACCCTACCTCATACATCGTGGTACACAAGGAGGAAGACGGTGCGGGAAGTGGTTGCCCCATGTATACCGACTCCGTGATGGTGCACAACTTCGGCAAGCTCCTTCCGTCGCTGACCTATACCAACGGCTACGTGATAGAGAAGAGCTGGGACGGAATAGGCGGACTCAAGCTGAGCGACGACCCCGCCCAGAACTACGAGATGGACTTCCAGAAGTATAACCCGGCCACCGCCGTGGCAAAGAAATGGGCTGTCGGCGGACTTATCGACGGATACACCACGGCGCTCATGCGCATGCACATCGGCGACAGATGGCGCGTCTACGTGCCATGGACCCTGGGCTACGGCACCACCGACTACAACAGTATCCCGGGCTACAGCGTATTGGTGTGGGACATCAAGCTGCTCGGCTATTACCATCCGGGAGCCGACATCCCGTCGACAGACGCCAAGAAGCATGACGCTGCTCTCTGGATAACGGAATAAGAGAAGAAACTTTTTCTTATCTGCAAAAATACAAGCCATATCTTCGTTTCCGCAAAAAAGGGAAATGGAGATATGGCTTTATTGTTGATATTCCGCCGTCCTCCTTGTCTACTACCTATAATATATAGTATGTGATGGTGGATATTCTTTTTAAATTAATAATTTTTTTTCTTTTTCTACCCTCACACCCTCACAATATGGCTGAAACGCCCTGTTTGTCGGGGTTTCAAGGGTGAGGGTAAGTGTGAGGGTGTGAGGGTAAAATCAGAAAAAATAAAAGATGAAAGAAGTGACATCTGAGGAATTTTCATAACTTTGCATCTACATAACAAAGGAAAAGGAACTCAACAATGAAATGGAAATATATATTAGCAGTGATGCTCGTCGTGGTATGTACCGCCGCAATACTCTTCGCCGTGAACACATGGCAGCAGAAGCGCGCCGCCGCAGACGGGCAGAAGCCGCGCCGCGTGGTGGTGATACGCCGGCGTGCCGCAAAGCCAGCCCCCAAACCCCGTAAGCCCGAGCCGAAACCCGAACCGAAGCCCGAAGAACCCACATCCATCCACGGCACGCTGCGCGCCCTCGACGGCACACCCATGCCGGGCGTCATCGTGAGCAACGGCATCCAGTGCGTGCTCACCGATTCGCTTGGACAGTACAACCTCGACATAAACCCCATGGCTCGCTTCGTATTCTATACGGTGCCTGCCGACTGCGAAGTGCCCACCCACTCATCCACCGACCACACCGCCTGCTTCTATCTGCCGATAGAAAAAGACAAATGGCGCTATGACTTCACGCTGCGCCCGCTGCAGGGTGGGGTGGAGAAGGAATACAAGATGATTGTGATAGGCGACCCGCAGGTGACAAACGCCTTCAATCCCTATTACAACTCGCCCGACGACACTCCCGTGGAGCAGAGCGACGTGGACCGCCTCGCCTCGGAGACCATGGTGGACATACGCCGCACTATCCGTGCGCTGCCCGAAGGAACACCCGTCTACGGACTGAGCATGGGCGACAACGTGCAATACTACGGTGGATACAACCCGATGCTCGAGCGACAGGTGCGCGACGTGCTCGGGTCGTCGGAAATGAGAATCTTCTCCGTGATTGGCAACCACGACCAGGACGGACGGGCGGAATACCTTGCCAAATGGGAGGAGAACTGGGGACCGACGGACTTCTCCTTCGACCGCGGCAACGAGCACTACGTATGCTTTAACAACGTGCAGTTCCTCTACAAGGGCGGATACCATTCGCCCGGAGAGCTCATCGGCCAGCAGATGGAATGGCTGCGACAGGACCTGGAGCTGACACCGAAAAACAAGAAGGTAATCCTCTGCTACCACATCCCCCTCACCTTCGGCACCAATCCCTCGCCCGGCGCCCATCCGCTGCAGCGCCCCGAGGAGAAAGGCCATTACGCCTCGGCGCGCCTCCCGCAGCTGCTCGCCATGCTCCGCCAGTTCAGCGGCGGCTACGAGCTGTTCTGCGGGCATACCCACTTTGCCAACAACCACGAAATCAGCTTCGAGGGCCATCATGTGTTGGAGCATTGCCACGCCGCCGCATGCGGAAACATCTGGCAGTCGAACATCAACATCTGCGGCACCCCCAACGGATACTACGTTTACACCTTCAAGGGCACGCGCCTTGCGAGCGCCTACTACAAAGGAACCTTCTGGGACGCAAAGAAGCAGATGACGCTCTTCCGCGCCGACACCGATTTCAACGGCGAGTCGTATGCCGCCGACTGGGAGCTGCCGCGTGGGCGCGGCGTGATAGTGGCCAACGTGTTCAATGCCGATTCCCGCTGGCGTATCTATGCCGAAGAGGACGGCACGGAATACCCCATGCACCGCATCAACTCCAAGGGGCAGGATGCCTTCGCCACCGGCTACCACCACAAGTATGAAGTGGCAACCAGCTTCCAGTTCATCAGCAAGCATAACAGCTATCTGCTCATGAACCACCTGTATTATTACGAGCCCAAACGTTCCGACTCCGACATCCGCATAATAGCCCGCGACCCCTATGGCCACGTCTTCACAGAATCGGCCGAGAACATCATAACCGAGCCTTTCCACAACTTCGCCCATTACTACGAGAACGAGAGGTGATGGTTCTAAAAAAAATTTTTTTTCTTTTTTTTACCCTCACACCCTCACTTTTCGTCTTAACAGACTGACAGTCAGTCACAAAAAGTGTGAGGGTAAGCCAATAGGCGTGGGTTCTGTACCGGAATTGGTAAAATTATAACGGTACCAGAAAAGTGCAGCCGCTTTGCACCAAGAGTGCAGCCGCCTTGCACCAAGAGTACAGCATAGGTATGCCGACAGTATATCATAGCTATATTTCCGAAAAATTGCGGCTTCATTGGGCTGTTCAAGATAATCCCATTGTAAATCTGCTTGGAATAACAAGGGTATGAAGTCTATACACTGCATGTTTTTATTGAATTATGCAGTGTATAGACTGCATGTTTTGGACTGTTTATGCAGTGTATAGACTGCATCTTTACAAAAAAGATGCTGTTTATATCATTTATTTATGCTATCTTTGCAATTAGAACAATATAAATGCAAAGATTATGGACAAGAATGTTATTAAGCAAATCATACTTTGGCAGCAGGAATTTGTGGGCAAAGTGAAACTACAAGGACGCAACATTAGTTTGGAGGAAAATGCAAACTATGTGTTGGTTGGCATTCGTCGTGCCGGTAAATCGTATATGCTTTATCAGATGATTCAGAATCTTGTGGCTAAAGGACATTCTTTGGAAGAAATCCTGTTTATCAATTTTGAGGACGAGCGTATCACCGACATTCGCAAAGAAGAGTTGCACTTCATTCTTGAGGCTTATCGCGAAATGTTCAGTCATCAACCTATCATATTCCTGGATGAAATTCAGAACGTAGAAGGATGGGAACACTTTGCCCGCAGATTAGCTGACGAGAAGTATCGTGTCTACATCACCGGAAGCAATGCCCACATGCTTAGTCGCGAAATAAGCTCTACATTGGGTGGAAGATATTTGACAAAAGAGATACATCCCTTCTCTTTCGAAGAATTTCTGGAATTCCAACATGTGCATCTTACAAAATTCTGGGAACTGTCGCCTATAAAGAATGATGTATTAAGGCTGTTTTCCGATTATTTTTACTATGGTGGATTGTCGGAGGTTTTCAACATGCAAGACAAGAAGTCGTGGCTTCAATCGCTTTATCAAAAGATTTTGTACTCAGACATCGTTATAAGAAAAGGTGTAAGGAATGAGCGCAGTCTTCGCTTACTTATAAGAAAACTGGCTGACAGCGTTATGCAACCTACTGCCATAAAACGCTTGCAGAACATTCTGCAAGGAGATGGTACAAAAATAGCAAGAGAAACCATTGCTTCATATCTCGACTATCTGCATGAGTCGTTTCTCACATTCAGCATCAGTTCATTCACCGATTCTATCACCGAACGTGAGACCATAAAGAAGCATTACTTCTACGACAACGGCATTCTAAACCTATTCCTCTTCCAGCCAGAGACTAAGTTGTTGGAGAATCTTGTAGCCATACAACTATACAAGAAGTATGGCGAGGACTTGTATTATTACAACAAAAACATTGAGGTCGACTTCTGTATGCCTAAAGACGGATTGCTCGTTCAGGTGTCTTACCGCATGACTGAAGACGCAACTCGTAACCGGGAAATCTCTGCGCTGCAAAAAGTAGGAAAATTCCTTAATGCAAAGAAATGCATGATAATAACTTACGACCAAGAAGAGACAATACCATCAGCCGAACTTGGGATGGATATTGAGGTGGTGCCGGTGTATAAGTTTTTGTTGGAAGAGGACAGGTATTAGACAATGACGAACATTTGATTTTGCCTATACTTTAGGAAAATTCTTCTCGTCCTTAGTGCCAGCGTTACTCGTTTGTTTTTATTCTTTTACGGATTCGTTTTTTGATTTTTCTTTTTATAGCCCTGTAAACAAATCGAAAAAACGGTACCAAAGGAGTGAAGCTATCTGATACCAAAGGTGCAGCATAGGTATACCGACAGTATACCATAGCTATACTGCCGGTAAAGCATTGCTTTTTGGTCAGTTTTCAATATCCATATTTCGGATGAGACTGGAATCGGCATAAGACATCGTAGCACAAAAGTTGTGAAATTTGGATATATTGTATAACTTTGCAAATCAAAGCTACAGAACGATGAAAATATTGAATATAAGATTCAAGCCACGCCCGCGTCATATTGCGCTGATGGTATTTTTCGCCATAGTCACATCGTTCAAGATGGTACCCGGACTGGGCGATGTCTACACCTTCTGCATATACCCCAAGATAGGCGTATGTCTGTCTTCGGTTTCGGGCATCGTGCCCTTTGCCTTGGGCGATTTCTTCATCGCCATGAGCATACTCTGGGTTATAGCCTACCCCATCTACAGCATAGCCTATAAGAAAAGGGGAAAGAAAAAGACGTTATGCCTGGTTGCAGAATATCTGATATGGGTGTATGTATGGTTTTATGCCGCTTGGGGGCTCAACTACTCCCAGCAGAACGTTTATCAACGCATAGGCATACCGCCCGTGGAAGTGGCAACCGACGATTTTCTGCATTTTGCCAACGACTATGCCGACAGCCTCAACGCCACATATACCAAGGCTATCCCCAACGACATAAAGCAACGCGCATGGCAGAGCACATTGCAAGGCTACAGACAACTGGAGGAGATGGGCATCAACCGCCCATTCAACTCCAATGCCCACGCCAAGACGATGCTTTTCTCACGACTTAGCAGTATGGCTGGCGTGACGGGCAGCATGGCACCATTCTTCTGCGAGTTCACACTCAACGCCGACATCCGCCGGCATGAGTATCCTGCAATCTACGCCCACGAATATGCCCACATGCTCGGTATAGCCAACGAGGGCGAGGCTAATTTCTACAGCTACTTAGTATGCACCGCATCTGCCGACAGAGCTGTGCGCTTCAGCGGCTACTACCACATTCTGTCCCACATGCTGCGCAACGCCCACAAACTGCTCGACGAAAGGGAGTACGACACTTACATAGGGCGTATAAATCCCGAAATTATCCGTCTCGCCAAAGCCGACCGCGAATACTGGCTGTCGCTTCATAGCCCCATTATCGACAAGACACAGAACTTCATTTACAACCTGTATCTTGAGGGCAACCGCGTGGAGGGAGGAATGAAGAGCTATTCGGGAGTGACAGGAATCATCATGGCGTGGGAAAAGTATAAGAAAGCAGAGAATCACCAGTGATGCGACATTATTCGCTTAACTATAGTTATATAATACTTTTACGGTGACGCAATCAACATTACACAAATTCAAGCCAGATAATCATACAGTACCAAATAATTCCGTTGGCTTGTTTGAAGGACTAACATGTGATGCTGTTACCGATGTTGACACTTTTTTAAGTGTAAGTCAGTTTTCGCCATCAAATAGCATGATATAATGTCTTTTGCGGAGAATAAAAGTGAAGGAAAAGATATAAAAACATCTGTATCGGATATAAAAATTGATTTTCTTTCGTCAGTCTTTGGAAAAACAATTAATTTTGTACGCATATGTATTAATATTGCCAAATGCAATACAGTAATATCGATGACAAGAATCTGGTCGTACCAATTCCAGTCAGCCGCCTATGGAGACATTCGTCAAGATTGCGGAACTCCTCGAAGTCGATATTAACGAACTATTGAGGACAGACAAGAAATGATTGTCTCAGAACTCTAAGGCGAAAAGACATTGCATGTCATTGCAAAAGACAAAAGTGTTATAAACAAGAATACAAAAAAAATCATATGAACGAACGTCTAATAGTAAAATCATTTGGTCCCGTCAAAGACCTTGATATTATATTTAAGAAAGT
>USSF01000046.1 GCA_900557405.1 uncultured Prevotella sp.
TGGTGGCTTCAGATTCGGCGTCGGCGAATACAGCCGTCACGGCATAGAGATAAGTTTTGTTACCCTCCGCCGTCTCGTCGGTGAAGACAAGTTTGTCGGCATCCACCTGCTTCAGCAGGATGCCGTCGCGGTATATCCTGTAGCCGGTCACCTTGCCCGAGCCAGCCTCGTATTTCACGTCGTCAATCTGGAACACGAACGAGGTCTCCTTCTTCGTGTTGTGGTGGATGGCACAGGTGGCAAGCTCTCGTTTGGAACAGATGCAGGATCCGGAAGCTTGCCGAGGCATATGCCACGGAGCTGTCCAAACAGCGCAACCCTAACGGATTCCATCAGCAAAAGCAAGTGGCTAAGAAAAGTCACATCCTGCTACATTTTCTTGATTTATGTTGAGTATGGAGTGCGAAAATGCCAAAACCTTGTCTTTTCCAAAATCTGCCAATATTGACAACTTTTAGTCGTGAGGCACGATTTTGTGGTCAAGCACACTAAAAATGGTATATACAGAGAATAAAAGTGAAGAAAACGCTATTAAAATGGGGAATATTACAGAAAATATAGATATTCATTCTTTGTTTTAGCAAAAAAATGATTAATTTTGCAAGCGTATTATTATAATATGGTGTTAAATCATCCAGAAGTAACGAACTGATTAAAGAATAGGTTTTATGTCATACTCCAAAATTAAAGAAATCTCAACTTGTCTTTGGGGCAAGTATAATGTTCGCTTCACAGCCAATGAGGATGTGAACATTATCGTTGGTATCAACGGTAGTGGCAAAACCACATTGCTCAACGAGATTTATAAGTTAGCTCTTGAGAATCTCGATGATAAAAAACAAATTGTGTTTGTACCTTCCATTGACAATATTACCATACGAGACAAACGCAAGGGGGTGAATGCATTGACCCAAGATCTTGAATTCTATATGTTCGACATGAAAACGGGACCATCAATGATGTACCATCGTCTGGCTATGATTGATGCTTCCGCAGAAAAACAAGCTGAGATGAAAGCACGTATTGATGAGTTCGTTTCAACCGTAAACGGCTTGTTCAAAGATACAGGTAAGCACATAGAAATTGAAGGAAACAAATTCAATATTCTATCTACAGGACAGATTATACCGATTGACGCTCTGTCTTCTGGAGAAAAGCAGATTCTTTTGATTTTACTTCGTGTATTCCTAATGGATGGCAAAGAAGCGTACGTGTTGCTTGATGAGCCAGAGAACTCGCTCGACATCAGCTGGCAATATGAGTTAATCAATACTCTTGTGAAACTCAACCCTAACGCGCAATACTTTATCACTACTCATTCTCCAAGTATTTTTGGCGACGGATGGGGCGATAAGATTATTTACATGGAGGACATTACTACTCCAATTAAGTAATGTGATATGAATAGAATCGAAGAACAAGCACGTTACTTTCGTAATATTCCTTTGCGCGACAGAAGCATCAAGGCTGTTGTACATTTGGAGGATACTGAGGATAAACTTTTCTGGAACAACCAACTCCAGAAAGCCTTCTCAGGAAAGTACCTCTTTATCCCATACTCGAAGAATGAAAAAGGTAATGACGTACATGGTTGTGAACAATGTCTGCGCTACAAAGCCTATCTTACAAAGAATTTCTTCATCTGTATAGATAGTGATTTGCGACAGCTGAAAGGTGAAGCAGAATTAACGGCGGACAATCACATTGCCCAAACGTATGCCTATTCTTGGGAGAATCATTTCTGTGAGGCAGAGCATCTTCAAAGTAGATTAGCAGAATTAGTGCCTAATGCCGAATTTGACTTTAATGTCTTTTTGCAAGAACTCTCCAAAGTTGTGTATGAGCCGCTCCTCTATCTTGTACATTACAGCCAATGTCCCGAGTTAAATCAGCAATGGAACATTACCAAATTCAATGCATGTCTGCCACTGCAACCTACAAGGAACGAACTGACAGATAACGGGAGTGCTTATATAGAGCATGTGAAACGACTCTTTGAAGATGCTCTTCGGAATCTTCGGCAGCCAGAAAACATGATAAACGAGCATCTTGACGAGACCAATGCTTATCTCCACATGCAAGGACATCAACTTTACAAACTCGTACTCCACATAGGCACAATGCTATGCAAAGGAACAAGAGTGGCATTCAAAACAGATATCCTCGACAAGTCCATCCATACAGACGGATATTTGGAGATAGACAATGTGCAATCAGATCTCAGAATAATAACTTCAACAGAATAAAAATGGAAAATCGGATAAAAGTAGTACTCGTAGATAAGAAGAGAACCAACAAGTGGTTATCCGAACAGTTGGGCTGTGCGCCTACCACCGTGAGTAAATGGTGCACCAATGCATGCCAACCACCTATGGAGACATTCGTCAAGATTGCGGAACTCCTCGAAGTCGATATTAGCGAACTGTTGAGGATAGAAAAGAAGTGACAACTTATTTTGAAGAATAAAGGATGAAACCAATCTTAAAATACAGAGGAGGAAAATCGAAATAAGGCAGTAATTGCCGAAGGTGTAAAACCTATACTCACACTTCGGTGGGAGTTTTTTATGTCTCCTTAAATTAGCAGACAAAGTCTTTTCGTATATTCTTTAGATTTTTATCGTGCGCATACGCATATCTGCACGATAAAAATCCAAAGACGTTCCATTTTATGGCACGTTTTCTCGTCATGGCATAACTCGAGCAAGCTCGGTTCTGCTCATCTGGCTTAACGAAAACCTTCCTTTACTTATTGCTCTTTACCTATTGTATTACCATAGGGTCTCAACACTTCTAATTCTGTAGTTCCTGCTCCGATTCCATTTGGTAAGCCACCTTAAATTATAAGTCCTAATGTTTCGGATTTAGTTTCAAACGGCTGAAGGCCCAATGAGCGCATAGCCCAGGGCAAGCGAAGCGACACCCTGGGTATTATCGTATGATCATTTGTACGCCCTGTAAGGGCATAAGCATTAATCCATAAATACATATTCCTTGTTGTATGTATGTAGATTTTGCTCAATGACTGTGCCATATTTATTACGCTTTTGCCCTTTACCTTTCCGCTTCGCGCCGGTGACTGTTAGTTCAGGGCGTTAATATATGTTGTTTGGTATTCATACCCAGGGTGTCGCTTCGCTTGCCCTGGGCTATGCGCTTGTTGGGCTTGCAGCCCGCCCCTGCCTAAATCAGAAACTCCAGTAAGTCTGCTAATTTAAGGTAAAAAAAAGTTTTTGTTTTTTACCCTCACACCCTCACTTTCTGTCTTAACAGACTGACAATCAGTTATGTATGGTGTGAGGGTAGGTGTGAGGGTAAAAAATCGTTTTTTAGAAGTAGGCGAGTTGATGAGAGACGAGTAAACAAGGAGAATTTTCTATCGTCTGTTATATTGGTTAATGCTGGTTAGGGATTCACATGATTCTTCTTGATAAAGCAATGCTCTTCTGGCTTTCTGACTGTAGTGAGATATATGGCTGACTGCAGTGAACGTTTTCATTAAGCCAAATGAGCAGAACCGAGCTTGCTCGAGTTATGCCATGGCGAGAAAACGAAGGATGAAATCCAACGATAAGTCCCACTATAGTGAGCCGTCTGGCTGACTATAGTGGGACTGCTTATGGAGTTATGCTTGGGGGATTACATACGTACCTTCTTTCCGTTGATGATGTAGATTCCGTGAGGAAGCTTGGCTGCGTCTGCCATTGAAGCGTTGCGCTTCAGCAGGATGCCGTCAGCGGAATAGATGTCATACGACTTTCCGTCGGCATAGATTTCCGAGATGCTCGTCACGTCCACTCCAGCCGGTTCGGACAGGGCGGATTCACCACGGTCGTAGACGGCAGTCACATGATAAGTGTGATGGCCAAGGCTTGCGGCATCGTCAGTGAATGACGTCTGTGGCAGGAGGGCCTTGTTTACAAGCTCACGTTCGCGATAGACGTTGTAGCCGTTCAGCACAAGTCCGTCTGCCGGATGGGCAGGAACGAATGTGATGTCGTCCACGAAGAGGGCGAATGTGCCTTCTGACGTGCAGCGGATGGCAAACCAACGTGTACCCTCAGGCACCTCGAAGCTGTATTCCGTCCATTGTTCCGGTACCGCGGCAACGGTGTTCAGACGCACGAACGAGCTGAGTTTCGTGTCAGAGTCAGAGTACAGGAACTGGAACGACTCGGCGCCATACTGATGGGTGAGGGAGCGTGCCCAGAACTTCACGGTCTGCTTCTTGCCCGAGAGACGTGGCGAAATCATCCAGTCGTCGTTTGGAGCGCCGTTTGAGGCGAAGCTGACGAACATCTGACTGCCGCTGTGTGGCGCCCATTCCTGGAGGTTGAGGAATGACGGGTCGAACACCATGAAGCCGATCGGGCGACCGGAGTTCGGGTAATCCACGATGTTTCCCTTGATGGTGAACGAGAACGGTACAACTCCGTCGTTGTCAACCATCGTCCATCCGCCCACATAGTCATCAAATACCACGGTGTTGGCGAGTCCTGTGGAGAACGGAGTGTAGCCGGAGGCATTGTCGGTGACAGACTCCATGTCTTTCACCGTGAGGTCGGGGGCAGTCCAATTGATAACGGCCTTTCCGTCCTCTATCGTACCGGTCAGATTGGTCGGCACGGGGAAGTCAGGAGCAGTGCGTCGCACGGTGTATATCTCCGACTTGTTGTTGTCCGCCGCCATGTCGGCAGCGTATTCAATCTCAACCTGATAAGTGTACGAGTCATTGCCCGTAGGAAGCATTTTCTGGCTGAAAGCCAGCGATGCCGTCTCTGCCGGATCAAGGGCAGGTCCCTCCATCGTAGCCACCTTCTCGCCGTCGATCAGGAGATTCACGTTGTAACCGCTTGCAGCGTTGAGGCCCTTGTTCTCCAGAGATACGTTCACCTCGTATTCGCTGCCGCCGGCAATGCGTGCAGGCAAGGATATTCCGCGGATGGCCATGTCGTAGTCATGTCTACATTCGATGCGGATGTTGTCGAGGATGAATACGGTGGTGTTTACCACGTTTGCAGTGAAATAGAGCTGTATGTTCTTACCCTTGTATTCGCTCAGGTCTATAGGCACGTTCACCCATCCCTTCGGTGCGTCGGGGTTGAGCGTAATGGTGGTGAGCTTCTTGCCCACGGTGCTGCCTGCTTCGGCAATCATCACGTCCAGTGTGTTCATGGAGTTGTGGTTGTAGTATGCGAAGCTGAGCACGGGGAATCCTTCGTTCGGGACGGCAATCGAACCGGAGTACAGAGTGGCGCTCGAACCGGCAGACATAGCTTCCATAATGGCGAGACCGTTGTCGTTGTCCTCAGACGAAATCTGGTCTATTGACGTGTCCTGTCCCAGAAGCCATCCGGCAGTGGCATTGTTGCTGTCCAGTCCCCAGTTGGTGGATATGCGTCCGTTGGCGAATGATTCGCGGAATGGAACCTGATACGGTTTGCCGAGTGGCAGCATCTGTGTGGAAACGCTGCTGCTCTTGCCGCCTTCGGTCACGGCCTGGATGCCGTAGATGATGAAGTCCTGTTCGGCATCGGCGGCAAGCGCCTGGTCGGAATATGTACATTCTGTCAGTCCTGACTTTATTACGGTTGTCTTGTCTCCCACGCGGCGCAGCACGTCGTATGTGATGTCGCCGGCAGCGAGCTTGCGCCCGTTGACGTCGGCTTCGGGAGCCTTCCATGAGAGAACCGCCTTTCCGGTGTTGTCGCCGATGGCGGCAACCACATCAGTAGGAACATCGGGAGCGGCGAAACCTACGAATACGCTCACCTGCGCCTTGGTTCCTTCGCCCGAGGCATTGTAAGCCACGGCGCTGTAAGCCACGTTTCCTGCCGGAGCTCCGGTGTCTTCGTATGTCAGAGAGGTACCGACAGCCGGTGACTCAAACGTCTTCAGCAACTCGCCGTTGCGCATCAGTTCCACCTTGTCAAGCGACGCAATCGGTGCTCCGCTTACGTCGGTGGCAGGAGCCAGCATGGAGATGGCAACCTTGTGGGAACCGTCTTCGGCAGCCGTTGCGGTGAAGTCGGTCACTGCAGCCGGTGCAGCAGTTCCGATACCTGCGCTTACGGATATGCCGGTGGCGTAGAGGTAGTAGCTGTTCTTGGGGCTTATGGCGTGCAGACCGAGGTGGTAGCGGCCGGAAGTGGTGGGGATGAACGAACCTGAGAGCATCACCCATTCATCTGAAGTGAGGTCTGTCGGTTCCACGATTTTCGCAACTACCGATGAAACGGATACACCGCTGGTTATGGCAGCCTCGATGCGCTCGGCGTCCCTCTTGTTGTGGGCGCGTGCCTTGAACGAGAAAGTGTAGCTGCGTCCGGCTTCAAGCTGGAAGGCAGGGGTGAACACCCAGTCATCCATGTCCTTCGACGAACTGTATTGTATGCGCATTGCCTTGCTTGAAGAGTTGTAGCCCCATTTCTTGCCGTCCTTGTTTGCGTCAATCACGCTGTATCCGGCAGTCTTGGATGAAGCAGAGAAATCATTTTCGTAAGGCGGAATGAAATAACCTATCGACTTCTTTGACGTGGTGACGGATTCGCCTTCTGTCGAGCCGCACAATGAAGTGATGGTGTATGTGTAGCCGATAATCTGGTTTTCAGGTTCAGCCACATCGTCAATTATCTGCGTGTCGGTAATCCCGCTTGCCACGTTCACGTTGCCAGGATTGCGCACCACGTTGTAGCGGAGTTGGGATGCGTCGAGATAGCCGCCGTTGACTCCAGCTGTCGGCGCAGTCCATTTCACGGTGAATTTGCCGTTGGCATACTTGGCGGAGGCTTCGGTAGCCGCTGCCGGAGCGTCAGGGCCTATCCATCCGGAGATGCGGGCCTCGGGGCTGCTGCCTGTGGAGTTGACGAGCTTCACGGTGAAGTCATGGCTGCCAGGGGTTTCGAATGAAACGGGAACGTTGCAGCGCTTGCCCCATTCGGCATTGCCGGTCAGGGTCTGTTCACCATCGATGGTGACGGAGTATGTCACGGTGCCGCTGGCAGCGGTTCCGTCATAGAATGTGGAAGGTACGTCAAAGCTTATCGTGCCGGAGAGGGAGCCGCCGTCAAACGAAAGACTGAGGTTCGAAGGCACTTCAGGCACAGTAGGCGGAGTGTCGTCCGCCACTACATAGAGGCCGATGAGCTGCTCGGAGTTCTCGAAATCATATAGCTTGGTAGCCGCAGCAGTCTCCAGGTCAACGGCATAGAGCGAACTCTTTGACGAAGCGCAGTCGATGTAATACATCAGTCCGGCATTGGAGTCGATGGCTGCCGACGTGCGCCAGTAGGATACCACGCCGGTGTTGCCAATGGTCTTGCTCACCTTACCGGTCTGCTTGTTGAGCACGACGAGGTTACCCGTTTCGTCAATGGCATACAGCGTACCGTTGTTGTGGGCGGCCATCGCTATCAGACGCTTGTCGAGCTGTCCTATATTAATCAGCTGTCCGTCCTCAATCGACAGACTGCCGAACTTGAAGCCGCCTTCAAACCAGGTGCAGTAGGCTGTCTCGTCGGTGGGGTCCCATGTAGAGGCAATCAGCGAGAGGTTCTTGTCGCCCACCTGTTCCTTCAACAGTTCCCAGGTCTTGGGATTGAATGTGTAGTAGGTCATGGATTTTACCTGCATCGTGTTGGGGTCTTCTATAGCATGCGAAATCCACAGCTTGTCGCCCGTGTAGACGGCATCCATGACGTAGAAGCGCTGGTCTGCCTTAACCATCTTATAGGTGGCGTCGCCAGGAGTGGTGGAGAGTTCGTAGATGCCGTAAGGCTTCTCCCCCTCAAGCGAATACCACAGCGAGTTGTCGGTCATGGCTCCGCGCAGCTTCACTTTTGCGGCGGCGGCACGCCTTGCCACGTCGGCCTGCATCGGCGAGGCGGTGCTGAGCTGCTTCGGCGTGAGCCGGAATCCGGATGGCGGTGATTTCCTGCGGGTCATGAACCCTTGTTGTGCATCTGCAATTTTACGTGGCGTAAACTTTGCAGCCGGCCTATGCTGCGAGGTGTTGGCTTCACGCATAGGTAGCGATTGCGCCTGTAGCGTCATGCTGGACGAGACTACGAGAATCGCTGTCAGAATTGTTGCAAATAGTCTTTTCATAATTGAAACAGTGATTGGTTAAAAAAAATGTCTATTAATCCTTATTCATAGCAGCCCCGTTGGCCGGACAATCTGTATGGGGCAGATTCGGCCGTGGGGGACTGCTGTCTTTATATCTGGTTCTGTTCTGTCGGGTGGTTCGGGCTTATCGGATGATAACCTTGCGGTCATTGATGATGTATGAACCGCTCTTCAGCGTCTTGAGCGATTTCATTCTTTTGCCCACGAGTTTGCCGTCGGTGGTGAAGACATCGTATGCCGGTGAGGCGAGGACGGCCTCAATGGCTTCGGTGCCGGTGGTGACGGCTGTGGCTATGGTGGCTTCAGATTCGGCGTCGGCGAATACAGCCGTCACGGCATAGAGATAAGTCCTGCCGCCCTCCGCCGTCTCGTCGGTGAAGACAAGATTGTCGGCATCCACCTGCTTCAGCAGTTTCCCGTCGCGGTATATCCTGTAGCCGGTCACCTTGCCCGAGCCAGCCTCGTATCTCACGTCGTCAATCTGGAACATGAAAGAAGTCTCCTTCTTCGTGTTGTGGTGGATGGCGAAGCGGGTGGCGCCCTCGGGCAGTTCCACGGTTATCTGTTCCCATTCGGCATCCACCAGTGTATAGGTGTCGCCGATCTTCGTGAACTTGCTGATGTCTGTGCCCTCGTTGGAATACAACACATCGAAGGTCTCGGGATAGTAGGCGTCGGGCGTGTTGTGGTTGGTTGCCCAGAACGAGACGGTCTGCTTCTTTCCGCTCAGCAGCGGACTGACAATCCAGTTGTCAGCGTCGCAGATGTCCTGGCGCTCGTCGCTTCCCTTGTAGAAAGCGGCGATATACTTGTCTCCGCTATGCGGCTTCAGCATCGGGTTGCTCTCGAGCACGCCCTCCGTGAGCCAGTAGTTGAGCGGCTCCACTACGATGAAGGCGAAGTTCTTGCCCATGTTGGGGAATCCGAAGGCAGGGAGCGGCCCCACAGTTTCGGCATCCGCCGGCAGAGAGGCTCCTACGGCTCCCGTCCATCCGCCGAAACTGTCCATCGTCCATGCCTCGTAACTCTCGAACCCGTCCTCCACGGTCTTTGTCTCCTCCTCCACGGCGCTCCATTCCACCTTCACGCTTCCGTCGGCGGTCTGCACGGCAGTGACGTTTCCGGGACGGGGCTTGTCGGGGAGGTTGAATCTTATGGTGACAGACTTGGCGTTGTCGTCCGTGTTCATGTCCGGGGCGTAGTCCACCTCGGCCCTTAGGGTCACGTCACCGCCCTCCGACATTATGCTCGGGGTGAAGTCCATGCTGTATGACCTGGAGCAGAATGGCTCGAGCGCAGCGCTCTCCTGCAGGCTGTCCACGAGTTTGTCGCCGGCAAAGAGCTTCACGGTGAAGTCTTTCGCCGCATTACCGCTGAAGTTGCTCACGGTGATGCCCACCTTCGCCGTCTCCCCCTTGCGGATTCTTTCGGGAGCGGAGAGACCGTTGAGCGTCAGGTCGTGGTCGCGGATGTCGCGCACGTATATCTCATCCATATAGATTGCCTCGTCTTTGTCGGCAACGCCCTTGAACTGCAGTACGATATACGGCAGCGAAGCGTATTCTGGCTTCAGAGCTATCGACTCGCGCACCCATTTGCCGCCGTCGGCGCTCACGCTGATATCCTTCAGATCCTCGATGGTGCCGTCGGGTTTCTTTGCCGACACGATGATGTGCGTATTGGTGGCAGCCTCCGCCTTGTGGCTGAATATCAGCATAGGGTTGACGGCTCCGGCCAAATGTATCTTGCCCGTACCGATGATGCCTGATCCGCCGTCCGCCTTGCTCTGCATGGCGATGCATCCGCCGTTGGCATCAGACGACTCCGTCTTGATGAGACCCAGCTTGAACAATTCCTGGTTGACCACCTTCCACCAAAGACCGTAGGCGAGTTTGCCGTCGGCCACGGTCTCGAAGAACGGCAGCGTGTATGGCTTGCCCACAATCACGTAGGGCGAGTAGGCAATGTCGCCTTCACCCACCTCGTTGACGGCGGAGACTCCGAACTGCACCAGGTTCTGTTCGCCCTCGTCCGTCTTGAACGCCTTGTCGTAATGGCTTGTACCCACGGGGATGTCGGCCTCGAATACAGGGTCGATGCCGTAGGGGCTCGACTTCAGCGTGTAGAACTTGTGCGACAGAGAGGAAGTATCCACATATCCGCCGTTCTCACCGGTCTCCGCATCCGTCCATGTCAGCTTGATGCTCGAGGTGTTGTCGGCGGCGGAAAGGGTAGGGAAGTCGGGCGTGTCGATGCCCACATATACCTTGAAGTCCTCCGTGGTGCGCCCCTCGCCGTCGGCATTGAGGGAGGTGATGCAGTAGGAGTTGAATCCGTTGGCGGGAGTCAGGTCGACGAAAGACTGTATGGAACCAGGGTCGGCGCCGCTGATTTTCTTGATTATTGCGCCGTCGCGCATTATCCTGAAGCTTAGTTTGCCGGAAAGCGGCGAACCGTCGATGGTGGTCATAGGTGCCGTGAAGCTTATCGTAGCCTCCTTTGCGCCCTTGGCGGCAGGAGTGATGGTGACACCGGATGCGGCATCCGGCACAATCTTCGACATTCCGGCGCTGACGCTGATGTCGTCGAGTTCGAGGTAGAACCTGTTGGGCTCGCTTATGGCATGGAAGCCGATATGAAGCTTTCCGTCAGCGTCGGCCTTTATCTCCTTTGTGAATTCGTTGATGCCGCCATAGAGGTCGGTGGCGGGGAGCAGGGTGCCGGTCATGGCAGCCACGGAGTTCGCCCGTCCGTACCTTACTTCGATGCGCTCGGTCAGGTTAGGCAGGAACGACCTCGTCTTGAACTTCACCACGTAGGTCTTGTCCTTCTCCACCATGATGGGCGGCGTGATGAGCCAGTCGTCGGCAGCGTTGTCGGCGCTGAACATGTATCTGGCGTTGCCGTCGCCGTTGCTTGCCTTGTAATAAGTCCATGTGGACTCGTCGCGGTTGTTGTCGATTACGGTGAAGTGGGCGAAGTCCGCCTCGTCGTCGAACGACTCGGAGTAAGGAGTTTCGAAAGTGTCGCCGAAGGTCTTGTGGCCGCTCAGCGCCTCCTTGCCCGTCATCCTCTCGTTATACGCCTTCACGCCGTAGGAATAGGAAGTCAGCGTGCTGCTCGTAATCTTGTCTGTGCAGCTTGTCGCCGTAAGGTCCTTGGCAATGACCTTGGCGTCGGGATAGCGCACCACTTCGTAGCGTATCTCCCCGAGGTATGCACCGTTCTCGCCTGCCGTTACGGCATCCCACGACAGACTGACGTCGCCCTCTTCGCTGATGGAGAAGGAGAGGTTCGCGGGGACTTTGGGCGTGTCGTAGCCCACGTATTGCGAGATACTTGCCGACGGACCGTTGCCGGCGGCGTTGGAAATGGTGACGTTGATGAATTTCATGCCGTCGGAGTCAAACGAGATAGGTTCCGTAATGTCGGCTCCGGGCGTGCCGTTGCCGGTCTTGAGCGTCGTGGCCCCCTCGGAGATGGCGTATGACACGTTGCCCGAAAGGTTGCCGCCGCTGCTGCTCTTCGACGGCAGCTTGAAGGAAACAGTGCCTGTAAGGTCATGGCCGGGGAAACTTGCCGACAGACCTGTGGCGGCGCCAGGAGTTCCCTCCACCACTGTCTTGGGGACGGTGAGGAGCATGATGGAGTTCTGGTTGGTGAACTCGCCCACCAGTTCGGCAGCGCCCGTGGCAAGGTTGACGGTGTATAGCTTGGAGGCTCCGTTCACATCCACGGCAGCCCAATAGAACATGTCGTTCTGCTGGTCAATCTCGCCGCCCTGGTAATAGTATTTCCCGTCGCCGTCGAGGAGGCTGATGCCCGTCGGGCCAATGAGCGTCTCCTCGGCTGTGGAGATATTGATTCTGTATAGATTGCCGTCGGATGCCACGCCATAGAGTTCGTTGGCCTTGGTGATGCCGAGGGCTACGTAGGGGCGGGCAACGCTTCCGATGGTGGTGCGCGACTGGTTAGGGTAGTCGGCAATGCCCAGTTCGTAGCCCGTGGCGTCGGCATTGAAGAAGATACCGTAAACCGTGCCGTTCTCCGAAGTGGCTGTCTCAGTGGCGATGAGCGAATATCCGCTCAGGTATACCGTGTTCTCCTCCTGCTCCCACGTCTCGGTGCTGAACACGTATTCCGAGGCATGCACCTTGCCGGAGAGCGACTTGTAGTAATTGACGAAATACAGCTTGCCGTCGATTACGGCTCCGCCGCCGTTGGGGCGGATATTGTCGTTGATGCCCAGAGGCAAGACGGACATGCTGGCGGCTGTGGTGAATTTGTAGAAGCCGTAGGCGGCAGTCTCGTCCGTCCAGGTGTCATCGCTGACTACGCCTCCCCAAAGTTCTTTGCCGAAGGCATCCTGCGGAGCCCGCAGCGGAACCCTCGGTTCGACGGACAATGGCGTAATTCCGCCCTGATGCACCGTTCTGAACGGTGAGCGCATGCCGCTTTCCGGCAGCATGGCCTTGAAGAGCAGCGGACAGGTTTCTTCTGCCGCCAGGTTCATCTTGAGTCTTTGAAGGGGTGAAGTCTTTTGGGCAGCCGCCTGTTCCGGTGTCGGAGCTGACGAAGGCAGACCCAGGTCAATGCCTTGTGCACTGGTATTCACGGACAGCAACAGCATGGCGGCGGTTGCTGTGGTGGAAATAAGATTCTTTCTGTTGTTCATGAATGAATGTGGTGTACAAAGATAATGTGATGGTATGTATAATAGGATAATGAGTGAAAAATGCCACACCCGTTGTCTTCTTGCGGATGTGGCATTTGTTATGTCGGGTCATCCGGATTGCCACGGAGGCTTTACCTTATGATGACTTTCTGGTCGTTGATGATGTATGAACCGTTTTTCAGCGTCTTCAGTGTCTTCATTCCCTTGCCCACGAGTTTGCCGTCGGTGGTGTAGACATCGTATGAAGAAGCCTTCAGCACATCCTCCACGGAGTCGATGCTTGTGGTGATGGCTGTGGCGATGGTAGCCTCAGACTCACCGTCGGCGAATACTGCCGTAACGGAGTAGATGTAGGTCGTGGTAGGTCTCAGGTTGCTGTCGGTGAAGCTGAGCTTGTCGGCATCCACCTGCTTCAGCAGCTTGCCGTCGCGGTAAACGCGGTAGCCTATTACCTTGCCCGAGGAAACCTCATACTTGAAGTCGTCGAGCTGGAAGAAGAAGCAGTTGCTGCTCGCCGTGTTGTGGTGGATGGCGAAGCGCTTGGCTCCCTCTGGAATCTCAACGTTCACTTCCTCCCATGTGCCCTTGCTTATGGTATGGGTCTCGCCCACCTTCATGAAGTCCTTGACGGCGGTTCCGCCGGTAGAGTACAATACGTCGAATGTCTCAGGGAACTGCTCTTTTTCAGAGTTGTTGTTGGCGGCATAGAATGATATCGTCTGCTTGTTGCCGCTCAGTTCAGGACTGATGAGCCAGTCGTCGGAATCATAGAACACGTCTGTCGGCGAGTCGCCGCTGTACTTGTAGAATGCAGCGAGGTATTTGTTTCCTCCGTGAGGCTTCAGCGTCGGTATGGCATCGTATGCGTTCTCCGGAACCCAGTTGTTGAGCGGTTCGGCAAGGATGAATCCGAATCTCGTGTACTGGGCAGGATATTCGAATCCGTTGAATATACCTCCGTTTTGGGCATCCTCAGGTGTTGAACCGAGGTCGGTGGTCCATGCGCCGAAGTTGTTCGTCGTCCATGATTCGTAATTCTCGAAGCTTTCCTCCTCGTTGAAAATCGTTTCCGGCACGGCGCTCCATGTCACGTCCACGAAGCCGTCGGCGTTCTGCACGGCGCTGACGCTTGCCGGACGCGGCTTGTTGGAAACGTTGAATGCGAGGGTGGCAGACTGGGAGTTGTTGGCCGGATTGAGGTCGCTTTCGTATTCCACCTCGGCCTTCAGTTCGATGCTGCTTGATTCGTGCAGCACGGTAGATGCAAAGTTGAGGTTGTATATTCTGGAAGCGAACGGTTCGAGCTCCTTGGTCTCCACCTTGCTGTCCACGAGCTCATCGCCGGCAAAGAGCTTCACGGTGAAGTCCTTGGCCTTAGCGCTGCCGTAGTTGCTCACTTTCACGCTTACCTTGGCGTTCTCGCCCTTCTTTATCATTGCGGGAGCCGTGAGGCTTTCCAGTGAGAGGTCGTTTTCATACACGTCGCGTACGTAGATTTCATCCATGTAGACTATCTCGTCGGCATTTGCCGTGCAAGTAATCTTCACCATGATGTATGGCAGGGAAGCATACTCAGGCTTCAGACTGATGGACTCGCGAACCCACTTGCCGGCATCTTTCGATGCGTCGAAAGTCTTCAGGTCGTCTTCGGTTCCGTCCGGCTTCCTTACGGAGATGTTTATCTTGGCGTTTGAACCGGCAGCAGCCTTGTGGCAGAAGATGAATGTAGGGTTCACCGCTCCGGCAAGACTTATCTTGCCCGTACCGAGCGTGCCGAAGCCCTCGTCGCTGCTGCTGAGCATGGCGAAGCATGCGCCGTCGCCGTCGGAAGAATCCTTCATCATGCCGATCTGGAAATTGTCTGTAGCTGTCCACCACATGCCGTATGAGAGATCACCGCCAGTCACGCTCTCGGCGAACGGGATGCTGTATGGCTTGCCCACGATGACAGCCGGGGTTACGCCGAACTTGCTCTCGCCGGCCTCGTTTACTGCTGTGACGGCGTATTGCATCATCTGCTGTTCGCCCTCATTGGTGTTGCATGCCTTGTCATACTGCATCGTTCCGGCAGGAACCTCAGCCGCGAATACAGGAGCCACGCCATATTCTCCCTTCTCCAGCGTGTAGATGTTGTGCTTCAGCGTCTGCTTGTCCACAAATCCTCCGTTGGCACCCTCTTCAGCGTCGGTCCATGTGATTCTCACGGACGATGTATTGTCGATGGCATTCAGTTCTGGAACAGCAGGAGTGTCGACACCTACGTATACAGTGGCAGGAGGAGTGCTGACGCCTTCGCCGCCGGAGCTGTACATGGTCACGGTGTACGTGTTGTTGCCGTTCTTCGGCGACTCGTCCACGTATCTCTGGTTAGAACCCGGAGCCACGTTGGTGAGTTCCTTGATTATCTCGCCGTCGCGCCTTATCTTGGCGGTCATGCTGCCGGTAAGGGTAGTGCCGTCGATGGCCTTGGTAGGAGCCTTGAAGCTGATGAGCGCCTGCTTGGCACCCTTGTCTCCGGCGATGACAGACAGGTCGGTGGCTGCCGCAGGGGCGCTGGCAGACTTTCCGGCGCTGATGCTGATGTCGTCGAGATGGAGCCAGAACTTTCCTGCATCGCTCACGGCGTGGAAGCCGATGTAAACCTTGCCGTCCTCTGTCGGGGCGATGTCATAGCTGTATTCGGTGAAATCCCTCGGCGGAAGGTCGGTGGCTGGCATAAGCTCGTTTGTCATGCCGGCAACGGTGTTGCTCGAACCGTATTTCACTTCGAGTCTCTCCATGAAGGCAGGAGTGGTGGACTTAGCCTTGAACTTCACCGTATACGTCTTGCCCTTCTCCATCTTGACGGGAGAGGTGATGAGCCAGTCGTCGGCCTTCTTCTTGTCGTTGTATTCGTAGAAAGCCTCTCCGTTCTCGTCATCGTCTACGGTGTGTCCCCATGTCTTGCCGTCCTTGTTGTTGTCGATGATGGTGAAGTATGACATGGCGGACTTGTTCTCGAAATCCTCGCTGTATGGCGGAACGATGGCTTCGCCGAATACCTTTTCGCCGGTCTTCGCCTCTTTGCCGGTCATCCTCGTGTTGCAAGCCTTCACGCCGTAGGAGTATGCCTGGATGTTCTCGTCGGTGATTTTCTCGCTGAAGCTTGTGGCGGTGAGGTCCTTGGCAACCTCCACGGCTCCGGGATAGCGCACCACGCTGTATTTTATGTCGCCGAGGTAAGCGCCGTTGACGCCTGCCGTCACGGCTTTCCATGAAAGGGTTACGTTGCCGTCGTCGGTGATGTCGAACGTCAGGTCCTCCACTGCCTTCGGTGTGTCGTAGCCCACGTAAGCCTGTGCCTTTGCGGTCTTGCCTTCGCCCTCGGAGTTGGATGCCGTGATGCAGAAAGCCTTCATGCCGTCCTCGCTGCAGGTCACGTCCTCAGTGATTGGGGCGCCAGGCGTGCCGCTGCCGGTCTTGAGTGTCGTCTTGCCTTCGGATATGGTGTAGGTCAGGGAGCCGGTCAGGTTCTCGCCCTTCAGGTTCTTGGCAGGCAGCTTGAATGATACCTTGCCGCTCAGACTGCCGTCGGCAAACTCGGTCTTCAGCTCGCTTGCCTCTGCCGGTGCGCCTTCGGCGTATGTCTTCGGCAGGGTGAGGAGGGAGATGGCGTTTTGGTTTGTGAATTCTCCTACCAGTTCCGCCGCACCCGTCTTCAGGTTCACGGTGTAGAGGTTCGCATTGTCGTTGGCGTCATAGCATGCCCAATAGAACACGCCGGTGGCCTGGTCTATCTCGCCGCTCTGTATCTGGTAGGTTCCGGCCTGGTCGAGAATCTTGACGCCGGTGGCTCCTATCTTGGTCTCTTTCGCCGTTTTGGTGTCAATCTTGTAGAGGTCGCCCTTCATGTCGATGCCATACAGCACGTTGTCGGCGGTGATGCCGAGTGCCACATACTGGTTCTTCAGCGCTCCGATGGTGGATCGTGTCTTGTTGGGATAGTCGGCGATGCCGAGTTCTATTCCGTCATTTTCCTTGTTGAAGAACGTACCGTATACCGTGCCGTCCTTTGCTGTGGCGGTCTCAGAGGCAACCATTGTCAGGTCGTCCAGTTCTGCCATCTCTTCAAGTTCCCATGTGTCCGTGTTGAACTTGTATAATGATGCGGATGTGTAACCGTAGAAGTCGATGAAGTTCACGAGATACAGCTTTCCGTCAACGATGGCACCGCTGCCGTTCGGCTTGATGTATTTGTTGAGGCCCAGAGGCTCTACGGCGATATTGTTGCCGGCATAGAATCTGTAGAATCCGTATGCCATGTTGTCGGTAGTCCATGTGTTGTCGATGATGACGCTTCCCCATAGTTCCCTGCCGGGGATGTTGGCCGGCGCTCTCAACGGCACTTTCGGTTCGAGGGTCATGGGAGCGGTGATGCTGCCCGTGCGCACACGTGTCAGCCCCGGCAGATTGTTGTTGCCGGCCACCCTTGCCCTGTAGAGCAGCGGATGTTTCGCCCTGTTTGCCATTTCCTTCTTGTGTATGGCGGCAGGAGTCAGCTTCTCGGCTTTGTTCAGAACGGACGCCGGTACAGAACTGCGCATACCCAGTCCGATTCTCTGTGCTTCTGCTTTCATTGGCAGCAACAGCATGGCAGCCGTAGCTCCAGTGATGATGAAGTTAAGTT
>USSF01000047.1 GCA_900557405.1 uncultured Prevotella sp.
CCCGATTTTTGCACGTTTCGTTTTTCAAATCGAGCACATTTCGTTTTGCCGGATTTATATCCCCTAACCATCGCTATCTGATGCATGAAAACGGCAAGCCCTTCTTCTGGCTCGGCGACACAAGCTGGCTGCTGCCGCAGAAACTCGACCGCAGCGAGGTGGGCTTCTACCTGAGCAGCTGCGAGAAGGCTGGATTCAACGTGGTGCAGGTGCAGACCATGAACGGTGTGCCCGCAACTAACCTCTACGGCGAAAGCTCACTGCCCGACGGATTCAACTTCAAGAACGTGGAGAAGGACAAGCGGGCGGCAAGCTATTGGGGCAACATGGACTATATCATCAAGACCGCCGAAAACCACGGCATATACGTGGGCATGGTGTGCATCTGGGGCGGACTCGTGAAACACGGCATGATGAACGTGGAGCAGGCCCGTGCATACGGCCGCTTCCTGGCCAACCGCTACAAGAACTCACCCAACATCGTGTGGATTATCGGCGGCGACATCAGGGGCGACGTGAAGCCCGAGGTGTGGACAGCACTCGCCGAAACCATAAAGAGCATCGACAAGAACCATCTCATGACCTTCCACCCCTTCGGCAGAACGCTTTCCGCAGTATGGTGGAACGATGCCAAATGGCTCGACTTCAACATGTTCCAGAGCGGCCATCGCCGATACGGACAGAAGAAGGGCGACGGCGACGAGAGCGTGACGAACCAGGAGGAGGACAACTGGCGCTATGCCGAGAAGAGTCTCTCGATGACTCCGCTGAAGCCTGTCGTCGACGGTGAGCCGAGCTATGAGGGCATCCCGCAGGGACTCCACGACCCGAAGCAGCCGCTGTGGCAGGCGTGCGACGTGAGACGCTATGCCTACTGGTCGGTATTCGCCGGCTCCTTCGGCCACACATACGGCAACAATGCCATAATGCAGTTCTACAAACCGGGCAACGGCGGTGCCTACGGATGTAGCAAGCCGTGGTATGAGGCACTCCAGGACCCGGGATTCAACCAGATGAAGCATCTCAAGGAGCTGATGCTCCGCTTCCCGTTCTTCGAGCGCGTGCCCGACCAGAGCATCATCATCGGCGGCGAGGGCTACCGCTACGACCGACTGGCCGCAACCCGCGGCAACGACTATCTGCTCGTCTACAACTATAGCGGCCGTCCTATGCAGATCGACCTGACAAAGATAAGCGGCAGCAAGAAGAAGGCATGGTGGTTCAATCCGCAGAACGGCGAATACAGCCTCATCGGCGAATTCGACAACAAGCCGGCATCCTTCCAGTATGACGCCGCATATATGATGGGCGAGGACCGCGTGCTCGTAGTCACGGACGCATCAAAGAGTTACGTGGAATAAGAAGCACAAGAGCCCACTCCCCTACCCCTCATTTCCGTCATGACGACGGATGACCCGAACTGAGACTCTTGTTTTGGGCATCGGATGCTCCTGTTATGAGCATCCGATGCCCAAGGCAGGAGAATCAATTGCTCCAATGCCGGGCATCGACCTGCCCCAACGCTTGCCGACACACAGAAAGGAAGACGAAAAACAGGATAATATGTCTTGAAGAAAGGTCAAAAGCGCCTTTCTTATGGTAAAACACAACATTTTCGGTGTTTTATGACAATTTATAGGGAAAATATTATATCTTTGCAAGCGGAGAATAATTTACAAAATCAGAAAATGCCCCAAAGGCTATATCTACGATTATGATTCCCCGTCAGGGGAACACCCGCTCTTATTTGAGATATCTTGCAGTAAAACAAACCGGCGAAAGATATATAATATGTACGTACATATATATATAATATCCCGCTTTTTGCTTCGCACCTTAAATCATCTACAAGACGGCAAATCGTCAGTATGCAAACGCATAAGGAATGTCAGACTAACTATTCGGAACAAACGGAAAATGCCTACGGCAAACACCCGGACTGGAAAGGGATCTTATGAAAAGTGAAAAAATCACAAATTCATTAGGTACTTTACCTTGACGGTTGCGTCCTTAACGTACGACACGCTACAATAGAATACTATATTAATTTCAAAAAACATTTTATATGAAGACAAGAAAGATGTATGATTCAAGTCTGAACTTGAAAAGAATGTCCATCACGCTTGCTCTGTCCCCAGCAATGTTGTGCCCTGCAGCCCTCCACGCCGCAGGTAACGGCAACGCAGCCCCAATGCCACAAGCCGTGCAGCAGGCCGGAGTGGTAAAGGGAACTATCGTGGACGAGACAGGACAGCCGATGATCGGCGTCACCGTCATCCCGCAGAGCGGAGCAAAGAACGGTACAGTGACCGACCTTGACGGCAACTTCACGCTGAACGTTCCGGTGGGAACGACGCTCAAGTTGTCGTATACCGGCTACAAGGAGAAGACCGTGAAGGCCACCGGCGCACACATGTCGCTGAAGATGGAACCAGACGTATTGGGACTCGATGACGTGGTTGTCATCGGCTACGGCACACAGAAGAAGCGCGACCTCACGGGTGCCGTGGCATCCGTAAAGAGCGAGGACATCACTCTTACACCGTCTTCAAACCCGATGCAGTCCCTGCAGGGACGCGTTTCGGGACTCGACATCACGAAGGAAGACGGACGTGCAGGCTCGGGCGTGAAAATCCAGTTGCGCGGTAACCGCTCATTCAGCGACAGCGGCACGTCGCCCCTCTTCATCATCGACGGAATGCCAGGCGACTACACCACACTGAACCCCAATGACATCGAAAGCATCGAAGTGCTGAAAGACGCTTCCTCTACAGCCGTCTACGGTATGGAGGGTGCCAACGGCGTTGTGCTCATCACCACAAAGGGCGGCAAGGCCGGAAAGCTCGCAGTGAACGTGAACGCATACTTCGGAATCAACGGATGGTCGGACATGCCTAAGGTGAGACAAGGCGAGAGCTACATCGAAGGTCTGCGCCAGGCTAACCGCAATGCCGGAACATACGTAGATGACGAGACAATGTTCCAGAGCAACCCCAACTACTACACTGCCTATCAGAACAAGAAGTTCATAAATTGGGCCGACGAACTGCTGCATACCGGTACGGTGCAGAACTACTCCCTCTCGCTCTCGGGCGGTACGGACAAGACAAAGGCTTACATGTCAATGAACTTCTCCGACGAGAAGGGCCAGTACAGGGATGACAACTACAAGGTATACTCCACAAACATCCGCATCGACAACAAGGTGAACAGTTGGCTGAGCGCAGGTGTGGCCCTGCAGGGTTCATACGTATACAAGAACTCTCCGTTCGCCAAGCTCGAGGATGCCATGACGGCAATACCTTACGGCGACCTTTACGACGAGAACGGCAATTACACCGAATACCCGATTGAAGGCGACACCAAGTACATCAACCTGCTGGTGAACAACAAGAGCAACTTCCGCAGCCAGGGACAGAACACCAAGATATACATCAACCCGTATATCAAGATCACTCCGTTCAAGGGCTTCTCATGGGAAAGCAGAATCAACGGAACCCTGACCCACTCACGCTCCAACTCGTTCACAGGACAGGGCTCGTACAATTTCATCAAGTCTGGCGGTAACGTGAACACCGACACCAAGGCAAGTTCATCACAGTCTAACTACTACCGCTACAAGTGGGAGAACATCCTCACATACGACTTCACGATAGCCAAGGACCACAAATTCACCGTGACCGGCGTTTCATCATACGAGCACGGACGCTCGGAGGCAACAACAGCATCAGGCGTTGGAATCCTGAACAACGGCTACCTGTGGCACAACCTCCAGAACGCCGTGACCCACACCAATTCGTCAAGCTACTCGATGACAAAACGAATGGGATGGATGGGACGAATCAACTATTCTTACCTCGGACGTTATCTGGCATCCGTTTCCGTGCGCCACGATGGTGACTCACGTCTGGCAAAAGACGAGAAATGGCAGACCTTCCCTGCATTCTCCCTCGGATGGAGAATCAGCGAAGAGAAGTTCATGGAGAGCACAAGAAACTGGCTCGACAACCTGAAGCTGCGCGTGGGATACGGCGAAACGGGAAGCACATCTAACATCTCCCCATACGCTTCGACATCAAAGGTGGAGCAAAGCTACCTCACACTGGGCGGCGAGAAGATTACCACCTACGGATACTCAAAGGAAGTGGCAAACGCGAAGCTCACATGGGAGCGTTCAAAGAGCTGGAACATCGGTCTTGACGCCGCATTCCTCAACGGACGCATCGACATGAGCATGGACTGGTATCTCACTAACACAAGCAACGTAATCTGGCACAAGAACCTGCCAGTGACATCAGGTGCATACAACTCCACAACGCAGTATCTGACGAACGTGAACCTTGCCGAAACCCGCAACAAGGGTATCGAGCTCACGCTCAACACGAGAAACATCGCCACAAAGGATTTCAAGTGGAACTCTACACTGACCTTCAACTACAACAAGGAGGAAATCACCAAGCTGAAGGGCACCGCCAACGACAAGGTGATCAACGGCGACTACATCTACGCCGTAGGTTCTGCTGTCAACTCCTTCTATCACTACAAGCTCAACGGCATCTGGCAGACAAACGAGGCTGACGACGCTGCATGTTTCGGAATGAAGCCAGGATACATCAAGGTGGACGTGCCGGGAATCAAGCGCCATGTGGACGAGAACGGAGCCGTATACTACACGAAGAACGACGCAAACGGAGTGGAGCACAAGTATGACGCCGCAAACCCATACGCTCTCTCTGCCGACGACTATCAGGTGATTGGACACAACTCTCCGGACTGGTCTCTCGGATTCCAGAACACATTCAAATACAAGGACTTCGACCTGAGCATCTACATGTATATGCGCTGGGGCCAGATGATCAACTACAAGATGCTGACCAACTATGACCCAACAGGAAACGGCAATTATCCTGAGTACTTCAACGTATGGTCGGAGAGCAACCCGTCGAACGACTTCCCTGCTCTCAACGCAAGCATCACCGACAAGCTCAGCTACTATCCGGGATTCGCAGCCCTCTCATACGTAGACGGCTCGTTCTTCAAGATCAAGAACATCACACTGGGCTACACGCTGCCAAGCAATATCTGTAAGAGAATCGGCCTGACGAATCTCCGTGTATATGGTACCATCACCAACCCACTCATCATCTCAAAGAGCCATTTGCTGAAGCACTATGACCCAGAGATGAACGGCGGCTACAACTATCCGCTCACAAAGCAGCTGGTGTTCGGTCTTAACGTTGCATTCTAATGAAAACAAAAAAGATAAATACAATGAACAAGAATATATTCAAATCGGCTTTGGTACTGTGTTCCGCAGCATTGCTGGCATCCTGCTCTCTGGATGAATACAATCCGCTGGACAATGACACAAGCAACAGTCTGAAGGAATACACCAAATGGTATGGTCTGGAGACAAAATGCTACGAGCCTATCTATGCACAGATGTATACCGTGGCAGACTTCCTCGAAGTTGCAGAGGCTGGTACCGACCTCTGGCTTACGTCCAAAAACAGTGATAACACAAAGGAGTTGTTCTATTACGAGAGCCTCGTACCGAATGCGGGCAAACCATGGGACAAATTCTTCATGCAGGCATACAGCGCACTGGGAAACTGTGCTACTGTAATCCGCAACGGCGAGGAGATGCTGAAGGAAGGCAACGCCGAAAACCTCGACAACATCAAGACTCTCTATGCAGAGGCACGTTTCCTCAGAGGCTACTACCATCTTATGCTCACCACATACTATGGTCCTATTACCCTCGTAACCAACAGTGTGGACGACGGTGTAGAGCTTTCGCCGAAGCGCAATACGCTGTCGGAAATCTACCAGTCGGTGACAGAAGACCTGAAGTATGCCGTAGACAACCTCGGCATTACACCGTTCAACAACAACCGTGCACGTGCAAGCAAGAAGTCGGCAGTAGGCATTCTATGCCGTGCATACGTACAGGCTGCCGGACAGGGACTTACCGCTGCTGACGGCGAGAGCTACTGGAAAAAGGCGGCCGACCTGGCAGGTGATTTCGTGGCTGACACAGAGGCTGGCGGTGCAAAATACGGCGGCTACCTCTACGACGACATCTCTGATATGTGGGCAAGCGCCAACAACAGAACCAACAAGGAGGCCTTGTGGGTGGCTGCCGGCGTTGACGCAAATACCGACAACGAGAGCTGGAACTATTCAAATGCAGGAAAGAACAAGCTGTTTGCCTACTGCTACTGGAACCAGACGGTAGCTTCAACTTTGTCCACTATTACAAGCGACAAGTCTAACTATTATTATGGAAGGACAAACTCCGGTCTGTTCGCACCGTCAAAGTATCTGCTCGACCTCTATGACGCCTCTTGGGACAAGCGTTGGGAGAACTCATTCCAGACTGCTTTCGGTTCGTTCTCAATGCAGCAGCCGGATCCGGCATGGAAGGAATACTCAAAAAGCGTGGTCAAGCTCAACCCGAAGACCTGCAAGCTCTACGGCATCAATCCGGACCTGGGCGCTGCCGGCGCAAAAATCTATCCTTATGTTGACTGCGCCGCCAAATCTTCAACATCAGGCGGAAACCAGTACACAGCATCCGTATGGCCTAAGGGCGAGACAAGCGGCGACGTAAGCAAGCTCGTCAGCGTGAAGAACCCGTATGTGATGGACTACCCTGTGGCTGAAGACGAAAACCGTATTTTCCTCTATCTATACAAACACGGAACCGTTTCAGAAGAGAGCAAGAACAAGCGTGTATATGCCTGCGTGGACATCGATGACCTGTTCAACAGCGACAAGCAGTATCTCGCAACTCAGTTTGAAGGCGGATGGGACACCAAGTACGGATCATCAAACCCATTGTGGCAGACTTTCCCATGTCTCACCAAGTTCCAGTGGAACTATGACGGTGTATTCTATGGTTCAAACCTCCAGATCAAGAACGGCGACATCCCTGTCATGCGTGCAGCTGAGGTTTACCTCATTGCAGCAGAGGCATGCCAGAAGCTCGGCAAGAACCAGGAGGCAGCCAACTACATCAACAAGCTGCGCAAGCGTTCCGTACGCAGCGGAGTGGCTCCTGCAACTTATGAAATCACAGCCGGACAGATAACAGAGGACGCCATCCTCGACGAGTTCGCACGCGAGCTTTGCGGCGAGCACCAGCGTTGGGCTCTCCTGCAGCGTCATCAGGCATTCAAGACTCAGTTCCAGAAGAGCAACAAGCGCGCAGCTGATTCTTTCAAGGACTACATGAAGTGGCGTCCTATCAGCCAGACATTCCTGCAACAGATTGACAACAAGGAGGAATACGGCGACAACGGATATGGCACCACAGCCGCATCCGGCCTTGACGGATTCGAAAGATAAAACGCATAACATCTTATTCCGGGCGCGACGCAACAAAGGGCGTCGCCGCCCTGGATAATATAATATTAAATTACTAACAAAAAAACAAAAAAAATGAAGAAAATCTACACACTTGCCCTTATGGCACTCGTAGGCGTTGCTTCTGCAAACGCACAGGCATTCAAGCTTGACAAGAACTATGTAATCAAGACAGCAATGAAGGTCGCTGACGATAAGACCGTCACTGATGCTGAAGTTGACGGAACTGAGGTAAACGCCGAAATGCTGAACAAGATTAAACAGGCTTATCTCGATGCTGACTACAACACTCTGCCTGTTTCCGGCGAAGTGGACAAAGGTGCAAACTATCATGTATTGACAGCCGACTACACTGACCCTGAGACTGGAATCTCTTTCGCAGCCGGAAAATACGCCACATTGAACCCAAACAAAGAAATCAAGTTCAAGGACGAGTCAAACCCTCAGGGTCTCTCAAACATCAAGCAGGTAATCTTCTATCTCGCCTCACAGGGTCAGCTGCAGTTCTATGCACGTGAGTACAACGAGGACACTGACGCAAGCTACGTGAACTTTGAAGGCGACCCGACAAACAGAAAGCTCAAGAGCTACAAGGCTCCAGGATTCGCTGCAAACGACAGTTGGACCGAGATGTCTTTCAACAAACCTTTGAAGGTCGTTGTTGACCTTACAAACGCAGAGGGTACAGAGGACGAGATGACAAAGGCAAGTCTGGAAATCAACAAGAACAGTGATGACACAGAGATGGTCAAGTCTCTCCTCCAGTTCTACGAGCAGGCAAAAGACGGCGAAAAGATTGTACAGGGCACGAACAAGATTGAGTGGACAGCCGACCGTCGCTTTTCTGTAGCTTTCAAGAAGAAGGCATACGTTATGGGTGTTGCACTTATCTCTGCTACAGCAGGTGCAAAGACAATGAGCTTTGACATCACCGGCAGCCAGACCGCATGGGAAGAGGCCGGCACAAACGGCATCAACACAATCAACGCCGCAACAGCAAAGGCCGACAACCGCATATTCTCTATCGACGGTAAGTTCGTTGGTACCGATGATTCAGTTCTTTCCAACGGCATCTACGTGAAGAACGGACAGAAGTTCGTAAAGTAATTCCCTGAAGAATAACTTTATAACATACAACCCATACAGCTCCCGGCAAGCCTCAACAGCTCCTGCCGGGAGCTGTTTTTTGTATTGGTATAATTTGGAACATAAAGGCGAATGTCGTATATTTGCAGAAACAAAACATTTATGCAAAGAGATTTCATAAAAGTCATCAAAGGAACTGCAGAAGAAATTCTTCCGAAAGACTCGAAGGTTATTCTTTTCGGTTCACGTGCCCGAAACGACGCACGTGAGGATTCCGATTGGGATCTGCTGATAATTCTCAACAAAGACAAAAGGAACGTTTCTGATATAGAAAAATACGCATGCCCATTCATGGAATTAGGCTATGAAGTCAATGCAGAAATAAATCCCATTGTCTATACCCAAAAGGAATGGGACAAACGGAAATTCACAATGTTCCATCACAATGTTGAAAAGGAAGGAATCGAAATATGGCATTAGACATAGAATCACAAAGAGAGATTGTAAAGTATAGGGTAGAGAGAGCAGAAAAGACAGTAATAGAGGCTAAAGACTGTGCCTCTATGGAGCATTGGACACTTGCAGCAAACAGGCTCTATTATGCACTATTCTAAGTACTGAAGCATGTGTTCAAGTCGACTTTTATCTCTTGTTCGTTCTCTCATACACTAAGATTTTATCTCGTTCAGCTGACTCTTTAGCGAAAGGTGTACCTTCTGATACCAAATCAACCTTTCTACCTAATAGTTCTTCTAAATCGCTCCACATTCCAAAGAATTTCAGACCTATCGGTTTGCTTTTGTCTAAGGAGACGATAATGTCTACATCACTGTCTTGTGTTTCTTCTCCTCTTGAGAAAGAGCCGAATAGCCATGCTTTCAACACGGGCTGAGTGCTGAAGTATTTGTGCAGCGCTTCTATAATGGCAGATTTTCTCATATGGTTATTATTTTCTTATTATGGGGCAAATATACTAATAATTATCGATATATTTATTCCTCATATTGTTTTTCTGATAATTTTCCATAACCTTGCATAAGAAAATTCTTTCAACAACTTACAATTTTAAAATGACACAGTATGGATAGTGACCTTAAAGGACTGCATCTCTATCGGAATTATTATGTTCGTTTCCATTCTATTGTATGGCCGCTATAAAAAGAATGGTGCAGAAGAAATTACGCTATTGTTAAATGCAAATCGGCCATTAGGGCTTGCTTGGATTTCGTCTTTTAGAATAGCGGACTATATCTGGCTTTTAATTCGTAATGGCAGGCCATTACGAATTAAAAACAGGCAAAAGATGCCGTATAAAAGGAAAAATCCAAGCAAGCAGCCATAAAAAGGCACTACAAACGTCCTAATGACCGATTGGGGCTTATAGTCTCGACACTACGGCCCTCGTGAAGAAATCAAAGTTCTGCTGCACGATTTCATTGCCGCGCTGCAGTCCCTTCGAGGAAATTATCGTGGCATCCGGCAGCAGACCATTTGAGATGAGATACGTGCGCATACCCTGCTCCACGGACAGAGCGAAATTGAGCGCCTGGTTTCTTGCCCACTTCTCATTGTAATACGCATTGCGCGGATCCTTGATGTTCAGCGCCCCGTCGGGGAAAATCTCGAAATCCCCGTAATCCTCAGGCACATACAACACGATATTCTTCTGACCCTCAGGCAGGGAGAAATCCTTACGCACTTTGTCCTCCATCGGAAGCTTGTCGAGAATGAACTTCTTCAACTCCTCCGTACCGGAGAAATAGAACAGGCGGCTGCCCTCATTCTCCTCCACAATCTTGTCGTATACATCATGCAGCTTCTCATGGCCGATATGGTCAGCACGCATCGTCTCGTAGCCATCAAGCGCATCACCCCACATGCTGTTGCCGTTGAGATGCCACGTGCCGTTATACTCCACGAAGGACCCCAACGCACACCTATGCGAATAGCACTCGTCGCCAGGGTTGTTGAGCTCAGAGGCAGCAACGGTGAACTGTTCGCCGTCAATTCCCTCAAACGTGACGCTCTTGCCGGTTTCCGCACTCACCACCTTGTATATCATGTATTTCTTCATGCGCTGGCTCTCAACCTTCAGTGCGAATTCCTCTTCGCCCACGGCACGCAATATCATGCCCAACCACTCCTGCGGAAGAACATTCAGCGGACCGATTTTCTCTGAATACGGCATCAGGCTCTCCGCCTGATAAAACGCCTGGTCAATGCCCATATCCGTCTCGCGCGCCATCTTCTGCGCCGATTCAAACAGGCGCTCAGACAGATAAGGGATATACGTGAGATAGCAGCCGAAACTGAGCCACTTCAGCATGTCACGCATCAGATAGAAGTCCGACAAGCGCTCATGGTCATGTAAATACGCCCGCAAATCCCCGTTGGCAGGAGCCGTCTCGAAATGCTTGTCCAGGACAGACAAAGCAGCCACGGCAAGCTTCTCAAGCACCGGATTCTCCGGATTGCCTATCTTCCCCTCATGCACCTCAAGCATCGTGTACCACACGATCATCCGTACATCCTCCAGGTTCGGCTCATCCTCGAAATAATTCTCCTCATCGATATCATAGAAAGGCATACGTCTGTCATACCTCTCCTTCAAGCTGGCCATGAAGCCGCGCCATATACCGGTCTCCGACAGGATATCCTCGAAATACATAGTCACGTTCACGGCGATAGCCTTCAGCCCCTCAGCCGGAATATCCGCGATGCCGAGCTTGGCGATAGTCTTCAGTATCTCCGTGGCAATCCTGGCGTACTCGCCGTCAGTGGCAGTGCCGATGCCCTTAGGATGCCTGTTCCTTATCTCTATCTGCGGCACTAAAGTTACTTTCATTTCTCCTCTTTTTCTTTATTCAAATTACAGTTTGCGCCCCATCAAGGCCACCACTCGTCGGACAGCCCACAGAAAAAGGCAATGCAAATATATCAAATAAAAAGCAAACACCCCTAACCCGCCAGACACATTTATAACCATTTAACCCAAATCGTCATTAGGGCTGCCCCCCGCAATAAATCAAGGACCAAGAATATACCCGATAAGGTATAATTCCATTCCTTAGCAATCTTTTTATACCCTTTCGGGTACAACTTACCATATAATTTACTATATTTGCACCCGAAAGGGTATAAATATGGAGAACAATCTATCAGAATTCGTAAAGGAAATGCGCAAGCAGTTCAGTCTGA
Organism: uncultured Prevotella sp.; assembly: GCA_900557405.1. Classification (GTDB taxonomy): domain Bacteria; phylum Bacteroidota; class Bacteroidia; order Bacteroidales; family Bacteroidaceae; genus Prevotella. The sequence goes on from USSF01000047.1 coordinate 11,653, forward strand.
CCCAGGTGGACCTGGCAGAAAAATCAGGCGTAGGACTCAGATTCGTGCGCGAACTTGAACAAGGCAAGTCCACCCTGCGGCTCGACAAAGTGAACCAGGTGCTCGCCCTCTTCGGCAAGCAAGTAGGCGCTGTGGACATCAGCAAGGGCAACAGATAACCCCAGAAGACAAAGAGAAAAGACAATGAAATCAGGAAAAGTATACATGCACAACCGCTTTGCAGGAATCCTCACCGAAAACGAAACAGGATACACCTTCACATACGACAGCGACTACCTCAAGGCTGCCGACTCAGAAGCCATCAGCCTCACCATGCCCCTCCGCGAAGAAAGCTACCACGACACAGTGCTCTTCCCGTTCTTCGACGGACTCATCCCCGAAGGATGGCTGCTCGACATAGCCGAAAAAAGTTGGAAGATAAATCAGCGCGACCGCATGTCGCTGCTCATGGCATGCTGCAAGGACTGCATCGGAGCGGTAAGCGTAATACCGATAGAAGAAGAAAGGAACTGACCATGACAAGATGTCTATATTGTTACAAGGAACTGAAAGACGGGCAGACCGACTACCATCCCGCCTGTGCCAAGAAACTCTTCGGCACAAGAAACGCCCCCGTGCTTCCCTACCGGCGAAGCGACATAGGCGAACTCGCCAAGAAAGTGGTGCGGGCACAGACCACACTCACCGGAGTACAGGCCAAACTGTCGCTCGACGTAAACCGCGGCGGCAGGAACGAACCCGACCGCTTCACCATCGTGGGTCTCTGGGGACGCTACATCCTCAAGCCCCAGACCGACACATACCGCTGTCTGCCCGAACTTGAAGACCTCACCATGCACATGGCAGAAGCAGCCAAAATAGCCGTCGTCCCCCACGGTCTCATCCGCTTCAGCGATGGGGAACTCTGCTACATAACCCGACGAATCGACCGCCAGCCCGACGGCACCAAAGTCCCCATGGAAGACATGTGCCAGCTGTCGGAGCGACTGACCGAATACAAATACAAGGGATCATACGAACAGATTGCAAAGATGATAAAGAAATACTCCTCAGTGCCGCAGCTCGACCTCGTGAACTACTGGGAGGTTGTCATCTTCTCCTGGATAACCGGCAATTCGGACATGCACCTGAAGAACTTCTCCCTCTACAAGACTCCCATGGGCTACGCCCTCACCCCCGCCTACGACCTCCTTGCCACCCTCATAATAATGCCCGAGGACCCCGAAGAACTCGCCCTCACCCTAAACGGCAAAAAGCGCAAGCTGCAGCGCAAGGACTTCGAGAAAGCCATCCTTTCGTCCGGCATCAGCGAGAAAGTCATCGACAACATGTCGCGCAAGTTCCGCAAAGCCATCTCCCTATGGCTCGAACTCATCGACAGCTCCTTCCTGCCCCCCGACATGAAGAAAGCATACAAGAAACTCATTATCAAACGAGTGATTGCGATAAGGTAGATACAAAGGTAAAATCCACGCTGACAGCCTGGCCGGATTTGACTACCATCAGTCGCAGGACATGTTTTCTACAATCCATCATATCAAATTTCAAGTTTCCTTTCATACCTACAATCTATTAATATCATCAACAGACATTCCTGTCAATTCCGCTATCAAATCCTTTGCCATTCCCTTTGCCAGCATCGCCCTGACGATTTCTGCAAGTCCTTCCGCACGACCTTCTGCGAGTCCTTTTGCACGACCTTCTGCAAATTTTTTCTTTTCTGCACTTCTTATTGCATTGACAATATCGCGGAAAGCGTTTACGCTGTCCTCATACATTCGCAGTTCGTCGGAACTGAATTTTGATATTTCCGCTTGCTCAAACAAACGAGTGAACACACGTTCCTGCAAGGCTGCCGGACGATTCATCAAAGATGACAGATTCTTCAGCACATACATCCACTTGTCGTACATCGTTTCCAATTCATCCTCCGTCTTGTTGAACTTTGGAATCTCGACATATACATAAGTGAGTTTATCATAAAACACCTCCTTTGTATCCACCTCCATCAGTTTCACCTCATGATGCCAACGTCTTGCATCATCCAATCCCTCCGCGAAGTTGAAATTCAGCAGACCTACTGTATATACGGAATTCAGATGAAAATCCCAATCCCCACCACGTCGGGCCTGCTCTCTGATAGGGAAAGTGGAATAGTATATTGTCCGGTCTTTGAAAAATTCCTGATATATATTCTGCATTTCAACAATAAACTTCTCTCCCTTGTCATTCTCACAATAGACATCAAATACAGCACGACGCTCATCGATACGGTCGCCGAGCTGCTCCGAATTGAGATACGTTACATCCTTTACATTCTGCTCGCCATGAAACATGGCATTAAGAAAACTTATCAACAATTCCTTGTTGAATTCTGAACCGAACAATCGCTTAAAGCCAAAGTCGGTATGCGGATTTAAATATCTCTCTTCCATGACGAAAACGCATTAGTTTATACTGCATCAGCGAAATGCCCAAGCAGCACTCCGTCCAATCTCCATGCAAATGTATTAAATTTAATACAAACTGCAAAAATATTGCCGTCAGATTTTATGCTATGACGTACCCTGCCCAACATTCGTCTCAGCAGTCTCGGTTTGACAACATACAGAATCCCCAATGCCAAGATTACCGACAAGGATAAAATGACAAACGATATCGAGCAGTATTTCAACGTTTTCTTCATAAGTCTATTTTCCCTGTTTACTTGCCCCTGCCTTGTATGCTGACGGCAGGTGGAAGACATACGGAATTTGAATAAAAAAAAGTTTTTATTTTGTTACCCTCACACCCTCACAATCGGGCTGGAAGCCCCTGTTTATCGGGGGTTCAGTGGTGAGGGTAAGGGTGAGGGTAAATCGAATGAAGAAACGAAGTTCGGCGGCCGGAGGGAAAGCCAATTTGAATGAAGAATGTAGAATGTAGAATTGTCGGCTTCGCCGATTAATTGTATTAACTCGTTGAAATTCCTTTTGTCCTGCCAAGGGCACGATCAGAATCAAACGAAAATATTACAACAAATGATGGCGATAAGGAGAGGCGTTGCTTTTGTATGGTTTTACGAAACCGGATATCTGTCGTAATCTCAATAAAAAAGTGAGATTACGACAGGTTTCTCGTTTAAAAGTTGTCGTAATCTCGATTTTTTTATGACTTTACGACAGGTTCCATCAAATAGACTTGCTGATAGACCGCTCTGACAAGTCTATCTCTATATGCGAGATGAAGTATTGCAATGGGGAATATGAGATAAGCAAGGCATACGACGCTCATCTGGCACACCGCTTGAAGGTTTTCAAGAAAGTGACGAAGACCGCAAAGACGCTTATCCCAACCTTCGTAACGCCACATGGTCTGTATAATAATATGTATGCAAGAAAGATAAACAGGCAGGTGACAGAAGACGATTTGTTCTGAATCTTGGTCAAGCGAAGCTGATTATCTTAACTCTTAACTATAAATTCGATTTGCTGCCTTGCGCTCTGTGAGCCTGCGGCTACAGAGCTTAAATCAAAAAACGCTCACGGAGTCTTTTCACGGATTTGTTTTTTGATTTTCGTTTGATTTAGATTTTGATTTCGTTTGATTGTTCCTTGACAGGACAAGGGGGATTGTAGACGGATTCGTTTTTTGATTCTGTCTGCATATTACATGATTCGTTTGATTCGGGAGATTCGTGGTCAACTTAACATACGCGAATGTTTTTTTCGAACACGAATCGCACGAATAACACGAATCTTTTAGGTTGCGACCCGGTATGTATTCGTGGGAGATTAGTGTTCAACTTAATATACGCGAATGTTTTTTTTCGAACACGAATCGCACGAATAACACGAATCTTGCAAGTGCGTGGCACTTGCTTTATCAAGGGTAAGATATTGGATTGCTATGATATACTGTCAGTATAGCTATGCAATACTGTTGGTATACCTATGCAATACTGTTGGTATACCTATGCAATACTGTTGGTACCAGAGCGCTATACTTTTCTGGTACCGTTTTTTCAATTTGTTTACAGGCAATATCAAGGTGAATTTAGTGACGAAATGCAGCAAGATTCATCCATGAGGGTGTGAGGGCAGGTGTGAGGGCAGAGAGTTTACCCTCACACTTACCCTCACCACTGAAACCCCGATAGACAGGGCGTTTCAGGCGGATTGTGAGGGTGTGAGGGTAAAAAAAGAAAAAAAGTTTTTTTTATTTTCTGGTCGCAAACGAGGGATTTGGAACCGTCCCGGTATCAGTAATAACGATATCGGGGGTTATTCTTCCACTTCCTCAAAGTCTTCCTTGTGTACACCGCGGATGGCGACGGCATAGCCGCCGAAGTCGAAGACGAGCTGGCGGTTGCGGTCGATGCGCACGATGTAGCCCTCGCAGCCCTTGAAGGGACCGGTGAGTACGCGGAGCTTGACGCGGTTGCGGGCGAAGGTCTCGAAGGGGTCGCGCAGGAAGGTGACCTGTTCGGGATGGGTCTTCATCACATTCATGAAGGGCTGCATGACGGAGTCGCTGATGGAGGCGGGCCGGCCGTGGCAGCGGTCTTTCACCAAATGGTATTGGGGGAAATACTGCGACAGGAACCGTTGCAGTCCTCTCACCGTGCCCTGCAGGAATATGAGTCCGCTGACGGATGGCTCGAGGGTCTTCTTCACGCCGCTCTGCTCCTCCTTGTTCCGATATGTATAACGGAAGGTCTGGTGTATGAAGTAGGGTTGTTTCCGGAGATTTTTTCCGTCTGCATTATACGCTTCGAGCCATTGGCGGAAAGTCCTGGCCGCCATGTGCTGCAGGAAGAGGTAGCTCCAGGAGGTGGGTTGCTTGGATGGGTCGCGCCGTCTTACGGGATGTTCGCTCTGGGGTGTTCCTTCTACTTTCGGAGCCGACGGTCTGTCAGCCCCGATAATGTTGATGCCCTTTGGCAGGCGCTTGCCTGCGTCGGCTGTAGAAGGTGAATTCAAGCAATCCTGCGTCAAATTTCTCTTTCTACTTTATGTTCATTGATTCCACCATTGATGTTGGTTGCGGAATTAAAATCAATCGAACGTTCATGTTCCTCTAAGATGTCTTAGTATAATAGCCTTTATAAGACCGTCTAAGTTACTACCTTTTACCACTTTCTTTATTTGGGAGAGTGGCACTCGTGTGCAAAGATACATATTTTCGAGTGATTTTACACTATTTCCTGTTAAAATTATTCCGATTTACTATAAATGCTGATGCCGGGAGGCTTGGGAAGGGAACTCGAATTTAGAGTTTAGAGGGAGATTCGTGGTCAACTTAATATAATTCATACGCTAATATTTTTTTTCGAACA
>USSF01000048.1 GCA_900557405.1 uncultured Prevotella sp.
TGCTCAGGCACTTATAAATAATGTTAAACTATAGTGTTGCGGAATTAAGGTTGATTATGAAGAAGACTTTACTTGCAATGGTTGCGATGATGGCAACAGGCGGTGCTGCAATGGCACAGAACGGTATAACGGAGATAGCAGACCCTGAAGCCCTGGGACTGGAAGGTACCTGCATGTCGCCCAACGGAAAATACATCGCCGGAAGCTGCTACAACACCGGCGACGGATTCATATATGACCGCGAAACAAAAGAAATGAAGGTATTCCCGGCCACAGTGGAAACCGAAAACGACGATCCTGACCTGCAGATGAAAGGCGTGGCCAACACAGGTGTAGCTGTAGGATGGGACAACGACACAGCAACAAAATTCGATTTCACAACAGGAAAGGCCACAAAGACGGGAGAATCAGGACAGTATCTCTTCTACGGCATCAGCCCATCGGGAAAGCTGACACTCGGCGCACGCTTCGATGACACGGACAACTGTCCGCAGGGAACACCATGCTACTTCAAGGACGGAGAACCCGTCGAACTGCCGTTGCCTTCAAACAAGTTCATAGGATACAACATTGACGGAGGAACCGCGCTACAGGCAACCGACGACTCGCTCATCTGCGGATTCATGGTAGACGACATGGCAACACGTCCGGCAATCATGTGGTCGCCGAACAGAGACAACAAGACATTCTCCACATACCCCATCTCACGCCCATACTTCGACGGAGCGATGGACTCCAGCAAGCCGTACGCATCCTTCAGCTGCGACCAGGCGACAATGAGCCCGAACGGAAAATACCTAATCATTACCCTCGAAAAATACGTGGGCGAATGGGAATCATACTATGGCATCGCACGATACAACACGGAAACGGACTCCGTTGAAGTGTTCCTCGCCACAGAAGAAGACGAGGAGATGCCTGAAGTCGCATACGGAATCTACGGATTCGCCATATCCAACGACGGAACAATGGTGGGATGCGCCGGAGACATGGAGGCATGCAACGGATTCATCTGGAAGAAAGGCGACGAGAGACCGCACAACCTGTCGTCAGTATACACAGGCGCAACAAGACTACTGGCATACGAAGGTACAAACAAGCCATGCGCAATCTCGGCTGACGGACGATACATCACAGGCTTCGCCTACGTACTCGCAGACGGCGCCGACCCCGACGACGAGTATGCAGAATACAACTACCTCTCCTACATCCTCGACACACAGGACCCAGGCGCAGTGGCACCATCGGCAGTAAAGAACGCCACAACCTCAAAGACCGCCGACGGCAGCAAGGTGAAGGGATACTATTCGCTGAGCGGAAAGAGACTGGACGTGATGAACAAGCTGAACGGCATAACAATCGTGAAGACAGCCGACGGCAAGGGCCACAAGGTACTCGTCAAGTAAGACGCAGACACATACACAGGCACGAATACACAGCCAATTCCTTACAGGTAACAAAGTATAATATCTAATACACACAAAACCAACGCTTCCCCTCCACGCATCCCCCAAGCAAAGGGAATACGGAAGGGGAAGCTTTTTGTACCCCCAACGCTGTCAAATCCCGACGAAAACCATTATATAGCGGACGTTATGTACGAAATTCAGTGTTAAAACAACGATTGTCGTTAAAATCTCTAAATAAGTTTGGGCGTTACGATAAATACCAGTATATTTGCACTACCTTTTTGCGGAAATAGCTCAGTTGGTAGAGCACAACCTTGCCAAGGTTGGGGTCGCGGGTCCGAGTCCCGTTTTCCGCTCCAACTCTAACGTTTACCATGCCGCAATGGTGGAATTGGTAGACACGAGGGACTTAAAATCCCTTGGCCAGTAATGGCTGTGCGGGTTCGAGTCCCGCTCGCGGCACATTTTTTCTTAGCAATATTTAGTATATTAGTTGTTTAGCAAATAAAACCTTTATTTAATATGCAAAAAAAAGTAGTCTTATTCCTTTCAGCAGCAGCGTTGGTAGCGCTGTCATCATGCTCCAAGTTGGGAGCACTCTCTGCTGACAATTTCAACGTAGTTCCTAATCCTCTCGAAACAGAGGCAGGAAAAGTTCCAGCTACAATCAACGGCAAGTTCCCTGAGAAATACATGAAGAAGAAGGCTGTGGTCAAGGTTACTCCTGAGCTGCGCTATGGCGACGGACAGGTGGCACAGGGCCAGCCGGCTACATTCCAGGGCGAGAAAGTGATGGGCAACGACCAGACTATACAGTACAAGGCTGGCGGAAACTACACAATGAAGACAAGCTTCAACTACGTGCCGGAGATGCAGAAGAGCGACCTCTATCTGACATTCGACGCATACCTCGGCAAGAAGAAGGTTGACGTGCCTGCAGTGAAGGTTGCAACTGGCGTCATCTCAACTTCTGAACTCTACAAGAAGACTCTCGCCGGCGACGGTGCTTGCATCGCACAGGACGCTTACCAGCGCGTGAACGCACAGAAACAGGAGGCTCGCGTGAAGTTCCTCATCAACCAGGCTAACCTGCGCAAGAGCGAGATGAAGAACAACTCTGTGAAGGAGTTCGTTAACATGCTCAAGAAAATCAACGCCGACAAGGAAGGCTTGAACATAAAGAACGTAGAGGTATTGGCTTACGCTTCTCCTGATGGAGGCGTGAAGTTCAACGACAAGCTCGCAAACAAGCGTCAGAACGTTTCAGAGAACTACGTTAAGAAGACTCTGAAGAACACTAAGGTAAGCACAGACGTTACAGCAAGCTATACAGCACAGGACTGGGACGGATTCCAGGAACTCGTAGCAGCTTCTAACCTCCAGGACAAGGACGTTATCCTGCGCGTACTCTCTATGTACCAGGATCCGCAGGAGCGCGAGACACAGATCCGCAACATGTCTGCAGGCTTCCGCGAGCTCGCCGATGGTATCCTGCCTGAGCTCCGCCGCTCACGCATGATCATCAACTACGAGACAATCGGACGCAGCGACGAGCAGATCAAGGACCAGTACAAGCAGGATCCAAGCAAGCTGAGCGTAGACGAACTGCTGTATAACGCAAACCTCGAGGACAACGCCAACGCCAAGGAGGAAATCTACAAGAAGACAGCCGAGCTCTATCCTAACGACAGCCGCGCATTCAACAACATCGCAGCTCTGGAGTTTGCAAAGGGCAACAACGACGAGGCTCAGAAGTATCTCGACAAGGCTCTCGCTATCAACGGCAACACTGCCGAGGCTAACGCCAACAAGGGCTTGATGGCTCTGCTCAACGGCAATACAAATGAAGCTCAGAACTACATCGCCAAGGCTAACGGCGCCAACAACCTGAACCAGGCTCTCGGTGCTCTGAACATCGCCAACGGCAAGTATGCACAGGCTGAAGAGGCTCTGAAGGGACAGAACAACAATACTGCTGCCCTGGCACAGATCCTGAACAAGAACTATGCCGGTGCTCAGACAACCCTCAACAACGTGAAGAACAAGAATGGCATGACAGACTATCTCTATGCTATCCTTAACGCACGCCAGGGCAACAACAGCGCCGCTTCTTCTTACCTGAAGAGCGCAATACAGAAGGATCCAAGCCTGGCTCAGTATGCAGCCAACGACCTGGAGCTTCTGAACGTAAGCAAGTAATATATTTCTACTTTTAACGATTATCTTAACAGGAGAGGGCAGCCGGTATCTATATTGGCAATGCCCTCTCTTGCTGTTTACAGCGACAATATGAAGCAAGTACTACTTATCATTGCAGCCATCATCACGCTCGCATCATGCTCCTCACGCAAGGGATATTTCAGCATAGAGGGGCGCTTCCTCAACATGAACCAAGGAGAAATCTACATATACAGTCCCGACGGAATCATCAACGGCATAGACACGATAAAGGTGAACGGCGGACGCTTCGCAAAGGAAATACCATGCCGCAGGGACGGAATAATCATAATGGTATTCCCCAACTACTCCCAGCAGCCCATATTCGCCGAAGAGGGAGAAAGCGTGGACATCAAGGCCGACGCCTCACATCTGAAGCAGATGGAAGTGACAGGCACCGACGACAACAAGCTGATGACCGACTTCAGAAAGGCAATCACATCTGCCTCGCCGCCCGAAGCACTGAAGCTGGCGGAGCATTTCGTGCGCGACAATCCATCATCACCCGTGGCGATATATCTGATAGGCAAATACTTCGCCGTAAACGGAAACACGGCAAACCTGAAGAAAGCAGCGGAACTCCTCTCCATAGTGGGCGAGAAGCAACCGAAAAACGGTAACGTGATACGACTGAAGACCAGCGTGAAGCTGATGCTCACAGCCATGGTTGGCGGCAGACTGCCCCAGTTCAAGGCAACCGACATAGATGGCAAATCCGTGTCAAACGCCACGCTGAAAGGCAGGAAATCCGTCATCGTCTCATGGGCCTCATGGAGCAGCGACAGCCAGAACATGCTGCGCCGCATAAGCAGCATCGCCGACGAGAGCGAAGGAAAGATTGCCGTAGTCGGCATCAACCTCGACGGCAGCAGGAAGACATGCAAGGACATGGTGGAAATCAACAGATACAAGTTCCCGAACATCTGCGACGAACAGCTCTTCGACAGCAAGCTCCTCGCATCCCTCGGCATCCACGCCGTGCCCGACAACATCATAACCGATGCTTCAGGCAAGATTGTGGCGCGCAGCGTTTCGCCCGAAGACATGGAGAGATACCTGAAATAGAAGCCCAATCCTTTAGCGATTGACATTTCCACAAAACACCCGTCGGTATTATCCTTTTCAATCCCAACTCCTAACTTCTAACTCCTAACTTCTAACTTCTGATTAATATGATAGTAAAGACATACAGCGCAGCGGTAAACGGGCTCGACGTAACCACCGTCACCATAGAAGTGAGCCTTTCGCGCGGCGTGATGTTCCACCTCTCCGGACTGGCCGATGCGGCAGTGAAGGAAAGCCATGACCGCATCGTGGCAGCCCTGCAGAACAACGGCTACAAGTTTCCTACAGCCGACATCACGGTGAACATGGCACCCGCCGACCTGCGCAAGGAGGGGAGCGGATACGACCTGCCGCTCGCCGTGGGCATACTCGCGGCAATGAACAAAGTGAACAGCGACAAGCTGTCGCAGTATATGCTCGTGGGCGAACTGGGACTCGACGGACGATTGCAGCCCGTGCGCGGAGCATTGCCCATATCCATCAGGGCAAGGGCGGAGAAATTCAAGGGACTCATCGTGCCGAGGCAGAACATACGCGAGGCCGCCGTGGTGAACAATCTCGATGTCTACGGCATGGACAGCCTCTTCGACGTGGTGTCGTTCCTCAACGACACCACACAATACGAACCCAAACGCATCGACACGAGAAAGGAATTCTACGACCACCAGTCACGCTACGAACTCGATTTCAGCGATGTGCGCGGCCAGGAAAACGTGAAGCGCGCGATGGAGGTAGCCGCCGCCGGCGGACACAACCTGATAATGATAGGTCCGCCAGGCAGCGGAAAATCGATGATGGCCAAGCGCCTGCCCTCAATCCTCCCGCCGCTCTCGCTTGCCGAAAGCCTTGAAACCACGCAGATACACTCCGTGGCCGGAAAGCTCGGCAAGGACATGTCGCTCATATCCCAGCGCCCCTTCCGCTCCCCGCACCACACGATATCACAGGTGGCTCTCGTGGGCGGCGGACTGAACCCGCAGCCCGGTGAAATATCCCTCGCCCACAACGGCGTGCTGTTTGCCGACGAACTGCCGGAATTCAACAAGGCGACGCTCGAAGTGCTGCGCCAGCCGCTCGAAGACAGGAAGATAACAATATCAAGGGCAAAATACACGATAGAATACCCCTGTTCCTTCATGTTCGTGGCGAGCATGAACCCATGCCCTTGCGGATACTTCAACGACCCGAGCCACCATTGCGTGTGTACGCCTGGACAGATACAGCGCTATATGAACAAGATAAGCGGTCCGCTGCTCGACCGCATCGACATACAGTGCGAGATAACGCCCGTGCCGTTCAGCGACATATCCCAGGCACAACCCGGCGAACCGAGCGAAGTCATCCGTGAGCGCGTCATCAAGGCGCGCCACATACAGGAGGAGCGCTTCAAGGACATCAAAGGAATATACTGCAACGCACAGATGACTGAACGCATGATACACCAGTATGCCGAGCCCGACGAAGCCGGCATCAATCTCCTGCGCATGGCGATGGAACGCCTGAACCTGTCGGCACGCGCCTACAACCGCATCCTGAAGGTGGCACGCACCATTGCCGACCTTGACGCCAGCGAATCAGTAAGGTCAAACCATCTCGCCGAAGCCATCAGCTACCGCAACCTCGACCGCAGCGACTGGGCGGAAAGGGGAATATAGGAAATATAAACAAAGAAAGGCTTGATGAAAAGTCAAACCCATGCAGAGTTCATTGCATTATACACCATGACACTGCCATAAACGTCAAAACAAGGAATGGTACCAGAATGGCAAAGCACCCTGATACCAAGAGTGCAGCATAGCTGCACCAACAGTGCAACATAGCTGCACCATCAGTATTGCTATGCTGCACTATCTGTATTGCTATGCTTTGCTTGAGCAAAGAAATGCATCCGGCTGACGCTATTGTCCTCCGAGCCTTCCGAAGAACTCTATTATTTCATCCCACGTCTTGAAGGTGTCCGAACCGAGCGGGATGGAAGTACCCATAAAATCAGCCTCACCACATTCGGCTGCGGGGGCTATGAGATAGTCGCCATAGAGAAGGTTCTTCTGGTTGGTGAACACAAGCCGCTGCCATGCCGGCACATTCACCGTATCGTTCACCCATCGCCTCGCCTCGGCCACATAATCATCATCGTATGCCGGCGACGGGGCGACTACATACATGGCGTAATCCTCAAGAAGTTTGTTGAACCCCTTCATCGCACTGCCCCTCTGGTTGCCGCGCTCATCGCGCAGGGCATCGATGCTGACATACACCACGGGGCGCTCCCTGCCCTCCTGCCTGTCGTCAATCCATCTCACCACGGGGATTACGGCATGGATAAGCGACTTGTCTATGAGCCTGTGCTCGCCGTGGAAACTTATAGCCTGCGGATAATGCTCCCGGAACACGCCTTCCGTATCGGCTGCCACAAACGTATCGGCATCTCCGAAAAGACCGTAGACGCGCTTCTTTTCCTCCTCAGACACATCTGAGAAACACTGCCTCGTAATCTCCTTGTATTCCTCCACGAGACTCTTGGTGACGATGAATTCCTGCACTCCGTCCTCTCGCGGATTCTGGAACGTCTGCTTGCCCAGCATCCCGTGTTTCGTCATCGTGTCGCCCATGAGAAACGCCGGATTCACAAGGATGCGGTCGAAGCCATAGAGCATCTCGGCATACATACCGCCCATCGACGTACCGATAATCAGGTCGGGCTGCTGTTCCTCACACACCTTTCTGAGCAGCGCCATCGCCTCTTCGGGATGCAGCGGCAGGTCGTAGGCAATCACGTCGGCCGAGGGGAGCATCTCGCGGATACGTCCCACGGTGCCCGTCTGTGCCGAAGACATGAAGCCGTGTACATAAAGTATCTTCTTGTTCTTCATCACCGATGGATATTGAAGAACGTATTTGTTTTCTTTTTCCATTTTATCCTTCTTCTGTTTTAATGAAAGAACCATATTTACAGCCTGATTACCGGTTTGTGGTCCGGTTTCTGCTTTCTCTTCTAATTCACTGTCAGCACGCCATAGGCTCCCGTCGTATTGCCCCTGTAGCGTATCATGCCTTTCCCTTTGTCGCCCTTTACAAGAATCCCGTGGCTGTTCATGTCATACACCCTGTGGCACGACTTGCAGGTGGCCAGTCCGTCAACGCCCAGCGTAAGCTGATAGCGGGGCAGACTGGTGCTTTCATAGCAGTTGCGGCATTGGTTGTCATAGGCATAGAACTTTCCGTCGAGATTGCTGAAGCCAACGATGATGCCGTTGTAGACGCCCAGGGTCCAGTTGGCCTCGTTGTCAATCCTGTTCTGCGGAGAATATGTCGGGTCGCCGCCCTGGTTTGACTCGAACTTGAATCTCGCCATGCCTTCCTTTGAAATCCTGCAGAACACGCCGGGGGAATCCGCAGTCATGGCGCTCGCCAGCGTGGGGTTCTTCAGATTCAGGTTGTTCATCACCAGATGGCATGGATAGTTGCTGTATTCCGGTTCCGCACACCCGCCCGCCATAAGGGCAAGGAGGGCAGTAAGGAGAATCCGTGTCTTAGATGTTCTTCCTTTCATGTATCTTCCTTTCATATATGTTTCAGGCTGTATGATAATACGATTATAAAGTGCATGATGCCGATTATCCCACGCAACGATGCAAAACATCAGCATCGGAGCGCTCATGCGGTTTCAGAGCACTCCGATGCGACGATGTATGTATTTCTTAGGCGCATGTTTCCATTGTTTCCCGTGCGCTGCTTATGTCATCCTTCAAGAGGGGATTATTCATAGGGAATCATCGCCAACACGTCGGCGATTTTCTCCAGACCCTCCTGCAGCGGCTTCGACACCATGCCCTTGATGAAGGGGTTGATGTCGGCCTTTATGGTGAGCTTCATCTTGCATGCGGCATCACCCTCGGGCACCACCTGAATCCAGAGGTTGGCCGAGATGGGGGAGTTCTCCGTGGCGAACTTGATGCACTTCGGCTCCTCGCGTTCGATGATTCTCATCGACACGCTGCCCATCGGGGCGCTGATGGTCAAGCTGTCGGAGTCGAACGAGAGGTCCTTGATCTTGTCGGCGGGAATCTTGTCGCGCACCTTTTCCAGATTGCTCAGGTCGCTGAGCTTATCGTATACAGCCTGCTGCCTGTAGGGGATATGTTTTATGCTGCTTTCAAACTTGCTCATTATTTCCTCCAGTTTGCAGGGTCCTTACGCCATTCGTGAATAACCTCCGCGTCGTCAGCCTTGATGTAACCGGTCTCCGAAGCCTCAGCCACCACGTGCTCATAGTCGGTCAGCGTAACGAGCTTCACGCCAGCCTCCTCGAAAGCCTTCTTTGCCACGTCGAATCCGTAGGTGAATGATGCTACCATACCTACCACCTCGCAGCAGTTCTTGCGGATAGCCTCCACTGCCTTGAGCGAAGAACCGCCTGTAGAGATGAGATCCTCAATCACCACCACCTTCATGCCTGGTGTGAGTTCGCCCTCGATAAGGTTCTCCAGTCCGTGGTCTTTTGGTTTGCTTCTCACGTATACGAACGGCAGATTCAGTTCGTCGGCTACGAGTGCTCCCTGTGCGATGGCTCCAGTGGCAACGCCTGCCACAGCTTCTGCCTCAGGGAAATTCTCCAATACGGCGTGTACGAGCTCAAGCTTCACGTAGTTGCGCAGCTCCGGGAAGGAGAGTGTCTTGCGGTTGTCGCAATAGAACGGTGACTTCCATCCTGATGCCCATGTGAATGGGTTTTCTGGCTGAAGCTTGATGGCTTTTACTTTAAGAAGTTTTGATGCGAATACTTTTTTCTGAGAATCCATTGTTATGAAATTTATTTTTTTTGGTTTATTGTTTTCATTTTGCGGACTGATGCTTCTATAAAATCTAAAAGGTATAGAAAGTCCAGATATTCCGGAAAAACCGGAATGCCCCAGGTCCTACTCCGCAAACAGCACCTGTATCACAGTCTGCCCCACGGCCTTGAGGATGTTCCTGTCGATATTCTCCATCGTGTCGTTCACGGTGTGCCAGGTGGTACCGAAGGAGCTCTGCTCGCAGTTGGGATAGTAGGGGATGATGTCTACTGTGGGGATTCTTGCTATCTTGTTTACAGGGATGTGGTCGTCGGTGACATATCCGCCCTGTTCATTGGGGAAGACAGACTCGTAGCCGGCTGTACGCGCTGCCGCCCACACCTTGTCCACGATAGGCGCTGCCATTTCCCTTGACATTCCTTCCTGATAGAAGCGAGCGCCGACACCGCCCACCATATCGAGCAGTATTCCGAAGCGCGCCTCATATCCGGGCTTGTGCGGGTTTGCCGCCCAATATTGCGCTCCGAGAGCCCACGAGTCGCCCGTGTCCTCCTTGTCGCTCCACTGTGGCACTCCCCAGTCTTCGGCATCGAAGCATACGAAATCCACACCGATATTCAGCGAGTCTGCCTTCTGCAGCAGTCTTGCCACTTCTATCATCACGGCAACGCCGCTCGCACCGTCGTTTGCAGCCATTACGGGCTTCTTCCAATTGGTGCTGTCAGGGTCGTTGTCTGCCCACGGACGGCTGTCCCAGTGGGCGCAGAGCAGGATTCGCGTGGTCAGCTCCGGCTTGTAGCTTGCGATGATGTTGTTGCTCTTGAGCATCGTTCCGTCGAAGCCCTTCAGGTCTGCTTTCTGCTCTGTCACGGTGCATCCGTACTGCTTGAATTTCTCCACTATCCATCTGGCGCATTTGTCATGCGCCTCGCTGTTCATCGTTCTTGGACCGAACTCACACTGCTTCTCGCAGAAGGCATAAGCCGAATCGGCGTTGAACTCCGGTCCTACGGCTACTGCCGCGGGCTGTGAGTCGGCCTTCTTGGTGCTCTTGCATGATGTGGCTGTAGCCAGGGCAAAGAGGGCGAGAAGGGGAAGGATATGTTTTGGTTTCATTGTCTTGATTGTTGTTATTGTTTTTTTGAGGGGGCAGGGGTTGGAAGGGCCGGCTTAGAGCCCTTGCCTCTTTGCCTGCACCATAGCCATGATGCGGAGCCAGTTGCCGCCCCATATCTTCTCTATGTCCTGCATGGAGTAGCGGCGGCGCATCAGCTGGATGGTGAAGTTTATCAGTTCCGAGGAGTCGGCGATGCCGCATACTCCGCCGTCGCCGTCGAAATCGGTGCCGATGCCCACGTGGTCGATGCCCATTATGTCCACAGCATGGTCGAGATGCGCCATGGCGTCCATGATGCTCGCCTCCTGGTCGTCGTTGCGCAGGAATCCGTTGTATAGCGTTATCTGCTGCACTCCGCCTTTCTGTGCGAGCGCGCGCATCTGGTCATCGGTGAGGTTGCGGGCCACGTCGCACAGCGCCTTGCAGTTGCTGTGGCTGCATACGATTGGCGTGGAACTTATGTCGAGAGCGTCATAGAAGCTCTTTTCGCCGGCATGGCTCAGGTCCACCATCAGTCCGCAACGGTTCATCTCGCGTATCACGTCGGCCCCGAAATCGCTCACGCCGTTGTTCACGGCTTCCGTGCGCCTTGCACTGTCACAAATATCGTTGTCGCCGTTGTGACACAATGTGATGTATACCACTCCGCGCCTTGCGAAGTGTTCCACGTTCGACAGGTCGTGGTTGAGCGCGAGTCCGTTCTCTATGCCGAGCATTATCGACTTTCGTCCTGCCCTCATGTCGCCGTATATGTCGGACGGCGTGCGGGCTATTGACACCACCTTGTCGTTCTTGTTCACTATCTCCTCTATCTTGTCGAATATCAGGTCGGCGTATGCCGCCGGCGTATCCACGGGGAACGGTGCCACCTCGCGGAACTCCTGCCCTGGCTGCGGCTGCGGCAGATAGGCCGCCATGGTGACAGCTTGCTGTCTGCCTTCGCCCATCTTGTGCAGGTCCACGAGAATCCTGCTGTCCCTCCAGTCGAAGCGTATCCCTTCGGGGAAGAACATCGGCGTATCGCAGTGGGAGTCGAGCGTGATGATGCTGCCGTGAATACGCTTAGCCCCAGAGAATTCCTCAGCTCTCTCCACAAGCCAACGGAAGAGAGGCAACCCCTCTTCTCCCAGCCATTCGGGATGCCATTGCACTCCGATGATTGACTTGTATTCGCTGCTTTCCATTGCCTCCACCACTCCGTCGGGAGCGCATGCCGACATATTGAACCGTCTGCCGCAGCTGCCCACAGCCTGGTGGTGGAAAGAGTTCACGTATATCTTCTCCTTTTTATATATAGAGAAAAGCATGGAGTCCGGCTCAATCCTCACGGAATGTGTCGGTTCGCCACGCTGTTCGGCGTCCTGACTGTGCTTTATCCTGTCGGTCGCCTTGCATTCCATATTGTCCGTGCCCGTGGTGTTGATGTCCTGCCTCACCTTACCGCCGAGCGCCATGGCCAGAGTCTGTATGCCGCGGCATATGCCGAGCATCGGAATCTGCCTGTTGTACGCCAGCCTCACGGTGAGCAGTTCGGGCAGGTCGCGGTGGGAGTTTATTCCGTGGAGACCCTCCACCGGCTCCTCGCCGCACCACAACGGATTGAAGTCTCCCCCTCCCGAGAGGAGCAGTCCGTCGATATTGTCGAGCGTATTAATTATCACGTCCGCATCAGCCACCGGCGGGATGATTACCGGCACTCCTCCTGCCCTCACCACCTGCATGTAGTATGGTTCGGTAAGGGCCGTCCCACCGTCGGCAAAGTTGCCCGTAATGCCTATCACGGGCTTCCTCTTTGCCTCGGGGTATGATCTGTAGATGCTGTTCAGCCGCGATTGGAAATCAAATGGTTCCACTATTCTTCGGATATAGTATTTTCTTTCCTGTTACGCTGAATATTAGTCCTCCTTGCTTCTTGACCTCTTGCTTGCAGCCTCGATGTCCTTCTGCGCGATAGGTATCTCTCTCTTGATGCTCTGCTCCAGCGAGATGAGCGTCTCTGTGGCAACCACTCCCGGAATCTCCTGCATCTGGTTGTTGAGCAGGTCCATGAGCTGCTCGTTGTCCTTTGCATATAGTTTCACGAGCATTGTGTACGGACCGGTAGTGAAGTGGCACTCCACGATTTCGGGAATATGAACGAGCTGCTCCACCACAGCCTTGTACATGCTTCCTCTCTCGAGCGTGATTCCCACGTATGTGCATGTGGAGAATCCGAGGCTCTTCGGGTCAACATCGAATTTGCTGCCCGTGATCACTCCGTCTTCTGTGAGATGCTGTACGCGCTGATGGATGGCTGCGCGTGAGACGTTACACTCTGCTGCCACGTCCTTGAAAGGGAGGCGTGCGTTTTTCGACAAGATACTGAGTATCTTTTTGTCAAGTCTGTCTATTTTCTCCATAATTATATTTTTATTTCTCTTGTTGTTATCTTTTTGTACTGTGTATTGTTCTTTAAATCTTCTTGTTATTCAGCCTCTTACGGATAGTAGTTTCTAACACAGGGCAAAATTATGTGTTTTTTATCATTCGTGCAACATTCTGATGTTAAAAAATAGATATTATTTAGCATTATGGCATTTTTGTCATTTAGACTTTCAGTTTTTACTTTCTTTTTGTATTGAAAATCAATGACACATGCATTCCGGACAGCATCAAGCAGTGGATTCCATGGGATGCGGAGCACAGGTTTTGCTATAGCATTGCTTCTCTCCGAGCAAAGCATTGCTTTCCTCTCCGAAAAGCATTGCTTTGCCAAACGGAAAGCAATGCTCCGGATACAGGAGTAATATATATTATCCGAATACAGCCACAAAAGAGCCAGCGTTTAATTTGCTCGTTCGTTCATAAAGGTAGTATACTGACAGTATTCCTATTGAATTACTCCAGTACTTCTATTGGATTACTCCAGTACTTCTATCCGAATCCATAAAAGTACTGACTCATGCTTCCCCGCCAAACCCATTTCCTCGTCAACTTGTCAACCTGTAAACAGAAAAAATGGTCCCACACTTTCCGACAAAGCCACCTGTAATGACTTTCGAATAATAGTGCCAGCAAAAGTGCAGCATACTGGCACAAAAAGTGCAGCATAGGAATACTCCTGGTAAACCATAGCTTTGCTCACGGTATACCGCTGCTGTTTGATTAAGTGAAATCTGATTTATAACCAGCGCTTGTCTTTTCCATTGGAATAAATGCTGCTAATGTCTTATCAATTGCTTTCCGTTCATTTCTTGTTCTTTTCTTTTTCTTGCAACTCAAAAAATTCCTTTTGCTGTTCAATTTCTGCAATGAGATCTTCTTTCTTTGGAAGGTAAGTCAAATATTTTGCAGCAAACAGTTGGGCATTGTCGTGAAGAATACTGTATCGTGCGAGGTCTTTGCTTTCATTTCTGCAACTACCGCATTCTTCTTTGGAGATTGCAACAAACGGAAATAGTACTGCGAATTAATGTTTCGATCAAGAGTACGTGTTGACCAATGTTCCTTTGAGGCTTCTGCCATATACCATTTTCTAGCATCTTCGTTTTGTACACGTAACAAAGAACGGTAATGCGTCCAATTTAGATTTGGTACGCGTGCGTACCAAATCTCGAAATCTCTGAAAGTAAGATAAAATTGTCGGTAATTACGAAGGTCTCTCGGTGAGATACTTTTGTTGTTTCCATATTCTCGACAAGTTTTTCAGACAGCCTTTTATGTTGACATTCTCCTCACTATCTCCGTCCAGTAGCAGGTCTCTCCATGTCCTTTAAGTCCGATACACACACTGACCGTATCAATTGAATCTACGATAAACCGGATGCTTCATGCCGGAAAGATGAAGAGGAAAGAGTATAAAAAAACAGTTTCCCCCATAATTTCAGTAACCTTGTAAGCATCCAATTACATTGATTACCAATAATTAAAGGAGAAACTGTTATGAATGTAAAATCAAGCGATTCTTATAAAATCTCTAATCAGTAACCTCATTGAGATTATCCAGATATGCCTTATTCATCCCAAAGGCTTCCCGAGTTGTTACCCTTGGCTCCGAAGCTGTCATCATCTTTCGGATTGTTTGGGTCTTCTTCCACGATACCGAATCCGTTATTGCCATTCGGAGTCCAACCACTGACAGCAGCCATCAACGTTGCTGATTCTACATTTACCACATTAATGGTTGGTACAATATATTTATTCTTTTTCATAATCCGCTATTTTTCTTTTCAGGTTTTATTACTTGACAAACACTTTCTTGTTGTTGACGATATACATACCCTTTGGCAAGTTGTCTGTATTATTGCTGTTCATACGAACACCGCTGATGCTATAGATGCCCATCTTATCATTTCGGTTTTGTTCCTCCACGGTCTTGATGCCGGTAGTGTTATTGTCACCTGTCGTAAATGCCATCTGCAAAGTCTTTTCTGATGGATTTGTCTCCACAAGCCAGCAGCGGTACCCCTTCACGTAGTGATTCTTCGCTGTGTGTACCATATCACCATTGTTCAGCATGTATGCTCCCATAGGCACGAAGTCGTTGGCGTCGTTAGTCTTGTTCTGGCGCACGTATGAGCCATAGTGAATCATACCGTTATTATAAACTTCATCTTGGTGCTTGAGAGTTGCTATCTCGTCTGTATAGCTAATGCCAGTAGCAATGTATACAGGACCTTCAATCGTCTTTATGCTGCTGCCTACAGTATACTCTGTGTTTGCCAAAGGCTCATTAGTAGGCTTTATTATATAAGGTATATTCTTATGGATCAGAACTCCATTATCTTCTGTTACAGGTGTGAAGTAAATCCAGTTGTCCTCCAAGCGGTTGAATCTTGAAACTTCAGTACCCTTACCAAAAGCACTCTCCACCTGAGCAGCAGTCATATCTACAGGAAGTATCAGAGAGTTCCAATTGTCCTTATTGAACGTACGGTGGAAAATCATCTTAGCACCCGTGTATGTATCTTTCTCATCGAGAGTCTTGTCTTCATCAAGAAGCAAGTCCTTACCCATATTGATGCTTCCATCATCGTTTATAAGGTCGCGCACTCCAAGGCCATATATCTGCGTGTTCTGTAAGAGCGATAACCCTTTCACACTCGTGATGCGCACATTGTCGAACGACTTGGTCGGTGTGAGTGCCACGTATCCCTTGCCGCCTGCTCCGGCTGCTGCCTTTGGGGCAACTCCGGTTCCTATAACATCGGCATTGAGCACCTGCCAGTTGGTCAGTTCCTCCTGCTTTTCCCCATTGAGCCATGTTGTCATCTTGAGTACATTGCCGAGGCTCACTCCAAGTCCCAGCGACAGATTGTTGGTCAACATCACGAGCTGCTGTCCTGGGTTCACGGTTTTACCGATATTCACGGCCACCGTAGAGCCACCCAGATCCACTCCGAGCGGCAATGTGAATGCTGTTTCGTCGTCGCCGTCTATCAGATTGCTCATATTGTTGTTGCCGTTGCCCACGTTTGCCACGTTGAACATCGTAGTATTCTCCAGGTCGATGGATGCATTGGTGTTCTCAGTAGAAACCACCTGTGCGTCCTGCATTACATTGCTTATGGCATTGTCCTTGTCGGCATCGCAAACGTAAGCATAATAGATATTCAGCTGCGAGAGGTTTGCTTCGAGCACACCTGTGTTGTAGAGCACGATTTCATCAAAGTCGGCACCCTGTGGCACATCTATACTCAGTCGCATCTTGTGGCTCTGCTCCGAGCCAATGAGTCCTGCCGAGATGGCATCCCAGTTTGTTGTTGCGCTGTGCATCACTTCCTTTCCATTCTTGAAGAGCTTGATGTTATAGAGGTTAAGCACATCGGCATTCAGTCCGCTTGTCTTCGTAGACACCACGAATCCTGCCTTCATTTTCTTTCCGTTGATACCCTGGGCAAGATTCGAATTGTTAACCGACTTGATACCCACGATACCACTGTTCTTGGCAAGCGAGATGGTTGGAATGCGATATGTGAAATCTGACAATGCCGATGTGAGCACGGCTGAAGCGTTCTTCACATCCTTTGCGATAATACTTAACAGGCCTCCGCCGAACTTGTCGCTCAGCTGGTATTTTACCGGTTCGCCCTCGTTGTTCACGAGCAGCGTCATGCCTTCGGCAGCTTTTTTCTCTGCGTTGGCATAGTGTACGATTGTCGTTTCCTTGCAGGCTTCTTTGCCTTCTGCCAGGAACTTGCAGTTATCTTTAGTGTAACCCTTAATTCCGCAACACTATAGTTTAACATTATTTATAAGTGCCTGAGCAACA
>USSF01000049.1 GCA_900557405.1 uncultured Prevotella sp.
AAAAGAAAAAAAAATTTTTTTATTGGAAAAAGAATATCCACCGTCACATACTATACATTACAAGAAGGAGACGAGTTGACAAGGAGACGAGTTGACAAGGAAGATGGCGGATTAAATGACCGGTTGGGATTTTAATATATCACGAGCCCAAGCACGCCGCAGAGCAGCATGATGAGTATCGGATTCGACTTCTTGTAGCGTGTCATCACAAACGAGAACGCGAAGATTGCGATGCTTATCCAGAAGCTTACGGGGTCCTCGCTGATGCTCCCGAAGTTGTCTTTAGTCATGAGCAGCACGGCGGCTGCGGCGATGAGTCCCACGATGGCGGGGCGCAATCCGCCGAACACGTCCTTCACCACCTTTGAGTCCTTGTGGGTGATGAGATAACGGCTGATGAGAATCATGATGATGAACGGCAGCCAGATTATCGAGAGCGACGCCAGGACAGAGCCGAGCACTGCCGCCCATTCGGGATAGCCGGCGTGCAACACGGATGTGTAGCCTGCGTATGTGGCGGCGTTGATGCCGATAGGGCCTGGCGTGGACTGGCTTATCGCCACTATGTCTGTAAACTCGGCGTTGGTCATCCAATGGTTCTTTACCACCACCTCATTGTGTATCAGCGAGAGCATCGCGTAGCCTCCGCCGAAATTGAACGTGCCTATCTTCGTGAAGATGAGGAATATCTTTAGGAAAATCATAATTAGGATTTTGAGTTTAGAGTTATTCGAATTTAGAGTTTAGAATTAAGAATCAGTCAGACAATTCTTCATTCTTCATTTTTAATTCTTCATTCTTCATTCTTAATTCTTAATTTCCCCCACAGCCATCCGCCTACTCCGGCAGCTATTATTATAAGTATAGGCGAAACGCCGAAGAGGGCGATGAGGGCACAGCATACGATGGGAATCCAGATGTTGCGCCACGAGAGCTTCGCCGTCTTCGCCATGGTGAAACAGGGCGAAGCGATGAGCGCCACCACTGCCGGGCGCACTCCACGGAAGAACTTGCCCACGTATGGATTGTCCTTGAAAGCCTGGAAGAAGATGGCTATCAGCAGGATTGCCAGTATCGAGGGCAGGGTGATTCCCACAGCCCCCACTATGCCGCCCCACACTCCGCGGAGCTTGTAGCCGATGTGGCTCGCCATGTCGATGGCGAAGATGCCGGGCGTGGTCTGTGCCACCACCATG
The DNA here is from genome assembly GCA_900557405.1 of uncultured Prevotella sp. GTDB lineage: Bacteria > Bacteroidota > Bacteroidia > Bacteroidales > Bacteroidaceae > Prevotella. The sequence goes on from USSF01000049.1 coordinate 1,197, forward strand.
ATGTCCATGAATTCCTGCTTGTCCATCCATCCCTTCTTGTCCACGAACTCGCGCTCCATGATGGGAATCATGGCGTATCCGCCGCCGAGGGTGAAAGCACCGATTTTGTTGCAGGTGAGGAAAAAGTCCAAAAGCATATTCCGTTGTCTTTTTTTATTCCGGTTCCGCATGTACGCCATGCGCTGCGCTATATGAATATGTATTTTCTTTCTTCTTTATTGTTACATTCCGTGCTGCATGAAGCGCTGCTGGGCGAGTGCCTCGTATTTGGTGCCGGGTCTGCCGTAGTTGGCAAACGGGAAGATGCTTATTCCGCCGCGCGGCTTGAAGAGTCCCGTCACTTCGATATAGCGCGGGTCCATCAGCTTCACCAGGTCTTTCATGATGATGTTCACGCAGTCTTCATGGAAGTCGCCGTGGTTGCGGAAGCTGAAGAGATACAGCTTCAGGCTCTTGCTCTCCACCATTTTCACGTCGGGGATGTATTTGATGATGATCTCGCCGAAGTCGGGCTGTCCGGTAATCGGACAGAGGGTTGTGAACTCGGGGCAGTTGAACTGCACCCAATAGTCGTTCTCCTTGTGCTTGTTCTCAAAGGTCTCGAGCACCTCGGGAGCATAGTCCATCCTGTACTCCGTCTTCTTGCCGAGGGCGTGCAGACCCTCGTCTTTTCTGTTTTCGCTGTTTGTCATTGTTATTAAATACTCCTTATTCTCCAGATATTATAGCTTATGCCCTCGTCGTAGGCGTCCTCGCCCTCAAGCTCTTTGGTCTTCCTCACCACGCGGATGGTTACGGGCAGCACGATGATTTCGTATGCCGTCTTGAGGAGCACCTGCGATGCCACGAGCATCGGAATCTCGCTCCACGGCACCACGCCGCCCAGGGCCAACGGGAAGAATATCACCGAATCCGCCGCCTCGCCGTACACCGTACTCATTATGGCGCGCAGGGCGAAGCGCTTTCCTCCGTCGGAAACTTTCATGCGGCTCATCACGTAGGCATTGATGAACGAACCGGCGAGGAACGCGATGAACGACGCGGCGGCAATGCGCGGCGCCAGTCCGAACACGGCATGGAAGCCTTCCTCATTCTGCCAGTAGGGAGCTCCCGGGATAGCATCGCAGAGGGCGCCGAATGCCACGAAGATGAAGTTCATCAGGAATCCCAGCCAGATGAGCAGGCGCGCCTTGCGGTAGCCCCACACCTCACACACGCAGTCGTTTATGATATACGACACGGGAAACACCAGCAGTCCGCCGGTGATGCTGATCGGTCCGAAAGATATCTGCTTTGTCTCGAGCACGTTTGCCGTAATCAGGCATACGCAGAAGAGCACGCTGAAAAGCATGAACAGCACGCTCACTTTATTTTCATTTCTATTCATAATCCTTGTTTTGTTTAGTCTCCGCCACCACTACGGATGCCACGGAGTCAGGGAGGTTTATCAAGCACTCGCCGATTCTGTTCCAGCCTTCTCCTCTCAGAAAGCGGCTGCAAAGTTACTCATTTTTTCGTTTCCTTCCAAATAAATTCTATTGACAAGCTTACGAGGAGACGAGCTGACTAGGAGACGAGAAAACGAGCAGACAAGCATATCGGATGAAGCTTCAGTCCCTATATATATAATAAGGTGTTCAAGCTCTTGGTTCAGACAGAAGTCGGAGGCTTGCAAGCGACAAGGGTGGTTCCCCGTTTTTGTCCGGCTCCATTGTCCGGAGTGAAGGGCAGTAAAAAAAAAGCGAACTTCCACAGTAGAATGCAGTTTTTTTTCGTATGTTTGCAACCAAACGGGGATACCGATACGTCTAACAGACAAAGAAACAAAAACGATAAAGATATGAAAAAGATTTTAGCAGCACTCATGGCAGGAATGATTCTGACAGGCACCCTGCCGGCAACAGCACAGCATCACCGACACACTCCGTTGGCAAGCGTAAAGGCGACACAGCAGACAGACAAGGACGGGAACACGAAAGCCTCAGCGGCCATCGTGGCATACTCCGACACGGCAAGTGTGGACTCGGCAGACGTGGACACTGTAGGCTTTAACGCCGATGCCGGCACGCAGGGATGGGACGAGCCGTACGACATAGACGGGCTTGCCAAATTGATGGGCAATGCCTTCGTGCCCATAGCCATAGTATTCATCATGTTCTTCCTCGCACCGGTGATGATAATCGCCCTGATAATCTACTTCGTCATCAAATCGCGCAAGCAGAAGATACAGCTCGCCGAACTGGCGCTGAAGAACGGGCAGCCCATACCGCAGGAAGTGGCCCAAACCAAGCCTCAGCCCAACGACCAGGCGCTCTGGGAGAAGGGAGTGAAGAGGATGTTCCTCGGCATAGGCATCGTGATATTCGCCAGTTTCATACACAGCAGAATGTTTATGTGCATCGGATTCCTCGTGGCACTCTATGGCGCAGGACTCGCCGTAGTGGCATGGACCACAAAGAAGAATATTGCACCGACAGCCAACAATACCGACGCCAACATCCCTGATTCCCACGCCAACACGACGGACCCGGGCAACAAGACCGCAAACGGCGAAGGCACTACGGCAACCCCAAACGAAGAGGTTTAGATCGGAAGCTTCAAATTCAAGACTCTTGATTGAAAACCCTTAATCGCAGCGAAGCGGGAACAACTCTGAGTTGGCTTTCCCTTCGGCCGCCGAACTTCGTTTCTTAACTCCCAACTCTAAATTCCAATTATGAATGATATAACTCTTGTTACGCAAGTGGTGGTATTTGGCAACAAGCGCGCCTTCGACGCGCTGTTGCGCAAATACCAGTCGCAGGTGAGGCGCTTCCTCCTCGGCTTGACCGTGGGCGACAGCCAGCTTGCCGACGACCTTGCGCAGGAGACGTTCATAAAGGCATACATGAACATCGGAAAATTCCGCGGACTGTCATCCTTCTCCACATGGATAATGCGCATAGCATACAACACACACTACGACTACCGACGCACGCACCACCAGACCGAAGACGCCGACACACCGGCAGTGGCAGCCTGAAGCGGAGGGACAACGACAGACTGCGCCCTGGGCATGGACATACTCAACGCCCTCGCCACGCTGAAACCCGAAGAGCGCACCTGCATAACGCTGCAGCTCATCGAGGGGCAGCCAATAGACAAGATAGCGAGCATAACGGGAATGACAAGCGGCACGGTGAAATCACACCTGCACCGCGGAAAGGAGAAACTGACAACCTATCTAAAGAACAACGGATATGAAAGAAGATAAGAACGACATGCTACTGGACGAGTTTTTCTCACACGCCAGACAGGCGGAAATCCCCGACGAAGGATTCTCCGACAGCGTGATGCAGAGCATCGACGCTCTGGGCGACAAGCGTCTGGAGCGTCTGTCGCGCATCTGGACAGCCGTATGCACCCTGCTCGGAGCGGCATTCGTCATATTCTCGGCAGCCAAAGCCGGATTCCATCTGTACAGCGCAAAGGAAATAGCGGGCTTGGTCATCTCGCACTTCGCACGCATGATGCACGGCATCCTGGCCCTGAATCCGGCCGACATACCGCAATACGTCTACGCCATCCCGCTCCTCGTAACCATTCTGCTCGCCATCCTCATAATAAAGAAGGAAGGCAGACAGACGGTCTTATACTAAGCCGTTGGCGGAATGAACATCCGCATCAAGGCTCTCTTCGCCGGCCGGAAAGCAATGCTTCTCCGTACGTCCCACTATAGTGAAAAGTATTTCTCACTGCAGTGGGATTCATTTTTCACTATTGTGAGAAATACTTTTCACTATAGTGGGACGACCGATGAAGCACCCATACCTCATATCAAAAAGGATATGTTTTTCATTAAAAATACGCCATTATCATCATTTTAATCTAAAAGTTTGTTATTTGCATAGCAATAAACAATGCAGGATAAACTTTTTGCATTAACTTTGCGAAAAAGATTGGATAATGATCAGGATTGACATAAGGAGAATTAAATTTGCACGGTTGCTGCTGCTGGTATACTTGCCACTGCTGATAGCCGTCACTTTCCACCACCATTCGGAAGCGGAAAGGGCAAGTGCCGTTCCTTTCTGCCAGGACTGCATCAAACATGTTCACCACGACGGCCACCTGACGGCACAGACCTCGTTCAGTCACGACTGCGTATTGTGCCAGTTGCAAAGTTTGCCGTATGTGGTTCCTACGACAGTAAGGATTGCCGTGTTCATGGCAATCGCCCACATCGTCTACATTGTGTCTTGTCCGTTCGTCAAGACGCGTGAGGACGATAGCCTATCCACCCGTGCCCCACCGGCACCGGCTTCTCTTTAGCTTTTTATATTTTATAAATGGTAGAATTGTCGGCTGGCATCAGCATTGGAGCCAATGTCTGCCGGTCATACGCATGCAGCCTTATCCGTCTGCAAGCATCAAATACCCGTGCATAAGCCCGAACATGCTTGGGACAACGTATATATTGGTGTCTACGGCATGAGGTTTCTGCATGTAATTATTCACACTTAATTTAAAAAAAAGACAAATGAAATCAAAGATTCAGCAGTTGGCACTCGCAGCAGGAGTGCTTACAGTCTCATTTGCGGCACAGGCAGCACCGGTGGCAGTGAATGAAGACTTTGCAAACACCGTGGTCAAAGCTACAGACGCCAATGTCTACGGACACGTGAAGGACAAGAACAACGGCGAGCACATGCCGTATGTCACCATCCGACTGAAGGGAACCACGATAGGGACAACAACAGACAATACTGGACACTATTTCCTGAAGAACCTGCCCGAAGGCACGTTCACCATAGAGGTGTCTTATCTGGGATACAAGACGCAGGAGAAGACGATTACGATAAAGAAGGACGATACCACAGAGCTGAACTTCCAGCTGGAGGCCGACGACGTGGCCCTCGACGAGGTGGTGGTGTCGGCTAACAGAAGCGAAACCAAGCGGAGACTCGCTCCTAACCTGGTGAATGTGATAAACACGAAGCTCTTTGACATGACACAGAGCGCCTGTCTGGCACAGGGACTCAACTTCCAGCCCGGTGTGAGGACGGAAGACAACTGCCAGAACTGCGGATTCACGCAAGTGAGGATAAACGGACTCGACGGTCATTACTCGCAGATTCTCGTAGACTCGCGCCCTGTGTTCTCCGCCCTCAACGGTGTGTATGGGCTGGAACAGATTCCGGCAAACATGATAGACCGCGTGGAGGTTGTGCGTGGCGGAGGGTCTGCCCTCTACGGCGCGTCGGCTATCGGCGGAACGATAAACATCATAACGAAGGAACCGACACGCAACTCGGCATCGTTCGGCCACACGCTGATGTCGCAGGGCGGTTCAAACTCGTTTGACAATATCACGAGCGGCAACGTGTCGCTCGTTACCGGCGACAACATGGCTGGCATCTATGCCTACGGACAAAGCCGCAGCCGCAATGGCTACGACCACGACGGCGACGGATATACGGAACTGCCGGAGCTGAAGAACCAGACCTTCGGCCTGAGCTCTTATCTGCGCCTCAGCCCCTACTCCAAGCTCAGTCTGCAGTATCACGCCATAAAGGAGTTCCGCCGCGGAGGAAACAATCTCGACATGCCGGAGCACATGGCAAACATCACGGAGCAGGTGGACCACAACATTCAGGGCGGCGGACTGACCTACGACCTGTTTACGCCAAACGAGAAGAACCATCTTTCGGCATACTTCTCTTTCCAGACCACAGCACGCAAGAGCTACTACGGCGGCATCGGCGAGGGAACGGAAGAGGATATTGAAGTTGCCGACAAGGCATACGGCAGGACCCATGACTTCACTTATGTGTTCGGCTCACAGTATGTCCACTCATTCAGCAAGCTTCTGTTCATGCCGTCCGACCTCACCCTCGGAGCGGAGTATAACTACGACGGGCTGAAGGATGTTATCCTGGGCTACGACCGCAACTTCAAGCAGCACACCAACATCGGGAGCTTCTACTTCCAGAACGAATGGAAGAACAAGCAGTGGAGCTTCCTGCTCGGCGGCAGACTCGACAAGCATAACCTTATCGACCACATGATTTTCAGTCCGCGAGTGAACCTGCGCTACAACCCTACGGAGAACATCAACCTCAGACTGACCTATGCCGGAGGATTCCGTGCGCCGCAGGCTTTCGACGAGGATCTGCACGTTGGCGTGGTAGGCGGTGAAAGACTCGTTACGGTGCTTGCCGACAATCTGAAGGAGGAGCGCTCCAACAGCTTCAGTCTTTCTGCCGACATGTACCATAAGTTCGGCGACGTACAGACGAACCTCTTGGTTGAGGGCTTCTATACCAACCTCGACAACGTGTTCGCCCTGCGCCAGCTCGACAAGCCGGATGCACAGGGGAACACCGTGCAGGAACGCTACAACGCTTATGGAGCCAAAGTGTTCGGACTTAACCTCGAAGGCAAGGCAGTGTTCACCAAGTGGTTCACGCTGCAGGCAGGACTGACACTGCAGAAGAGCATGTACGACGAGGCAATATCATGGAACGACGAAGTGCCTGAGCAGAAATACAGGAGAATGATGCGCACGCCGAACACCTACGGCTACTTCACCGCATCGTTCACACCGCTGAAGCGGCTCACTGCATCCGTCACGGGCAACTACACAGGCAGCATGCTCATCGGCCATTCTGCCGGTTCGGGCGTGGAAAGCCCCGTGGCTGTGGAAACGCCTACGTTCATGGAGATGAACTTCAAGGTGGCATACGACTTCCCTGTCTATAAGTACATGACGCTGCAGGTAAACGCAGGAATACAGAACTTCACCAACGCCTACCAGAAGGACTTCGACAAGGGATGGAACCGAGATTCAAACTATGTCTATGGCCCGTCGCTGCCACGAAGTTATTACGTGGGAGTGAAAATGAGCTACTGATACATACAAAAAGGCAATGCACCAATCCTGTTTATTCGGCGCATTGCCTTTTTTTTTTCGGGAATAAACTATATCTACCAGAAAGACAGAGCTAATATTTTTATAAGTAATCAGCATTGATGATTCTTTCCAAGCCATATTTACCACTTCCCTCCATAAACCATGAGAAATATAATATTACATTACTAAATTATTAAAATAAGCACTTGTATATAAAGAAAAAAAATAATACATTTGCAGCACATCAGTATACAGACAACAAACAAAACTTTAAACATGAAGAAATTACTGCTTACTATTATCGTTGCACTGACATCTATGATAACAAGTGCCCAGGAAAAAGAATATAACGACGGCTTTTTCGTAGCATATCTTACGGAAACCAACGACAAGGACGTGAAATGCGACGTCTACCCGTCGGAGGTTTCAGAACAAGACATTCAGAATCTGATGGACGGCGGGAGATACATAACGTCTGTGATATATACAAAAAGCGGCGGAATTGTTTTACACAGGGCAAACACTGACAACATAAAGCAGATTTATACGATATGCAGCAGCTGGAATCTGAAAAAGCTCTGCAAGCAGAAATTTAAAGAAGGCTATGTGCTTAATTATTATAACAGCCAGCGCAAATATGCCATTTTCAACCATAACCCTAAGGCTAAAGTCATGAAGTTCATTTCTACAGTAAACTTTAACCAGAAAAAGCTCGATAAGCTCAACCAAAAAGGGCTGTTCGTAACTATTGTTAATTCATATACTTATATAGCGTATGACGGACAAGACAACATAAAGAAACAAATCTATGAGCATACAACAAATCATGGGGACAACATAGTGGATAAATTCGGAAGAGCTCCAAAAACAAATTTTATAAGTTCAGTTACAACGTCATATAACAAATATGGCAATACTACATACTATAAATACATAAATAATGTCTACAAAGACGGTCGTCAAAGTGAACAGTCTATCGGGAACTTTGAGAACGTAGACAATTTCATAAAATACCTGAAAGGCAAAGTGACATCACGGTATAATTTGGTCGGTCTGTGGGGTGGCTGGGAGAACCGTGACTACAAGGCTGAGGAAGCCAGGGCTGCCGCAGCTGACGACATGAATATATTCGACATTCTCAGCGGACTGACCAATTCTATCAGCGGACTTACAGGCCACGGCAATGGCAACGCCAGCACGTACAACACTCCTGAAAGCGGCGGTACCGGTTCTACCTACAACCAATCGGCAGGGAGCAAAAGCGGTACAGGCAAATGCAGGCGTTGCAACGGCTCCGGCAAATGCTCGCCGACAAGCGGAGGCGGAAGGAAAAACGCATGCCACGGCAGCGGACTGTGCGGATATTGCAGCGGGACGGGCTGGATAAAGGCCGGTGGGTCTGAAGCCAAATGCACGGCGTGCAACGGCAAAGGAAAATGCAAGACCTGCGGCGGAACTGGCAAATGCCCTGTTTGCCACGGAAGCGGGAAATAAAAAATATAGTAACAAGATAATGTTACATAATCAATAAAATTACGGCCAAAGGATTGTTTTTTGAAACAAAAAGACTACCTTTGCACACGATTAAATCAATATCAATATTAATTATGGACGATTATCACGCGGAAAACATAAACTTGTAGGCGCAGGGATGGCAATGGCTCTCTCAGCTTGACAGCTCTGCGCTTGGACGTTTAGCCAAGTGGAGAACTAATCAAAATGAGAACATACTGGAAGACTAATGGCGGACTGAAAGCCATAAAGGAATGGGAGCCCAACTGCTGGATACAAGTGACGTGTCCGAGTGAGGAAGACCAGCAGATGCTGGTGGACGAGTATAAAATACCGGATTATTTTCTTTCCGACATCAGCGATACCGACGAGCGTGCCCGATACGAGTACGACGACGGATGGATGCTTATTATCCTGCGTATACCATACGTCAAGGAGATTCGCTCCCGCACGCCATACACCACCGTGCCGCTCGGCATCATACACAAGAGGGATGTGACCATCACCGTCTGCTTCTACGAGACGAACGTGATGATCGACTTCGTCAGCTACCAGCAGAAGCGCAACGAGGGATTCACCGACTACGTGGACATGATCTTCCGTCTGTTCCTCTCCTCCGCCGTGTGGTATCTGAAGAGACTGAAGCAGATAAACAGTCTGATAGAAAAGGCAAAGCGCAATCTGGACCGCGAGGTGAACAACGAGTCGCTCATCGGACTGTCACGCCTGCAGGACTCGCTGACATACTTCCAGACATCCATCCGGGGCAACGAGAACCTCCTTGCCAAGCTGAAGTTCAAGCTGCAGGTGGATGAGCTTGATGCCGACCTCATCGAGGACGTGAACATCGAGATGACCCAGGCAAGGGAGACCACAAGCATCTATTCGGACATTCTCGAATCCACGATGGACACATATTCGAGCATCATCAACAACAACATGAACACCGTGATGCGTACGCTCACATCCGTGAGCATCATCCTCATGTTCCCCACACTCATAGCCAGCCTGCTCGGAATGAACCTCATAAACGGCATGGAAGACAACAAGTTCGGCTTCCTCATAGCAATCGTCGTTTCGGTCATCATATCAGGCGTTTCGTGGTGGATATTCCGCCACAAGAGGCTTATTTAGCGAGAAAACATCAAAATTTATTGCGATAATTAGGAATTTACAATCTTTTTACGTAAGTTTGCAATTCATTTTAGTGCAGCTTTTCCTTACATATTATATATATACGCATGATATGTAGCAGGGGGTGCATGGGCATCGCCCATTGCATAAAGAAGCGGCAAGTATTTATTTGGAACACCTATCACAAATTTAAAAAGTGAAGTAATGGACTCTCAAGAAAAATCTCTCGAACTCGAAAACGAGAAGAATGTAGAAATGACTCCAGCACAGGCAGCAGCCGATACAGCAGCAGCCCAGGAGAAGGTAGAAACAACAGAAGCCGCTGCCGAAGACACAGCCGGAACAGAAGCTGAGGAAAAGGCAGAGCCGAAAAGAATATACAAGAGCAAGGCGGAGGTTGTAGAAAGAATCAAGGAGCTGGCCCACGCTGAAGAAGTGCCGCAGAAGGACGAAGTGGACTACCTCAAGACGGTATTCTACAAACTGCACTTTGCAGAGAGAGAAGCCGAAATGAAGGCTTATCTCGACAACGGCGGAGACCCTGCCGCATACCAGGTACAGCCGGATGCCGACGAAGACGCATTCAAGGCGGAAATGGCTGTCATCAAGGAAAGAAGGGCAAAGCAGTTTGAAGAGCAGGAGAAGCTCAAGCAGGACAACCTGAAGAAGAAGCTCGAAATCATAGAGAAAATCAAGGCTATGGTGACCTCTCCCGAAGAGGCGAACAACTCATACCAGGAGTTCAAGCAGCTGCAGCAGGAATGGAAGGAAATAAAGCCGGTGCCGGCAGAAAACGCCAACGATCTTTGGCGCAACTACCAGCTATACGTGGAGCAGTTCTACGACCTGCTCAAGCTGAACAGCGAAGCACGCGAATACGACTTCAAGAAGAACCTCGAAATAAAGACAAAGCTCTGTGAGGCTGCCGAGAAGCTCGCCGACGAGGAGGACGTGATAAGCGCATTCCACCAGCTGCAGGAGCTGCACAACGAGTACCGCGAGAGCGGACCAGTGGCCAAGGAGCTGCGCGAAAGCATCTGGAGCCGCTTCAAGGCTGCATCTACAGTGATAAACAAAAAGCACCAGCAGCACTTCGAAGACCTGCGCGCCAAGGAGGAGGAAAACCTCAACAAGAAGACGGCTCTCTGCGAGAAAGTGGAGGCCATCGCCAAGGAGGAGAACAAGAAGGCTGCCGACTGGGAAGAGCATACGAAGCAGATCATAGAAATCCAGAACGAATGGAAGACCATCGGCTTCGCTCCGCAGAAGATGAACGTGAAGATATTCGAGCGCTTCCGTGCAGCATGCGACGATTTCTTCGGACGCAAGTCGGCATTCTTCACCGAGATGAAGAAGGAATTCGCCGAGAACGCCGAGAAGAAGAAAGCTCTCGTGGAAAAGGCACAGGCACTCACCGACAGCACCGACTGGAAGGCTACAAGCGACAAGCTCATCGCCCTGCAGAAGGAATGGAAGACCATCGGAATGGTGCCGAAGAAATACGGCGACCAGCTATGGAACGACTTCCTCGCCGCCTGCAACCACTTCTTTGAAGAACGCAACAAGGTAAACGCCGGAACACGCAACGTGGAGCGCGAGAACCTGGAGAAGAAGCAGGGTATCATCGCCCAGCTCAAGGCACTGCTCGAGGATGCCGGCGACGACACACAGGCTACAGTGAAGAAGCTCACGGAGGAATACAACGCCATAGGCCACGTGCCATACAAGGAGAAGGACAAGCTCTATGACGAATACCACGCCGTGCTCGACAAGATATTCAAGGAACTGAACATCTCAACGGCACGCCGCCGTCTGGACAGCTTCAAGACTAACCTGAAGAACGTGGCAAAGCGTGGCGAAGACGCTCTCGACAACGAGCGCGGACGTCTGATGCGCCGTGCCGACCAGATGAAGCAGGAGATACAGACCTACGAGAACAACCTCGGTTTCCTCAACGCATCAAGCAAGAAGGGCAACAGCCTCATCGACGAGATGAACCGCAAGGTGCAGAAGCTGAAGGACGACCTCGAGCTCATCAAGCAGAAAATCAAGGCCATCGACGCCGAGGACAAATAAAGAAGACTGAACCCACGCAAGTTTCCCATAACTTGCTGACATAAACAAAGCTGACAAGTGGCAAGGATATACGTTTCAACCCCGACATCGGTGACTGAAAGCATCGGTTGGAAAACAAATCTCCTTATCACTCGTCAGCTTTCTTCGTTTAAGGCATAACACAATCATACTGAACCCCAACAACATATCAGAACATGAAAACAATACAAAACAAACTCCTGGCTGCAGTCATTATCCTTTTACTGGCAACCATTAACTGCGCTGCACAGAACCGTTTCCCTGACGGCGAAACGCAATATTATGCCACCGCAGACAAAAGCATCATTTTCAACCTGCAATTCTATTACGACAAAGGCGACCGCTGCGCTATATACAAGAACAATGCGTGGCGCGGAGGAATAAAGCTGAAGGATTTCGGCATGAAGAACGGCAAGGCTGACTATGGACAATTCAAAGACATGCCACGCATCGGTGCCAACTACACAGTGTACTACGAACGTGTGCGCAACTACTTGCTTAGCTGGTTGGAATCTATGCTCGTATCGCCAGACTTTTCACACATAACCATCAAGGGAGCATACAACTACTCAGCTTCATTCAGCCGGATAAACAAGGCCGAATACGACCGTCTGTACGCCAAATTCACAAAGCGAAACAGTGGCGGAAGTTATTCTTCCGGCAATAGCGGATACGTAGCACCTCCACGCGGCACGAAGAAGCCGTCGGCAAGAATCGTGAAAGTCGCATGCTATGCGTGCAAGGGAACACGCCGATGCGCCATCTGCGGCGGCACAGGCGACATGGGAGACTCACACAACTTCTACAAGGAAAAGGTGGTGATGCGTTGCAGCACATGCTGTGGCACAGGAACCTGCCAAAGCTGCTACGGCAAAGGGTACACGACAAAAGTAGTATCCGACTAAGCGCCCAAAGGTATTTCCCTGACTTATTATCCGGAATTTTGTGATTCCAGACCAAAAAAAACCTTGGAATTTTGTGATAAATTCGCTTGAAAACCTTGGAATTTTGTGATTTCATCCCTTGATATGCTTGGAATTTTGTGATAAAAACACTATCTTTGCAGCACATACTCATTGAATATGAAACTGTTACAAAGAAAAATCGACAAAATCCTAAGGGATTGGAAACAGACAGAAAACAAGATGCCTCTTATAGTAAAAGGAGCAAGGCAGATTGGGAAGACAGCTTCCATCATGCAATTTGCCACCGAAAACTATAAGAACGTCATTGCCATAAACTTCGTGTTGCAGAAAAAATACAAGGCCATTTTCGATGACGGCTACGAAGTTGAGGATATCGTCAGGAACATAACCTTGATTGATCCCAGTCTCAATTTTGAAGCTGGAAACACTCTGATATTCTTTGACGAGCTGCAAGACTGTCCTGCATGCGCCACAAGTCTGAAGGCATTCTGCATAGACGGAAGATACGACGTGATATGTTCCGGTTCGCTGATGGGCATCAACTATCGCGAGATAGAATCCAACAGCGTAGGCTACAAGCAGGACTATACCATGCACTCGATGGACTTCGAAGAGTTTCTATGGGCAAAAGGATACGACAGCACCTTCATTGAACATCTATACAACAAGATGTGCAGCATCACTCCACTATCAAATTTGGAGATGGAAACTTTGGGAGAAATCTTCAGAGAATACATGACCATCGGAGGAATGCCTGCCGTAGTCAACAGCTTCATAAACAACGGCAACTACAGCGGGACGCTAATGATGCAACGCCAGCTGCTGCTCGACTACGAGGAGGACATCACAAAATATGCACAGGGCCTCGACAAAGGGAAAATCAAGAATATATACAACCATATCTCGGTATTTCTCGGACAAGACAACAAGAAATTCCAGATCAGCAAGATTGCACATGGAGCAAGAAACAGGGAATACGTTGGTACCGTGGAATGGCTGCGTGATGCCGGCATCGTGAACGTATGCTATTGTCTCGCACAAGTATCGCTTCCGCTGAAAGGCAACTATGACCCGAAATCATACAAGCTTTACTATAAAGACACGGGACTGCTCGTTGCCTCCCTCGACGAGGAGTCACAGGAAGACATGCGCGTCAACAAGAACTACGGCACTTACAAAGGAGCGATATACGAAAACATAGTAGGCGACATGCTTGTAAAGCAAGGGTACGACCTGTATTTCTACCGCAACGAGAAGTCTACTATAGAAATGGATTTCTTCATCCGCGACACATCATCGCTGATACCGATAGAAGTGAAAGCCACGGACAACGCCACGAAGTCGCTCTCCAAACTTACAGCTGCTGACGGCAAATACCCAGAAATAAAATACGGGATAAAGCTCTGCAACAAGAACATCGGTTTCAACGGACATTTCTACACCTTTCCCTACTTCCTCACGTTTCTGTTGAAGAGATTTGTAAGGAGGGAACTTGAATAAATCCCCTCTCTCCACCCTTCATGCGGAGATTACCGTCTCTATTCTCCGCAAATTTGCGGAGAATAGATCGTTTATTCTCCGCATGACTTGCGGAATAAGGAGAAAAAGAGTAAGTTTGCAGGCGTAAGTTATAATAAAACAAGTAACAAAAATATCCGATTATGTATATATGGCAGAATGAACACTGGCCACACATGACATGGCAAAGCGACCAGCTGTCCTTGCTTCTGGCAGAAGTGAATGCTCTCAGAGGTAAACTGGCTGGCAGACTCTCTATGTTCGGTATGGCAGAGCAGAATCTCTCGGTACTGAACTCCATGACTAAAGAGATTGTCAACTCTGCCGGTATTGAGGGGGAAACGCTCAATCGCGACAGCGTACGGTCATCTGTAGCACACCAACTCGGACTCGAATATGACGGACTGCCAAAGAGCGACCACTACATTGAAGGTGTTGTGCAGGTAATGATTGACGCCACACAACACTATCAGGAAGCGATTAGCGCCGAACGACTATTCTGCTGGCACAGGGCACTGTTCCCATACGGCCACAGCGGAATGTACAAAATCAGAGTCGGTGCATGGCGCGAAGGTAACGAACCGATGCAAGTGGTTTCTGGCGCAATGGGCAAACAAAAAGTCCACTACGAGGCTCCTCCAAGCAATAAGGTTGAGGGGATGATGGATCAGCTTTTGGAATGGATAAACGAACAACAAAGTACCATAGACCCACTTATAAAAGCAGCCGTAGCGCATCTATGGTTCGTAACGATACACCCCTTCGACGACGGCAACGGCAGATTATGCCGCACACTAACAGAGATGCTGCTATCCAGAGCCGACGGAACACCGAAAAGATTCTATAGTCTGTCATCGGAAATCCTCAACAAACGCAATGGATATTACAATATCCTCGAAAAAACGCAAAAGGGAGGACTTGACATAACGGAATGGATAAAATGGTTTATCGCCACCCTGCACAACGCATTGCAGCAGTCAATGGAGAAGACGGACCACGTGATACGCAAAACAAGATTCTGGGAAGAACACAGCGGCACATTGTTAAACGACAGGCAGAGAAAAGTCTTGAACATGCTTCTCGATGGATTCGAGGGCAAACTGAATTCATCCAAATGGTATAAGATAAACCACTGCTCACAAGACACGGCGAACAGGGATATCAAAGATTTGACAGAAAAAGGCATTCTGAAGAAAATGGAAGGCGGAGGACGAAGCACTTGCTATGAACTGTGTGATTTCTGAAGGTCTTCAAACAAATTTCCCCTGCCCTCTCATCACGAGACAGCAGGGGATTGTTTTTGTAAATTAAGTTCATCTTCTGAGAAGATATATTATCAATAGTTGACGAGTTGACGAGGAGATTTGCCTTTTCGCTTTGTTCATAATATATATTATTAGAATATGAATATGAATATAGATAAGCCTTGCTATAATTCGTCCTGTGAGCCTACGGCTACAGGACGAAGGTCAAAAAAAGCTCACGG
>USSF01000050.1 GCA_900557405.1 uncultured Prevotella sp.
TCATTTGTTGTCGATATTAATCGTTGTTTATCACGACTTATTTTCCGATGCAGAAGTGTTTGAAGATATTCCCCAATACTTCGTCGGTCTGTATTTCTCCGCCGGTGATTTCTCCGAGATGGTAGAGGCAGCTGCGGAGGTCCTGGCTGATGAGGTCTGACGGGAGGCCGGAGGCGAGTCCGCTGATGACGCGGTGGATGTCGGCGAGAGCAGACTGTAGGGCCGAGAGGTGACGCAGGTTGCTTATTATTACACCGTCGGTTGCTGTGTCTACTCCCGAACATGAACAGAGCAGAGACCGTAGCTTGTCTGTTCCGTCTCCTGTTTTGGCGGAAATGTGTATCTGTTTGATGTTTAGGTGGTTGTATGTACTGCTTGAATCGATGGTTGAAGAGGATGCTGCGGCTGTTATGTCCGACTTGTTGACGACTACGATTACTGTCTTTCCCTCGCATAGTGGGAGGATCTTGGGGGCCAGGTCTGTATATTGGTCCGTCGGGGCTGTGGGGTCTATGACCATGAGAATGATGTCGGCCTGGCTGATTTTCTTCATCGTGCGTTCGATGCCGATGCTCTCTATGCGGTCATGTGTGTCGCGTATTCCCGCTGTGTCAATGAATCTGAAGCTTATTCCGCCGATTTCCGTCGTGTCTTCTATAGTGTCGCGCGTGGTGCCGTGGATGTCGCTCACAATGGCGCGCTCCTCGCCCAGGAGTAGGTTGAGAAGTGTGGACTTGCCGGCATTTGTTTCGCCTACTATTGCTACAGGCACGCCGTTCTTGATGGCGTTGCCAACCCTGAACGAATCGCTCAGTTGCATGATTGTGTCGCTGATCTTGGCTGCCACGGTGGAGAGCTCGCCCCGGTCTGCGAATTCCAGTTCCTCATGGTCGGAGAAATCGAGTTCCAGTTCCATGAGCGAGGTGAGGTGGAGCAGCTCACTGCGTAGCCGGGCCAGTTCGCTGCTGAATCCTCCCCTCATCTGGTTCATGGCAATCCTGTGGGCTGCGGTAGAGTCTGCGGCGATGAGGTCGGCCACTGCCTCGGCCTGGGACAGGTCCATCTTTCCGTTGAGAAATGCGCGCTGGGTGTATTCTCCTGGTCCTGCGGCTCTGCATCCTGCGCTGATCAGCAGTTGCATTATGCGTTGCATGATGTATCTGGAACCGTGGCAGGATATTTCCACGGAGTCCTCGCCCGTATATGAATGTGGGGCGCGGAATATGCTGACGAGCACTTCGTCTACTATTTCGTTGCCGTTTTCTGCGTCTATTATATTGCCGAAGGTGAGTGTGTAGGCTTTTCTTTCTGTCAGTGGACTTTGGTCTTTGCCCTTTGGCTGAAAGATTCTGTCGGCAATGCGTATCGAGTCGTTTCCAGACACTCTGATTATGCCTATAGCCCCGCCTGGGGCGGTTGCAATGGCACAAATTGTATTCTTTAAATTCATTTTTCTGATATTTATCTGCAAATGTACGCTTTTTTATTTAATTTTGCACAGAAAATTAATCAGTAATGCGCAACGCCAACAAATCAAGGTATGAAAAGTTGCGCCCAATCAATAAAGAAAAGAGAAGTGAAACTACATGTTTTCAATCCGGAACACGACATTGCGCTTGCCTATGACAAACCGCACATCATGGTGCCACACGTGGCACAGGAACTGAGGATGGCTTTGGGCTGGCTGCCCGCCATCTGGGCGGAAGACGGGGACTGCGTGCTTGTGGATGACATCAGATTTGCGCTGAAGGCAGTCGCACCATTCGGGAATATTGCGGCTGACGTGTTGTTCGTCGGCAGGGAAGACCTGTCTTCGCTCCCCATCGACACGGTGGAGCCGTGGGGATGGGACAGGCGTATCAGGGCGGAGTTCGCTGAAAGTGGCATTGACGAGCGCCTGCTGCCGTCGGATGCACAGCTTGCAGACATCCGCATGCTTTCCGGCAGGGAGCACACTGCGGGTATGCTGGAAAGGCTCCGGCTGGGGCTTGAGAACGTTACCTGTGGCGAGGCATTCCGCTGCGTGGACATGAACGAGGTGGAGGAGTGTATAGGAAGGCATCCTGCCGTGGTGGTCAAGGCGCCTTGGAGTTCGTCAGGACGCGGCATCCGCTATGTCAATGTGGAATGCGACGAGGCAAAGCGGGCGTGGATATTGAAGATGATAGAGAAGCAGGGATATGTTATGGTGGAACCGCGCTATAACCGTATGGCCGATTTTGCGGCGGAGTTTTATGCTCATGATTCGGGCAGGGTGGAGTTTGAAGGCATCTCCGTGTTCCATACGCAGAATGGAAAATACACGGGAAATGTAATTGCCGACGAGGAGGAGAAGCGCTTCAGGCTCGCCAGATATGTGGACACGGATCTGCTTGATGTCATCATCGGACGCATTGAGGGAATCATGCCGGAACTGCTCCGGGGGCGGTATACGGGTCCGTTCGGTGTGGATATGATGGCCGTCGCCGATATGCCTTCGGGCAGACTGAAGCTGCATCCCTGTGTGGAGATTAATCTAAGGCGCACGATGGGGCATGTGGCGCTCAGTCTGGCGGAAAAGGACTTTGAGTTTGCAAGCATGATGAGCATCAGGCACAAGGTGGACTATCAGCTTTGTATCGAAAGGATTGAAGGAAAATTTGTAAATGTGATTTATAGATAATTCATTATTGAAAATCAAATAAAATAAACTACTAAATGAACAAAAAACTATTGATTTCGGCCTTATTGGCCTTGCCTCTCGCCGTATCGGCACAGTACAGGTCGAAGGTGTGGTGTCCGGACAACGGTAACGGCACATACACAAACCCCGTGATAGACGCAGACTACAGCGATCCGGATGCATGTGCAGTGGGCGAAGACTACTACCTCACCGCAAGTTCCTTCAACTGCATCCCCGGACTGCCTGTGCTCCATTCAAAAGATATGGTGAACTGGAAGATTATCGGCCATGCCGTGAAGGAACTTGAGCCGAAGGAGGTGTTCGACAAACCGTCCCATGGCAACGGAATCTGGGCGCCCTCAATCCGCCATCACAACGGCGAGTTCTACATCTATTGGGGTGACCCCGACTATGGAGTGTTCATGGTGAAGGCAAAAGACCCCGCAGGCGAGTGGTCCAAGCCTCTTTGTGTAATTCCCGGCAAGGGAATCATCGACACGACTCCCCTCTGGGATGAGGATGGACGCTGCTATCTGGTAAACGCCTATGCCAACAGCCGCTCGCGTTTTGCATCGATAATCGCTGTGCGTGAGATGTCGGCAGACGGAACGAAGGCAATCGGCAACCCTGTGATAATATACGACGGCAACGGAAAGGAAAGCCGCACATGTGAGGGTCCTAAAATCTACAAGCGCGACGGATGGTACTGGGTGATGTTCCCCGCAGGAGGAGTGCCCACGGGCTTCCAGGTGGCAATGCGCTCGAAGAATATCTATGGACCATATGAAAGCAAGGTTGTGCTGGCGCAGGGCAAGACGAAGGTGAACGGCCCTCATCAGGGAGCATGGGTGCATACGAAGTTCGGTGAAGACTGGTTCCTGCATTTCCAGGACAAAGAGGCTTACGGCCGTGTGGTGCATCTGCAGCCCGTGACATGGAAGGACAACTGGCCTGTGATGGGCATAGACAAGGACGGCGACTACTGCGGCGAGCCTGTCACCACATACCGCAAGCCGAAGACGGCGGGCAAGGTGGAGATAGAGAATCCTGCCGAGAGTGACGAGTTCAACGAACCGAAGCTCGGACTGCAATGGCAGTGGCACGCCAACTACGACCAGACTTTCGGTATGCCGACGGCCTTCGGCACGATGCGTATATATACTCACAAGCTTGAGGAAAACGCCCAGAGTCTTTGGAATGTGCCCAACCTGCTTCTGCAGAAAACACCTGCGGACAAGTTCACCGCCACGGCTAAGCTGCGCTTCACGTCGAAGGACCAGAACCAGAGCGGAGGTGTCATAATGCAGGGACTTGATTATTCTGCCCTTGTCGTGAAGAGAGTGGGGGATGAGTTCCAGTTGCAGCAGCTTGTCTGCAAGAATGCCGACAAGGGGAAGGCACAGCAGACAGAAGTCCTCGCTACTCTGAAGCCTACTGAGGTGGACAAGATAGACTATCAGCCCGGCACACATATTGACATCTACATGAGGATGACAGTGGCCGACAGCCAGTGTCAGTTTGCCTACAGTCTCGATGGCAGGAAGTTTACCAAAGTAGGTAAGCAGTTCAAGATGCGCGAAGGTAAGTGGATAGGAGCCAAGATTGGTTTTGCAGCCTTCGAGCCGGCAGGAAAGACCAATCGCGGTTGGATAGACGCTGATTGGTTCAGGGTGACGAAATGATAATGTCCATCCTCATGATGCATTGCCCCCTGTAGCTTATACAGAAGCAATGGCTCAGTACATACAGACAAGTTGCCATCCGGATTTTTTTCGGGTGGCAATTTGTTTTTTCGGGATTTCTTGTTGCGACGTTTATTTTTTTGATGAAAAGCTTGACATATAAATACATTTGTCTTATCTTTGCAAATGATAAACGGCACTCCGCAAGGGTCTGTTTCCGGAATTCGTTCCGGGGATGTCTTTGGGGTGCACTTTACCTATGACCTATAAATATAATATTGAAAAACATGGAATTTATGAAAACACAATCTGCTGCAAACTGCTGTTCCGGGCATCCGGAGCCAAGTGTGCCAGGGACTCAGCATGGCTTTGTACCAATGGCATCAGACTTCTGATTGACTGTGTTACATGAACATTTTTTCGATTGGTGACAATAAAACAACTAATAAGATAAAAAATGAAAAAAGTTTCAGTACGCGGACAAGAGATGCCTGAATCTCCTATCAGCAAGCTTGTTCCACTCGCTGCCGCAGCAAAGGAAAGAGGAACCAAAGTCTATCATCTGAACATCGGACAGCCGGACCTGCCCACTCCAAAGGTTGGACTCGACGCTTTGAAGAACATCGACAGGAAGCTTCTGGAATATTCCACTCCGGAGGGCTATCTGAGCTACAGAAAGAAACTCGTGGACTACTACAGGAAGTTCAACATCAACGTGGAAGCTGACGACATCGTCATTACTTGCGGAGGCAGTGAGGCTGTGCAGATAGCCTTTATGGCTTGTCTGGACCCGGGCGACGAGATTATTCTGACCGAACCCCTCTATGCCAACTACCTGGGCTTCGCCATTCCTGCCGGAATAAAGGTGCGCACCATCACTACAAAGATTGAGGACGGATTCGCCCTGCCTGCCGTGGAGAAGTTTGAGGAGCTTATCAACGAGAGGACAAAGGCAATACTCATCTGCAACCCCAACAACCCTACCGGTAGCCTTTACACTCCGGAGGAGATGACGCAGATTAGGGACATGGTGAAGAAGCACGACCTGCTGCTCTTCTCCGACGAGGTGTACCGCGAGTTCGTCTATACCGAGAACCCTTACATCAGCGCCGGCAGCCTTGAGGGAATAGAGCAGAACGTGGTGATTCTCGACTCCGTGAGCAAGAGATACAGCGAGTGTGGAGTGAGAATAGGTGCTCTCGTGACGAAGAACAAGGAGATTAGAGACACAGCCATAAAGTTCTGTCAGGCACGCGTCTCCCCGCCACTCGTAGGACAGATAGTAGCCGAGGCTTCGGTTGACACGCCGGAGGAATATTTCCGCGAGGTGTACGACGAATACGTGGAAAGGCGCAACTGTCTCATCAACGGACTGAACGATATCCCCGGCGTCTTCTCTCCTACTCCGATGGGAGCTTTCTATACCGTGGCGAAGCTGCCGGTGGACGATAGCGACAAGTTCTGCAGCTGGTGCCTGGAGAAGTTCAGCTATGAGAACGAGACCGTGATGATGGCTCCTGCAAGCGGATTCTACATCACTCCCGGAGCCGGACACAACCAGGTCAGAATAGCCTATGTGCTGAAGAAGGAAGATTTGGAAAGGGCGCTGATAGTGCTGAGAAAGGCTCTTGAGGCTTATCCGGGAAGAGTGGACGAGTAAAAAACGCCATATAAAAAGAACAGACAACCACAAGCAGTCAATATGTTTATGGTTGCCTGTCTTTTTTTATTATTCCAAATCGGTCATTGGGTCATGCAAGCTATAAAAACAAGGAATGAAAACAAAATTACTCGCTTTCATGGCCGGCATCATCTGGTTGTTCATGATTGCTTCCGGCATTCTGCTAAGGAGCTTTTCTGTTGTGCTGTGCTCATTCATCGCCTCATTCTATGTCGGATTGGGTGCTGCGCTTATGCTGGCTGGTCTGATTTACACGTCCTCTTTTATTTGTCCTAAGGATTTATAGTTGTTTGTCGGAAAGTTTTATTACCTTTGCACTCGTTTTTGAAATGTCAGATTGTATTAGGATAACAAAGAACTGTAAATAAATTATGGTAAGACAATGTTTCATCCTCTTTGGATGTATGGCGTTGGGCGAACTTGTAGTTGCGCTCACGGGACTGAAACTGCCTTCGAGCATCATTGGTATGCTGTTGCTTACATTGCTGCTAAAGGCGAAAGTGATAAAACTGGAATGGGTTAGGGGACTTACTGATTTCCTGATAGCAAACCTCGGCTTCTTCTTTGTGCCGCCAGGGGTTGCCCTTATGTTGCATTTTGATTTGATAAAGGCTGAATTGGTACCTATCCTCGGGGCGACATTGGTGAGTACTGCCCTGGTTCTGCTCGTTACCGGTCATACGCATCAGGTGGTGACAAAAGGCGAGAGGAAGATAACTAATAAGATTAAGGACAAAATAGAAGAAAGGCACAGAAATCATGATTAAGGAAATTACGACAAACCAGTATTTTCTGCTTGCATTGACTTTTGGTATATATCAAGGTGCAAAGATGCTGCAGCGCAAAACAGGTTCTATATTGCTGAACCCTATATTGATAGCCATCGGACTGATAATATTGCTGTTGGAAGCTATGGACATCCCGTATGAAACCTACTACGAGAGTGGGAAAATGATTGACTTCTGGCTGAAGCCTGCTGTGGTGGCGCTTGGTGTGCCTCTTTATTTGCAACTGTCGCAGATCAAAAAGCAGTTCATCCCGATATTAGCCTCGCAAATGATGGGGTGTATCGTGGGCATTGTGAGTGTGGTCATTACGGCTCGTTTGCTTGGAGCTTCAGATGCGGTTGTGGCATCGTTGGCGAGCAAATCCGTCACAACACCTATCGCAATGGAAGTTACACAGTCTCTCGGAGGTATTCCTTCGTTGACAGCGGCTATAGTCGTAATTACGGGATTGATAGGTGGAGTAGCTGGTTTCAAGATGATGTCGGCAGGTCATATCAGTAATCCTATGGCAAAAGGTCTGTCCTTGGTGGCTGCCTCGCATGCTGTGGGTACATCCGTGGCCATGGAGCGCGATGAGTTTGTTGGCGCTTATGCAAGTTTAGGACTCACGCTCAACGGAATTCTCACCGCTATGCTCACGCCTACGGTTGTGGCTTGGCTATAGAATAAGAACTTGTTTGATTGTTGCAAATATCATACCCGCAGATGAAAAAAGACTTCCTTCCTCTCGCTTAATCAGATTATTGCATTATCTTTGCATAAGATAAGCTGCATCTCAGCATAAGATAACATAATAATTTATAAATCTGATGATATGGTGAATTTTGATTATCAGACACCTACGCGTCTTGTTTTCGGCAAAGGTGTTGTAGAAGAGAAACTCGAAAAGGTTATGAACCAGTTCGGAAAGCGGGTGCTTGTAACATACGGAGGAGGAAGCATAAAGCGTATCGCTCCTGGTCACGACAAGAGCCTGTATGACTTGGTTATGCAGACTCTTGCTGGCAAGGATGTGTTTGAACTCGGCGGCATCCAGCCTAACCCTAAATTCAATCCGAGCGTGTTGGATGGTGTACGTATGTGTCAGGACAACAATATCGATGTTATTCTTGCTGTTGGCGGTGGTTCGGTCCTTGATTGTACTAAGGCCATTGCTGGTATTGCCGGCACTCTCAAGTCAAAGGTCATGGAGAATATCGAGGAGGCGTGGGATATAACCTGCGGGCGCAAGCCTACAACGGCTGCCGTGCCTGTCGTCGACATTATCACGATGGCAGCAACAGGAAGTGAATATGACATGGGTGGCGTGATTTCGCGCACAGAGACCAACGACAAACTTGTTTATTCCTCTAAGCTCGTATTCCCGGCCGTGAGTTTCATTGACCCCTCCTACACCTTTACTCTGCCTGTAAAACAGACTGTTGCCGGTGTTTCTGACTGTATTAACCATATCATGGAATCCTATTTCTGCGGAGAACATATTGATATGAATGATGCGTTCATGGAGGGTGCGGTGAAGTCGCTCGTCAAGAACGTGAAGATTGTTCTGGCTGATCCGGAGAACTATAATGCCCGTGCTGAGATTTTCTATGCAACGACACTTGGTTGCAATGGCATATACTGTCTTGGCAACAGTGAGAGCGGCTGGCCGATGCATGCCATGGAACATGCTCTCTCTGCATACTATGATATTACCCATGGTGAAGGTCTTGCCATTATTACACCCCGCTGGATGAAGCATATTCTGGACCACTCTACAGGTGAACTGCACGGACAGGTCGTTGAACGCATAGAGAAATTCGGCAAGAACGTGTTCGGTGCCGAAGGTGCCGAAGCTTCAATCAAGGCCATACATGATTTCTATCGTAACATCGGCATCCCGATGACTCTTCCGGAAGTCGAAATCGATGGTCGCCGCCTTGCCGAAATGGCAAAGCATGTCGCCGAAAATGAAGGGCTCGACAAGGCTTGGGCCCCTCTCTTGGAGCAGGATATACTTGACATCTTCGAGGCCTGCATGAAATAATTGACAATATCTTTAGTTATATTGGGTAAATCCGCTCTGCTCGTGTGAGTTATCGGGTTTACTTAATTCTATACAATACGGAATGGACAACGTGGCAATGGAAATTTTCGTTCTGAGTATCGGGGCCAGTTTCGTGCAGCGAACCACTGGTTTCGGTTTCGGCATCTTCATAATGACGATGTTGCCAACCATCATGTCCTCACACGGTGAAGCCACCACATTGTCGGGCATCCTGGCATTGACCACATCTCTTTTCATTGTCATACGGAAATACAGATTTATTGTCTGGAGAAGGCTCCTGCCGATTTTGTCCACATTTATAATTGTGTCCATCGGTGCCATATTCGTGCTCAAACGAATGGAATACGGTATCCTGAATATCCTGCTTGGCATTACATTAATTGTGGTGAGTATCTACTTTATGTTTTTCAGCAAGCGGATAAAGGTAAAGACCACTTTGCCTGTGCAATTCACAGCAGGTACATTGAGCGGATTGATGGGAGGCTTTTTTGGTATGCAGGGTCCTCCGGCTGTGCTTTATTTCGTGAGCTCAGAGTCCGACAAAGATCATTACCTTGCCATGACGCAGACCTATTTCCTTGTAGGCAACCTCATGATGACTATGGCAAGAGCCTATAACGGTTTCTTCACTACGGCTGTTTCCATGGGCTATGTATATGGTATAGCGGGGGTTGTAATAGGCAATATGTTTGGTGCTTGGGTTTTCAGACACATCACAGGGACACTTCTTAAATACATTATCTATACCTATATCGGAATCAGTGGACTTGCATTCCTGTTTGGGTCATAGATTTTATCATAATGAACATATAAAAAATTACAAATATGAATATTGGAGATAGAATACCAGAGGTCCTTGGTGTTGACCAGGACGGACGTGAGATAAAAGCGAGTGATTATCGTGGCCGCAAGATAGTACTTTATAGCTATCCGAAGGCAAATACCAGTGGCTGTACTGCAGAGGCATGTTCCCTGCAGGCACACAAGGAAGAACTTGCTGCTGCCGGATATGAGATAATCGGAGTGAGCAAGGACAAACAGGCGCTTCAGAAGAAGTTTGCCGAAACCAAGGGCTTGCAGTTCCCTCTCATTGCTGATACCGAAACCACTTTGTTACAGGAGCTTGGATGCTGGGGCGAGAAGGTGGCATGCGGCAGAAAGACCATAGGTATCCTTCGCACCACTTATCTTGTTGATGAAAATGGCATAATAGAGAAAATCTTCACTCCAAAGGAAATCAAGACCAAGATACATGCGGAGCAGATACTGGAGTATATCAACAAGTAATATGGAATATCAGCTCTTTGTGTAACTGTATATACTGAGTCTATCATGAATACCGGTAGTCTGCGTCTTTTTATTCTTACGATGCTGTTTGCCGTTATCGGTACTACGGCTTTCTCCCAGGCGGCTTTCCATAAGATGTCGCCGCTTGTGCGTAATGCTGCACTTAGTGCAAAGCAGGGTCTCAGGACGGGCGGAAAGCTGTCAGTGACGAATGACAGACGAAGTATATGTGCATTCGTCAAGGTGGATAGAGATGCCGACCGGACGCTTTCCTGCGCAGATTGTCGTGTATTGGCGTCTTATGGTGATATATATATTGCTGATATACCTTTGGACAAGCTTTCGCAGTTGTCCGTAAATCCGAATGTGAAGCGCATAGAGGCAGGAACCAGGAGCGCAGTTTGTCTTGACACTACGGCCGTCGTTGTGGATGCTGCATCTGCATTCGTCGGGGCAGGGCTTCCTCAGGCATACGACGGCAGTGGTGTGGTGATGGGGGTTATGGACGTGGGGTTTGACCTTACGCATCCGAATTTCCGGAGTGCTGACATGACGGATTTGAGAATACGCAGGTTTTGGGATCAATTGTCGCCGGACAGCCTGGGCAGCACGCTGTATGTGGGGGCAGATTATCGTACTCCGGAAGATATCCTTGCCTATGCCCATTCTCTTGACGCTTCAATCGAGTCGCATGGTACGCACACACTGGGTATTGCTGCCGGAACAGGTTTCGACACTCCATACAGAGGTATGGCTCCCGGGGCAGACATCTGTATTGTGAGCAATGCTGTAAATACCGACGTACCGCTGATTCCTGAAGAACTTCTCTATAAGTACACAACAGCAACGGATGCTCTCGGCTTCAAATATATTTTCGATTATGCAGATGAGGTTGGCAAGCCTTGTGTGATTTCCTTCAGCGAGGGTAGCCGTGAGGGATTGGACGGCGAACAGCAACTTTATTATGAGGTGTTGTCGAGAATGACAGGACCTGGTCGCATACTTGTGGCAAGTGCAGGAAACGAAGGGTATTATAACACGTATCTGCGTAAACCCCGTGGCAGGGAAATAGACGGTGCTTTCTTTTATAGCACTGACAAGCAGGGTTCGCTGACGCTTTTGTCTGATGATAAGTTCAAGTTGACTTTGGCTTTTCATACTTCGGATACGCCATCCTTGGCGGGTAAAACAATAGAAACGGAAAAAATCCTGGCAGGTGAAGATTCCATTTTGGTCGATTCAATAGAGACAGAAAACGAGAAGTGTGTATTCCGTATACATGCCTATCGTTCATCTTTGCCTTCGGGAATGCTTGCATATGATGTGGAGGTTGCTGTGCCTGGTGGGGTAGGGTATCCTATACCTCTCTCTATAGCTATTTCTGGTGTTGATGCAGACGTTGAGGCATTCAGTAATGGCGTGACTTTTTATCATTCAAGCATGGATGAAGATTTGAGCGGTGGAGAACGGAAATGCTGTGTGTTGAGTCCTGGTTCTGCTCCATCAGTCATTTGTGTGGGTGGCACGGCACACAGGGATACATATATGAATCTGTATGGCGAATGTGTTACAGAACCTTGGGGGCATGAAGGACTTGTCGGAACGTATTCTTCGGTAGGCCCTACGCGTTACGGATTCATAAAACCGGATGTTGTTGCGCCTGGCACGTGTGTCAGGTCGTCCTATAGCAGTTATTATATTGAGGAGAACAATAATTCCGGTGTCAAGATGAGTGGACTGATGTCTCTTTCTGAATATAATGGCAGAAGTTATGGATGGGGGGCAATGTCGGGAACGTCAATGTCCGCCCCCGTTGTTGGTGGAGCTATAGCCTTATGGCTACAGGCTGATCCTTGTCTCTCGCCGGCAGACATCCTGGAAATATTTTCTTCAACATGCAACCGTTCCCGGTTTGATACTCAGGGAGATAAGGACTGTAGTTGCGGCTTTGGTGAGATAGATGTTTATGCCGGATTGATCAAGGCTTTAAGTCTTGATGGAGTGGAAGAAATATCCGACTTTCATCCTTTGGCAGTTGATTTCTCATATCATGGTTATGGCATGGCGGAGTTCACTCTCCGTGGTGGGGTATATGATACGGAGGATGTTCGCCTTAATGTTTATAGCTCTGACGGTAGACTGCAGCGGATGCTTACACCGCATTTCGATTCCGGAAGATGTCTTCTGTCTTTAGCTGATATGCCGCATGGGGTATATGTGTTGCAGATGCTTTCTTCAAATCCTGCCCTTAGAGGGTCTTTTGTCGTTCGCCGGTAACTTGGGAATTCCTTATTTTTAGGTATTCAAGCGAAACCCTAATTTTAGGTATTGTGCAATATTGCAGGATGTTGTAACTTTGCAACCGTAAAACAGAGGAAACAGATTCTTTTTAGCTATATGTATTTTTCCCATTAATGATTGTTCATTAAAAATAAAATTCATAATGTTTTTGTATTATACTCCGTGTCGGATGAGCTGGGAAGCCTGTCCGACACGTTTCGCTTTTGCTCAGCTTATGGCAGGGAAGTATAAGATTTTGGGTGAATTGTTTTGGGGATTCTATGTTTTTTTCCTACATTTGCATATGTATTGACGTAAGGTAAGAAGTTGAATTTCATATTATATA
The DNA here is from genome assembly GCA_900557405.1 of uncultured Prevotella sp. Lineage (GTDB taxonomy): Bacteria > Bacteroidota > Bacteroidia > Bacteroidales > Bacteroidaceae > Prevotella. Next base: position 12,774 of record USSF01000050.1, read on the forward strand.
ATACAATGAAAATAATAGGTTGTTTTTTGTCGGCAATAGCTTTGCTGACAGTCGTTTCGTGTGGAACGACAAGCACTGTGCCCGTTACAGGGCGAAAGCAGCACATCCTGGTTTCTGACGAGCAGATTCTCGGATTGAGCAAACAGGAATACGCCAGCTACATGAAGACGGCAAAGATTTCTACTGATGCCACAAAGACTGCAATGGTGAAGAGGGTGGGGCAGCGGCTTGCCAATGCCGTTGAGACTTATCTGAAATCTCATAATGAAGCGGCAGAGTTGAAAAACTACAGTTGGGAGTTTAATCTCGTGAAGGATAATTCTGCGAACGCATTCTGTATGCCTGGCGGAAAGATTGTGGTGTATGAGGGGCTGTTGCCCATCACGCAGAATGAGTCTGCGCTTGCCGTTGTGCTTGGACACGAAATCGCCCATGCGGTGGCTAAACATTCCGCCGAACAAATAAGTAAGAAAATGCGTCAACAGTATGGCTCACAGATTCTTGGCGCCGTTCTTTCGGGGGCTGGTATAAGCAATGAAACCTCTAATTTGGCACAAAACGTGTTTGGACTTGGAAGTCAGTTCAGCAATCTGCATTATTCAAGGAAGAATGAGAGCGAGGCTGACTATATGGGATTGATCTTTGCCGCAATGGCTGGTTATGATCCGAGTGTGGCAATAAGCTTCTGGCAGCGTATGGCGTCAAGTTCAAAGAGCAACACTCCTGCCTTTTTGAGCGACCATCCATCGGATGCCCAGCGTATATCGGATATAAAGAAATGGTTGCCCGAAGCGCAGAAATATTATAAACCGCAATCGGCAACGTCAAAAAGAAAATGATATAATACTTGAAAATGCCTTCTCTTGAGCTTACGGGAGAAGGCATTTCCTTTATTCGGGTATTTCCTTTGGTGTGTTACACCTTATTATTTTATACCATGAATTTGTCCTGTTCCGCTAAATTAGCCGAATAGCATAATGATATCGGACTATGAAACTTTGATACCTTCAATAAATCTAATGACACAAAATACATGAAATGCACGGAAAATATAAAGCCGGTTTGTTTTTTACAAATTAGTGTTCATTTTTTATAAAAAGGTTATGGAGGAAAAGTACTACCTTTGCAATTGAAAAACAACAGAGAAGTAAAAACCTCTATTCCATCCTTGTAAAGAACCGAAAATTTAATAACAAAAAGAAAAATATCATTATGACTGACGAAAAGAAATTCAGAGTAGAGTCTGACCTTTTGGGTGAACTTAATGTTCCTGCAGATGCACTATATGGCGTGCAGACCCAGCGTGGTATCAACAACTATCATATCTCGCGCAAGACAATGCGTGACTATCCTGACTTCATCATTGCAAACGCATACGTGAAGTTGGCTGCTGCACAGACAAACCATTCCCTCGGTGTAATCAATGACGAGATTGCAGGAGCTATGTCTCAGGCTTGCCGCGAAATCATTGAGGGTAAGTGGCATGAGAATTTCCCTATCGACATGATTCAGGGTGGTGCCGGTACTTCTGTGAACATGAACATCAACGAGGTCGTGGCTAATCGTGCCCTTGAGATAATGGGTCATGAAAAGGGTGAATATCAGTATTGCTCTCCTAATGACCATGCTAACTGCGGACAGAGTACAAACGACGCATATCCTACATCAATCCGTCTGGCCTTGATTCGCATGAATATACATCTGGTCGGTGCTTTGACCGGACTTATCAGCGCTTTCCGCTATAAGGCTGAGGAGTATAACGATACAATAAAGATGGGACGTACTCAGTTGCAGGATGCTGTACCTATGACCATCGGACAGGAGTTCAATGCTTATGCCAACAACCTTGAGGAGGAAATCCTTAACCTGGAGCGCAACGTGAAGCTTCTGCATGAAATCAATATGGGTGGCACTGCTATCGGTACTGGTTTGAATGCTGTTCCTGGTTTCGCTAAACTCTGTGCTGCAAACTTGAGCAAGCTTACTGGCGAGAATTTCGTGTCTGCAAGCGACTTGGTTGAAGCTACTCCTGATACAGGTGCTTATGTAAGCTACTCTTCTGCCTTGAAGCGTTTGGCTATCAAGTTGTCCAAGATCTGTAATGACTTGAGACTCATGGCTTCTGGTCCTCGTTGTGGCTTGAATGAAATCAACCTTCCTCCTAAGGCTCCTGGATCTTCAATCATGCCGGGCAAGGTTAACCCTGTTATCCCTGAGGTTACCAACCAGGTTTGCTTCAAGGTCATTGGTAATGACACTACAGTATGCTTTGCTGCAGAGGCTGGACAGCTGGAGCTGAACGTGATGGAGCCTATCATCACTGCAAGCTTGTTCGAGAGCCTGACTTGGATGAAGAATGTTATCGAGACATTGACTGAGGAGTGTGTTCTCGGTATCACCGTTAACAAGGAGCGTTGCCGTGATATGGTTAAGAACAGTATCGGAATCGTTACAGCCCTCAATCCTATCATCGGATACAAGAGCAGCTCAAAGGTTGCTAAGGAGGCTCATGAGACCGGCCGGTCTGTATACGACATCGTAATAGAGAAGGGCCTGATGAGCAAGGAGGATCTTGACAAGGCTCTTGATCCAAAGGAAATGCTTCATTCAAACAAGTTTACTTTGAAGTAATCTGATAGCCATCTTAATGTTAAAATAATAAGCCTGTAAGCTGGTAGTCATGTATTGACCCTGCTTACAGGTTTTATTTTTTTTCGGTTGTGCAGATCTCGGTTATGGTCTTTTGGGTGGGGCTTATTGGTTGCGGTAGGCGAGAGGTGTCATGCCCGAACGCTGCTTGAAGAAATTGGTAAGTGCGCTTTGGTCGCTGAAACTTAAATTGTCGGCAATTTCGCCTATTGGCATGTTTGAATGTGTCAGAAGGTTGCAGATTTCTTTGTAGATGAGGGATGATACGTGGTCGTTCACCGTAGAACCGCTGATTTCCTTCACAAGTCGGGATAGGTAGGCTGCTGAAACATTCAGTTTGTCTGCATAAAAGCGTATCTGGCGTTCCTTGCGGAAACTGCGGTATAGATGATACAGAAAAATCTCGTATATCTCTTTTTTATGTCCCAGGTCGTGTGATACGGAACATTGTTCATACGGCAGCTCTTCAATGATTAATTTAAGTACGTTGAACATGCTTCGAATCATCTCTATCTTGTTGATATGTTGGTGGCGTACGATGTCGCGGATGAAATGGAAAATATCTATGACGCTTTTGTTCTTCTCCTCCGGCAACTTGTAATGTGAGGTGTCGTTGGCAAAAAAATCATCCACCAATATACATTCTGCTTCGAAATCCGAAGATACGGTCTGGACGGAGGCTATATCTTTTGAAGATGCAATCAAAAGGTCTCCCGTTCTTATTTCTGTATTTTCGTCATGATTACCATTAATGCTCAGCCGGCAGCTCCCTTGTCTTACAAGAAGAAGTTTTGCAAAAAGCGTCCTTTCTTTAACTAAATCCGTAAAATGGCTATGATCTTCCGTTGTTACCATGAAATGAGCAGCATATGCCCCGAAAATATCCTTCAGTTGATATTCGGCAGCAAATTCTTTCAAGTTGTATATCTTCTGTTTCATACAATTTTCACTATAGATTTCAACGGCTTTTTATCCTTTTCCTCCTGTTGGTTTCATCGCATCGTTTTGCCTGCTGATGAATCTGAAGGATTTGAATTATATCGCCTTCTTTGAAAAATCATGTAAAGTTACAATATTATCTTGAAATAAAAGCTTTTTCCCTGAAAAACTTCATCGGTGTCTTCTTATAGAGAATAAACATTTATAAAGAAAAAAAGTTTTTCTTTTATAACCCTCACACCCTCACAATCCGCTTGAAACGCCCTGTTTATCGGTGTT
>USSF01000051.1 GCA_900557405.1 uncultured Prevotella sp.
CTACATTCTGTTTATTTCTAATTCGTAACCTCTTCTTTTTATGAGATAAAAACTTGTCTCATTCTCAATCACTTATAAAAAATACGTACTTTCTCTCGTTAAAACATGGATATTCTGTCGGGAGAGTTGTTTCATGGCTGTTGCCGTTTGTTAAATCCTCTGCTCCGTGTTGTTGTATGTCAGCATACCTTGCGGCACGTTTTCCTTGACGCTTTTTATAATCAGTTCGGCGATGGAATGACGCACGAAATTCTTTGTCGTGAGAAGCACTACGTCTCTCACCGGAATCGGCAGGGCGAATGGGCGCACCAGTTCTTTCTGCTGGTCAGACAACTGGCTGATGGCGAGTTCTGGGATGAAGGTCACGCCCTGTCCGCTTTCCACCATGCGCATGAAGGTCTCGATGCTGCCGAGCGAATATTTCGACTTGCTCTCGTTGGCAGACTTGAGGTTGCAGAATTTCACAAGCTGGTCGCGGAAGCAGTGGCCCTCGTCGAGCAGCCAGAGGAACTCGTTGTTGAGGTCAGATGTCTTTATGTTCTTGTGGGAGAAGAGCGGGTCGCCCTTTGCCACGTAGGCAATGAACTGCTCGTAAAACATCGAGGTCTGTGTATACACGTCCAATTCGTCAAGTCTCACGGCGATGGCAGCGTCAATCTCCCCGCGGTTGAGCGCCTTCATGATGTCGGCGGTCTTCATCTCGAGTATGTGGAAGTCGATGTCGGGGTTCTCCTTTTCCAGTTTTGTGAAGAAGCGCGGCAGCAGATAGGGGGCGATGGTGGGCAGGATGCCGATGCGGAAGGTGCCGGACAGCGACTGCTCCTCTTCGGCGATGATGTCCTTTATCTTGTTGGCGCGCGAAATTACCTTCCATGCCTGTTCCACCACAAGCTTGCCGATGGCTGTGGGAGTGACCTGCTGGGATGAACGCTCGAATATCTTTACGCCAAGTTCCTTCTCGAGCTTCTGTATCATTGCGCTCAGTGTAGGCTGGGTCACTCCGCACATCTCCGCCGCCTTTGCAAAGTGTCTCACTCTGTATACGGCGACGATATATTCCATTTGTTGTAGAGTCATAGTATCTTCTCCTTTATTTATTATATGAACTGTCTATGTTGTTGTTCTTCTTCCATCTTTTATGTATTTGGTTGGAAGTGAGGGCGATATCCCCTGCAAATGCAAAAGTACAAAAAAATAATGAGATTGTGCGGTTATAATAGAAATAATCTATGACGTTATAGCTTTTATGATGTTGTCTTGTTCATTTATTGCATTACCTTTGCAACCCCAAACATAAAAATCATGTTCCACTGACTGATTCTAAAGCTAAAATAATGTGGCTGCTTGTAGAGACAGCTTTTTAAAAGAATTTCCCCTGCCGGTAATCCTTGTATGGATGACAGGCAGGGGACTTTCATTTGCTTTTATGTCTTGTGGAAACAGGTTATGGCCAAGTTCCACAGTCTTTCTTCATTCCGCAGTCTTTCTTCTACTTCACGATCTTCTTGCCGTTCATTATGTAGACACCCTTCTGCAGAAGCGATGCGTTTTTGTTGGCCAGTCTGCCGTCGATGGTGTAGATACGGCTGTCGGCAGGGGCGGCATCGATAGCCGATATGCCTGTAGGCGTTCCCTCGGTGACTGACACACTGTGGAGGGCGGTGCGGAACATGTTCACCTGACTGATGTCGTGGAAGCCGATATAGTATTTTCCGTCGGCTGTAGGAATAATCTGCATCGTGTACTCGGTAGGTGTGCCCGGCAGGATGGTCGGTTCCAGCAGAGTGGCGGTCATCGCTTCGATGAGAGCGTCGTTGCCGTATTTCACTTCCATCTTCTGGTCAAATTTCGAATAGGCAGACTGGGCGGTGAACTTCACGTCGTATGTCTTGCCCTTCTGGAGCTTCACCGGTGGGGTTATGATCCAGTCGTCGGCATCATTGTCGATGCTGTACATGCTCACTGCCGTGTTCTTGTCGGAAGTGCCGAAGTTGTCCACCTTGCCGTATGACCATGTCTTGCCGTCCTTGTTGGCGTCAATCACGGTGAAGGTGTTGAACACCTGCTCATCAGAGAGGTCGGCATTGTATGGCGTGTCGTAGCCCGGACCGATGGTCTGTGTCCTCGACTGTGCCATGTCGCTCTCGCGGAAACCGTTTACGGCAACGATGCCGTAGTAGTATGCCGTATTGTCTGTAGCCGGCAACGCCTCGCTGACTGTGAGCTCGCTGATGCCCGTTGCCACCTTCACAGCGCCCGGATAGCGCGTCACGTTGTATACCAGTTCGCCCAGGAATCCACCTTTGACTCCGCCTGTCGGCGCATCCCATGTCACGGTTGCTTTGCCCGTGGCGTTGCTGTATGTGAAGCTTACGTTGCCCACTGGCAGCGGAGTATCAAAACCTACGTATTTAAGCAATTCCTCCTCTGGGCATGCTCCCTTTGAACTCTCCACCTTTGCAGCGATTACGTTAGTGCCGCCATCAAACCCCGTCACGTTTACGCTCACCTTTTCGCCAGGCATTACGGTGCCGGTTATCTTTTTGTCAATGCTGTAGTTCATCGTCACGGTGTATGTCATCTGCTCACCGATTTCGTCGCCGTTCATAGTGAGTGTTGGTGCGGTGAATGTCACGGTACCCTCTGCGCCGCCGTTAGGGAACACGGCATCAAGGTCGCCGATGCGTGCCGGACCGTCGCCCTGGTCTTCAAGTGGCGGTATGCAGAGACCCACGTATGACTCGCCGTTCGGCATATCGCCTATCTTCGTTGCCTTTCCGGTCTTCAGGTCAATGGTGTAGAGAGCCGAGCTGCCGCTGGTGGTCACGGCGTTCCAGTAGAACGTGTCCGTGCTTTGGTCTATTTCTCCGCTCTGCGGATAATACTGTCCGCTATCGTTCGTCAGCCCCGTCACTCCCGTGTTACCCACGAGAGTCTCCGTTCCGTCGTAAATGTCAATCTTGTAGAGGTTGCCGTCTGTGGCAACGCCGTAGAGGTCTTTCTCGCTCGAAATGCCGAGGGCCAGATAGAAGTGTGTGGCTTCGCCGATTGTGGAGCGCGTGAATTCGTCGAAATTCATCTTACCGAATTCCAGAGCCGACATGTCGCTGTTGTAGTATACGCCGTACACGTCGCCCGTCTCCACATACTGTGCCGTCTCTATCGAAGCAAGCGATGTGCTGAGCTGTCTGCGCGAATAGACGCGGTTGCCCGATGTGTAGTTGAACTCCAGGTAGTCGGTGTAGACCACGCCGTAGCCGGCGCCCGAATAGTCACATGAGAACACTCCGTATCTGCCGTCGTGGATTCTCGCTCCGCCGTTGGCGTAGCATTCTTCGTTGGTGAAAATCTTCTCCGAGCTTATACTTGGCTGGAGGTTGATGCGGTACAGTCCGGCATCGGAACCGTCCTCGTTCCACGTATTTGAATTGTAGAGGCATCCCCAAAGGCGTGGGCCTTTGTTGCCGTTACCCAGTCCGGTGTCGGCGCTTGCCGATGTGGATGCCGTCAGCATAGCTGCGGCGCACAAAAGGTACTTGAATGTTTTTACCATAGTCAAAAATCCTTTTTAATGTGTGTTATTAATTGATATAATGTTGATGTCTTATGCGACTTCTTCCCTGCTGTTCCTTTGCATCAGGAAGCATAATGCTCCATCGCCGGGCGCAAATGTAGTCATTTCTTCATTTCATGCCAAATTTAATCCGTATTATTTGTTGCAAATTCCGTAAAAACCTTCGCAAAATGCTTTCCGAGCAGGCGGAATCCTGCCTTTTGAAACGTCGGGGAGTGAAAATGCAATCGCCGGAGCATATCGTCTGGATGTACTCCAGATGCGGAAAATTGCAGGATGATGCTCCCTTTGTCCATAAAAATGTTTACCTTTGTGGGATAAAACCTTAAAAATGTGTAACTATGCGTTTCAACAGATTCATGATATACATATTCGCGGCGCTTGTGCTTGTCGGCATGGCGTCGTGCTCGTCGGAAGACAGCGGATGGCAGGAAGATGAGGTGGAGAAGACCATCGTGATGTTCTATCCATGGAGCACCACGCTCCTGGGGGAGTTCAAGGCGAATGTTTCAGATTTCTCTTCAGTCATCGCCCGCCGCGGACTGCATGGCGAGAGGGTGGTGGTGTGTATGGCCACTGCGCCCGACGATGCCGTGGTCTACGAACTGAAGTCTGCTAAGGGGCGCTGCGTTGCCGACACCCTGCGCCGCTATCATAACCGAACGTTCACTTCGCGGCAGTCAATGGCCTCGCTCTTTGCCGACCTGAAGGAGATTGCTCCGGCACGGAAATACGCAATGATAGTGGGGTGCCACGGCATGGCGTGGGTGCATACCGACGAGATCGGGCAGCCCCAGAGGATAATGCGCCACTATGATGTGGCTTCGCCCCTGCATACGCGCTATATGGGCGGACTGTCGGCAGACTGTCAGATTGAGACCCAAGACTTCGCCTCGGCACTGAAGGACGCAGGGCTGAAAATGGAGTATATATTGTTTGACAACTGCTATATGTCGTCCGTCGAGGTGGCATACGAGATGAAAGACGTGGCGGAATACATCATCGCCAGTCCCACGGAGATAATGTCGTCCGGTTTTCCCTACCGCCGCTGCGGCGAATACCTGCTCGGCAACGCCGACTGCGTGAAGGTGGCGGAGGAGTTCATCGCTTTCTATTCGCAATCGAAGACTCCCTATGCCACGATAGCTGTGACGGACTGCAGCGAGATGGATAATCTGGCCGCCATCGTGATGCGCATCAACCAGGCATCGGCGGATGTCAGCGTGGCGGCGTCCGACCTGCAGCGGATGGACGGATACACCCCGACGCTGTTTTATGATTTCGGACACTACATCTCCAAGAAATGCAGCGACCCCGAACTTCTGGATGCTTTCTCCCGGCAGCTCGACAAGACCATTATATATAAAGGTAATACGGAATACTACTATTCCGCCCTGGCCGGTCCCGTGCGCATAGACCATTTCTCGGGCATGAACACTTCAGCCCCAAGCACCAACCGCCTTGCACAAGGGTATGAGGGAACGGAGTGGGGGAAGAGAGTACTTAAATGAAGAATGAAGAATGAAGAATGAAAAATGAAGAATTTGGCTTCGCCTATTTTGATATAGTAAGATAGGGGTTCTCTGTAAACAAGTCCTCCGTATATGGAGCAAGACATTATATGGATTCTGGTATTCTTCATTTATATGTATTCTTCATTTATATGTATTCTTCATACTTCATTTAAAAAAGTTTCCCTTAAATGTAATAAAACAAGGAAGTGGGCGTTTATAAGTTGAAAGGATTAATTAAAAAAACGATAAAATGCCTATGAAACATTTTACTACAGAAGATGTGCAGCCGTCAAAGCGGACACTTGATCTCATACGCACTATAGCCTATACGTACAGGGTGATGAACCTTAACGGCAGGATGACAGCATATTGTTTGAACTGACGAATACTAATTTTAATATCAGAAAAATACAGACAAAAAAGAAATGGCAACAATTATTTCACCCTCGTTGCTGGCTGCGGATTTCATCAATCTGGGCCGCGATGTGGAAATGATCAACAAGAGTGAGGCTGACTGGCTTCATCTGGACATTATGGACGGCTCATTCGTGCCAAACATCTCATTCGGATTCCCCGTGATAGACGCAGTGGCGAAGGTATGCAAGAAGCCGCTTGACGTGCATTTCATGATTGACCGTCCCGAGCGCTATATCCAGCGCACGGCAAAAACCGGTGCGATGATGATGAATGTGCATTATGAGGCATGCGTGCATCTGCACCGTGCTGTGCAGGAAATCCACGATTCGGGCATGAAGGCCGGAGTGACTCTCAATCCTTCCACACCCGTCTGCCTGCTCGAGGACATAGTGAACGATGTGGATATGGTATTGCTCATGAGTGTGAATCCCGGATTCGGCGGACAGAAGTTCATCGAGAATTCCGTGGAGAAGGTGGTGCGGCTGAGGGAACTGATTGACAGGAAAAATTCCAAGGCGCTCATCCAGGTAGACGGCGGTGTACAGGCCGAGACCGCTCCGCGCCTTGTGGCGGCCGGTGCTGACGTCCTTGTCAGCGGTAGCTATGTGTTCAAGGCTGCTGACCCCATCGCCACAATCAAGGGACTGAAGGAACTGTAAGAATTAAGAGTTTAGAATGTAGAATGTAGAGTTGTCGGCTTCGCCGATTAAGAATCAGGAATTGAAAATTGGTTTTCCCTCCGGCCGCCGAACGTTGTTTCTATATCCGTTAATTGGCTTTCCCTTCGGCCGCCGAACCTTGTTTCTAAATCGCAGCGAAGCGAGAATAATTCAAACTAAAAAAAGAAAAATATTTTTTTCTTTTTTTACCCTCACACCCTCACAAATGTGGCTGAAAAGCCCTGTTTATCGGGGTTTCAAGTGTGAGGGTAAGTGTTTTTACCCTCACACTTACCCTCACACTTGCTTTCACACCCTCACTCCCTCACTCTTCCGGCAGAAAGCATCCTGCTTGTCGGGGATTCAATGGGTGGGCGTGAACAGCGGTTTTATCGGGCGTATAGCTATGTTATACGATGAGTATAGGTATGTTATACTGTTAGTATACCTATGCTGCACTATCGGTACCAGGCTGCTGCACTATCGGTACCAGGCTGCTGCACTATCGGTGCAAGGCTGCTGCACTTCTCTGTTACTGACGCTTTCCATTGATGAAAACGTTTTTTACTTTTGTGCCTTCTATGAGATTTTTGTCGAATGATGACTTCTTGTCGGTCACGTTGATGTTCTCGAAAGAGAAATCGGCCAAGTGGTATTTGTCACTTATGCCTACATCAAAGAAATTATTGCAGTCCATCTTTATGTTCTTTATTATGATGTTGTTACATTGGCTCTGGGGCATGTCTTTGCGTTCGTCCATCTTGAAGAATTGTGTCCATGGGCGCACAACGAGGAAACTGCCGGTTGTTCCGTTGATGTTCTCCACCTTGACGTATTCATAGTGCTGCGGAGTGTCGGGGCGCATCTTCAGCCAAAGCACGCGGTTGGCCATGTTCACCTCAATGTTGCGCAAGACGATGTTCCTGTCCTCAACGCTTTCGCTGCCCAGTGTCAGACAGCCGTGCACCACGCCGTAGCGGCAGTTCTGTATGATGATGTTATAGTTCGGACCATTGTTCGGGTCTTTGTCTGCCCATGTGCCCTTTCCGCCTTTTATCGCCACGGCATCGTCGTTCACGCTCATGTAGCAGCCGTCAACCAATACGTCGTGGCAGACGTCGATGTCGATGGCATCGCTGCTCGGAGCCTTCAGGCCCTTTGTAGGTGCGTAGATGAAGCAGCCGAGAAAGCGTACATGGTTGGAACGGTAGATATGGTTGGTCCAGAACGGACTGTTCACCAAGTGAACGTCCTGCACTGTAACATTCTTGCTGTTGGATATATATACCAGTCGTGGGCGCTGTGCATCCTTGTTCGTACACTCCGGGTTCCACTTGCGGCGTATCCAGAACTCCTCCCAGTAGTTATGTCCGTTGCCGTCGATTGTGCCCTTGCCGGCAATGGTGAATCCGTCCAGTCCGTCGGCATTCACGAGAGCCGTGAAATAATTGCATGTCTGTCCTTCGATTCGCGTTTTCTGGATAGGGAAGTCACAGATGCGGTCGCTGCCTTTCAGTTTTCCGCCTTCTTCAACGATGAGGTTGGTGCCCTGGCGGAAAAAGAGCGCGCCGCTGAGGAAAGTTCCTTTTGGAACAACAATAGCTCCGCCTCCCGCAAAGGCCACATGGTCGATTATCTCCTGGATGGCTGCGGTTTGCACGATGGTGCTGTCTGTCTTCACCCCGTAGTCGGTAATGACATAGCGTTTGCCGAGCGAAGCCTCGTCCGCTTTCCGTGTGTCTGCGAACCATTTGTCAATCGGTGTGCCGTCGGGCCATAGGTCTTTCTCCGACTTGGCGCCTGCTGCTGTTGTGGCAAGCAAGGCGAATGTTACAGTTATGGCGTGTACGCAACTTGCCATTGCCTGCCCGGCCTTGTCTATATGTGATTTTTTCATATTCGTATGTTTAATGTTTGTTACTTGATTATTCCATTTCTTTTCCATCTTCATGATGGTGCTGATGGCTACTATTTAATTTCCCTGAGTATCACACTGCCGTTCAGTCCGCTTGCCACTGGCGCCCAGTTCTCGTAGGTCGTCTTCTTGTAGTTGATGTCCACCATATTTATTTCTTTCATCTTGCGCCATTTTATGCCGCGCCGTTCCATATCGGCAATGCGGTTGGCAGGAAGGTTGGTCACCTCGATGCGTATGGTGTTTCTCCCCTTGTGCAAGGCGTTCTTGCAGTCGAGCACGAACGGCACAGCCCAGGCGCACCCCACATATATGTCATTGATATACACACGGGCACTCTCCCTCACGTCGCCGAGGTCAATCTGCCAGTTGCGTCTGCTGTCTTCGGCGGAGAGCTTGAAGTTCGTGGTGTATACACCGGTGCCCATGGTTACGGCAGCGCTGTCGCCCAGACTTTCCCATGTCTGCAGCCGGTTGAGCTTGTATCTTTGCTTCACTTTTGGAACCTCCTCTGTAAAGGATAGAGACCATTTCCCCTCAGTGATGTCTATAGTCCTGCTGTCTTCGTCTGTATACTTCCTGTAGGGAGCGCGCGCTATGCTGTCGCTTATCCCCCAGTCATTGAGCGGTCGACCGGATGACAGGAGGATTCTGCTTTCGCCACTCCTCAGGTTTATCATTATGCCATTATTGTAGACGTCAGCCCTGTTGAATTCGTCAGTCATAGGGTTGTACCATAGTGCGTTTCTTTCGCCTGTGGCAGGTTTCACGGTAGCCTTTATATCGTGGTCCGTAAGGTTTGCGATAAAATAGTGATGCCCGATGGAGTTGCTGCGGCGTATTATCTTCAGTCCGAGCTCCGTCTTCATTCCTTCTGGAGTTGCCGCCTCTTTCATGGCAGCATTGTCAATGCCCTTGATGATTGCAGCCCCTTTTGCTTTCATGTCCTCAAGATGCAGCTTTACGTTCTCCGGCATTATATTGTCGCCAGGGATTATTATGGCCTTATACTTTGTTCCGGCAGCGGTGACGATTGACCCATCCTTGAAATCCGTCGTCATAAGATACTGGTCGGAGATATAGTCGCAGTCGAATCCCGCCTTGTCTATGGCGAGGATAGCCTTGATGAAGTCCGGTGCCTTCTTTGCCATGGAGTGGATGTCAAACTGCATGAGGAGCTTCTCGCGGTTATCCCGCCACATGTCCCTTACGGGCAGATATACGAGAAAATCGTTGTCAGGCTGTCCCCATTGCAGATAAGTCTGGCAGCGCGTGATGTATTTCATCAGTTCCGGAGCATCGCGCCATATTGAGTTCGTGGGACTCATGTCTATAGAAGCATAGAATCTCCATCCCGGCCACGGGTCATCCTTCGGAGAATAAGCTGTGCCGTGGAAGAACATGTGGTTCACTCCGGCACAGAACATCAGGTCCATGTCCGGCTTCATCTGGCTGAGCGATGTGCGGAAATGTTCCGTCAGCCAGGTGAAGGTCTCGCTCGATGTGTATTTCTTACCTGTGATATGTGCTGCCGACGGTGCGTATTTCAGCATGCTAAGGTCGCTGAAGTTGGGGCGTGTCATGCCTGGGTCTTTGCGCAGTCCCTTTATGCCGAAATCGGTGATTCCGAATCCTTCAATCTCTGGTATGTCCACCGCTCCGTAGCAGTCGATGAGGTTGGCTGGCGAACCGTGTGCTTGGTTTCTGGTTATCGCTCCGTGGCGGTGTGCCCATGCCGTCCACTGTCGGGTGAAGTTTGTCAGCAGCAGGTCGCCGAGCGTCTCGCGGTAGTCGCTCACCACTTGCGGGTTGCGGTCAACGAGCTTGTCGATGCAGTCTTCGAGCGAGTATCCTCGCCTCTTCTTGAACTCGTCGAAGAGCGTAGGCGTCCAGTCTGCCTTGTGTTCCTCGTAGCTGTCGTTGAAGAAAGTGTGTGGGAAAGGTGTTTTCGAAGCCGTGAACGCACTGTCGATATGTGCCAGGTAGTGCGCCACGGCAGTAGAGTCGAAGTGGTCGATTACATATCCTTCGCCTCCCGGTGCGGCGCGCTCCACCATCTTTCTTGTCCTGCCCTCATACAGGGCTATGACTCTCTGCTTGTCTGGCTGTCCCTTTACGGCGAACGATTTCGCGAGCCTGAATGTGGAGTAGAGGCGTTCCTTCTGCGGAACGAGGAAGTCTATGCTCTTTATGTCCGTCCTTGCGCTGACAATGGTATCTACGAACACCGCCTTGCATGCTGCCTCCCTGAGCGGCACCCACGGTCCGCCGAACGGCCATCCCGTGCCGGTTGCCATATCCGTTTCTATGTCGAGCCGGTTGTTCTCTGCCTCGGTATAGCGCAGCATATCCATCCATTTGGGCGAGAGGTATGGAATGTCGTTCTTGTCGTTGCCCTGCACTCCATATATAGGCGTGATTTCCACCGCTCCGGCTCCGGCCTTGGCATATTGCTCAAGGTTCCAGGTCAGGTTCTGCTTGTCCACAGCCGAACCGAGCCACCACCAGCGTAGTCCGGGGCGTGCCTCCCGTGTAGGTGTAGGCAACGGTTGCGCCCCAATGCTTGTTGCGGCAGTAGCCAAGAGTACAAGTAGTATTGTCTTTTTTGTCATATAGATTTGTTTGATAGTCTGAAAGCTGATGCTTTGCTCCGAATGGAGCGAAGCTTTGCAATCAAGAGATGATGTAGATGCTTGATATATGAGTATTTGTAGAGACAGACCAAAATTCGGATATTTTCCCGAAAAAACATTTTTGCCATAATTCTTCGGCTATGAAGCGTTATGGCACTGTGATTTTAACATTCTGATGTTAAAACGTTATAATGCAAAGGAGACATATTCTTGATAAAAAGGGATTCCTCTTTCCTTACTCCTAATTAAAAGTCACTTCCAGCGACATGTTGCTTTTCTTTGCCATGCGTCTGAGGTTGAGTATGGCGTAGCGCATGCGTCCGAGGGCTGTGTTGATGCTTACGCCGATGGTTTCGGCGATTTCCTTGAACGACATGTCCTGGTAGAATCGCATGAAGACGATTTCGCGCTGTGTGGGCGGAAGGAGGTTCATCATCTTCTTCACGTCGCGCAGAACCTGCTCGTTGACGTATTGGTCCTCGATGTTGTAGTCGTAGGTGCTGTCAGCGTTCAGGTTCGAGAGGTCATTGTCTTCCGTTGTCTCCACGATGTTCTGGGCCCGGCTGTCGCGATACCAGTCCATTATCACGTTGTGGGCAATGCGCATAATCCATGCTGCAAACTTGCCCGAGGGGATGTATTTGCCCTCCTGCAGTTTGGTGATGACCTTCACGAAGGTCTCCTGGAATATGTCATTCGCCAGATCCTGCTCGTGAACGACAAAGAAAATATATGAAAACAACTTTGATTGATTGCGTGACAATAACAAATCGAAAGCCTTATTGTTTCCGTTTACGTATGACAATGCCAACTGCTCGTCGGTCATTTCATTTAGTATTATCATTTTATTCAAATTTTAGTGAAGTAAATGATGTTTCTATAGGCTTCAAATTTTATTTGTTATTAATCTTCTGCTTGATGAGGTCGGTATTTTGACGTCGGTCAAGTACCTTCCTGTCTGCAAAAGTATATATAATTGTTCGTTTGCGCAAATTTTTTTCTTTAATATTCTTGTTTTTCTTTGTGGATTTAAAAAAAAGATATACATTTGCATCCGAAATGATATTGGCTATGCCGGTATCGAAGCTGAAAGTTGGGGTGCGCGGATGAAGCGCTCAAAAGGGAACGGAGTGAAAGTCTCCGACTGTCCCGCAGCTGTAAGCTCCTTTATTGTTTTCCCGGCGATGACGCCACTGCCCTTTGTCGTTGTTTGATAGGGTGGGAAGGTGTCGGGAGAGTGGAGCGAAGTCAGAATACCTGCCTTGACTGTTTTTTTGATGGCTGAATCTTCTCGATGTAAGGAGTGGACGCAAAATTATGTTTTTATCGATGTTGCCCATAAATGTCATGGAGGCAGTGTATTGTCTTGCGTGGTGTGGGTGTATCAGTATATGTATGCGTAATGAGTGTTGTCTGTCCGAGGGGAGTAGTCATGCCGGACTGACGATATCATGCGTGTATTATTATATAAGTTAAGAGGGGATGGCGCTACCGTGAGGTAGTGCCGTTTTCATTTTCTTTGCCACCGTCTTGTCACGGTATCTCGTATGCGAATATGGTCTTTATCCCGTGCAGCTTCAGGTATTGCGTCTTGGCGCCGAAGATGATAACCTTGCAGCCATGCAGGTTCGGATTTGTCTTGAGGTTCAGGTCCTTTCTTGCCGTAGTACCGCTTTTCAGCTGTATCGCGGCGGTGTTGTCCTTGTCGGTTTCCTGCGGACTGTCGGCGATGAGTATTGCCGTCTCGTATTCGAAGGGAGGCGCCGTCTGGTATTTGTTGCCTTTGCTTCCTGTGGCGCAGCCCACAATGTATCCCTTGAGCCATACGGCCCTGCCTTCGGGAATGGTAAAGAATTTCTTCACGCCCACGGTGTCGCCGTCCTGCCAGTCTGTGCCTGTACCAGAGGTTCCGCTTCCGCCGGTGCTTCCGTTGGCCCATCCGCCGTTGTCATGGTCTGCGCCGGAGGTGTTGTCCTTGTTGTTTCCTTGGCTGGTGCCGTTCCCGTCCTCTTCGTATGTGGGCTTTTCGCATGAGCAGACCATTGCGGTGGCTGCCAGGAGATATGTTGCGAGGCGTATGATATTCATTGGCTTTCAGGGGTTATAGGTGATGTATGTTTGTCTTTTCGCCGGCAAATGTAATAAATCCATGCCGAAGATGCAAGAAAACGTCAACGAAAGTGTGGTGAAAGCGTGTCGGTATGGTGGCGGAATGTTAAGAAACAAAAGAGGTTGGCGCAGGATGCTACCAACCTCGATAGATTTCGTAAATGGCGAAATCATAAATAAGATGCCGCAAATATAGTGGTTTGTTGTGAATTGTGCAAGAATAAACATGATTAATTCCGTTTTTTAACACAATACTTGCTATGTGTACGTTTACAGGATGATTTGTTCCGGATGAAGAAGTTTCTGCTTCCTTGATTCCGCGTGTTGCAGGCCAAATGCAAATAAACCTTATTTTTATCTCCGATTTGGAATTATATATATATAAATGTGTATCTTTGCAATTGCTAAAAGCGCAATGTAAAAAACAAACTTAAAACGAAAACATTCAACAACTGAAATTTTTATGAAAAAGCTAAATGCACTATTCTTTTTGTGTCTGCTTTTCCCCCTTACTATGATGGCGTCCGTATGGGACACTGAATATAAGAAGGTGGAGCAGAGCATCAGGGAGCCGCAGTTTCCTAACCGCACCTTCAGCATCACCAAGTATGGGGCGTCGCTGAAGAATACGGCAGTCAAGAACCAGGTAGCGATAAACAAGGCCATCATGGCATGTTCAAAGGCCGGCGGCGGCAAGGTGGTCGTACCGGCAGGAACATGGAAGACGGGAGCCATCCGTCTGCGCAGCCATGTGAACCTCGTGATAGAGAAGGGCGCCACGCTCTTCTTCGAGTTCGACCGCAGCCTCTATCCACTCGTGGAGACCCGCTGGGAGGGACTCGACTGCATCAACTATTCTCCGCTCATCTATGCTTTCAAGGAGACTGACATCGCCATCACCGGTGAGGGAGTGATCGACGGAAACGGATCAGACGACACATGGTGGCTGATGAGCGGCAAGACGCCGAAAAGCCGTGACATCGTGGTGAAGGAGAAGCAGCAGAACCCTGGAGGAAGGGCTGACTTGCTGAAGTTTGCCGAGGACGGCGTGCCGGTGGAGAAGCGCGTGTTCGGTCCGTGGAAGGGACTCCGTCCGCAGACGGTGAACCTGAACCAGTGTGACGGAATCCTTATTGAGGGCGTGAAGATGATCCGCTCTCCGTTCTGGGTGATGCACCCGCTGCTGAGCAAGAATATCACCGTGCGTCGCGTGCATGTGGAGAACCACGGCCCAAACGGCGACGGATGCGACCCCGAGTCATGCGAGAACGTGCTTATCGAGAACTGTATCTTTGACACCGGCGACGACTGCATCGCCATCAAGAGCGGAAGAAACGAGGATGGACGCAAGGGCGGCAAGGGCAAGTATGCCGGCAGACCGAGCAAGAACATCATCATCCGCAACTGTGACATGAAGGACGGCCACGGCGGTGTCGTGCTCGGTTCGGAGATTTCGGGCGGATGCAGCAATGTGTTCGTGGAAAACTGTACGATGGACAGTCCAGACCTCGACCGCGTGCTCCGCATCAAGACGAACTCATGCCGTGGCGGAGTGATAGAGAACATATATTTCCGCAATGTCACCGTGGGCCAGTGTGGCGAGACGGTGCTGAAGATCAACACCAACTACGAGGCTAAGGAAGTGGGCCGCCGCGGATTCTATCCTACGGTGCGCAACGTATATATGGAGAACGTCACCTGCCAGAAGAGCAAGTATGGCGTGATGATTGTAGGTTTCGACGACCGCAACACAATCCACAACATCAATCTGAAGAACTGTAAGTTCAACGGCGTATACGGCAAGCCTGTCTACATTACCGGACAGACCGACCAGCCGAACTACGAGAATGTGGAGATAAACGGTTCTCAGGTGCTCTCCGTGGCTCCTTACAAGACCTACAGCCAGTGGATGGCAATGTCGGAAATCAAGCGCAACCCCGATCCATGCTACATTGATTTCGCCAAGAAACCGAAGTGGGGCTACGTGACTGGCATCGAGCTCGAGTCACTGCTCGACGCATACCAGGCATGCCAGGACGAGAGCATAATAGAATATCTGAAGCAGTATCCTGCAAAGATGATTGACGAGAAGGGAAACATCACGGGCTATGACTACAGTGCATTCAACCTCGACAACACCCGTCCGGCACGCTTCATCCTGCGCATGAACCAGCTCTTCCCCGAGAAGAAGAACGAACTGGCGCTGAAGACAATCTTCAAGCAGCTCGAGAAGCAGCCGCGCACCACCGACGGCGTGTGGTGGCACAAGGCTATCTATGCCTACCAGGTGTGGCTCGACGGCGTATACATGGGACATCCGTTCTACACCATGGCAGCCCCGATACTGAAGGGAGAGAAGAAGGCCAAGAAATACTACGACGATTCGTTCGACCAGATATCCAAGACCTTCAAGCGCACGTATGACGAGAAGACAGGACTCTGGAAGCACGCATGGGACGAGACGGGCGAAATGTTCTGGGCAGACAAGACCACAGGACTCTCGCAGCACACATGGGCACGTGCCCAGGGATGGTATGCAATGGCTATCCTGGAGGTACTCGACGCTCTGCCAGCCGACTATGCCCACCGTCAGGACCTCATCGATATGCTCAACAAGGTGATGAAGGCCACCGTAAAATACCAGGACAAGAAGACCGGCCTGTGGTATGACGTGATGGACGTGAAGGACAGCCGCAACTATCTTGAGGCCACCGCTTCATCCATGTTCACATACGTATTGCTCAAGGGTTCGCGGCTCGGCTATTTCGACGGAAAGTTGAAGGAGGCAGGAATCAAGGGATACAAGGGCATCCTGAACAATTTTATCAAGGTTAACGACGATAAGACCATCTCGCTGACACGCTGCTGCGAGGTTTCGGGCCTCGGCCCGGGCATGAGTGCAAAGGTGCTGAAGGCAGCTCCTAAGGTGAAGGAGAACAAGCGCCGCGACGGTTCGTTTGAGTATTACATCAGCGAACCTATCCGCGAAAACGACGGCAAGGGCGTAGGTCCCTTCATCTGGGCATCGCTCGAGATGGAGAAGATGGGCTACGACGTGGAGAAACTGAACAAGTAACCATCGGCTGTATATGCTTGCTGAATAGGGACTCGGATTATTGACAAACAGCTCGTCAATCATGATGATTGCCGTTTAATCAATCCTGAAGTTTCGATAAGCAGCAAAAAATTGGTTGAAAAAAGAGTAAAATTGGCATGAGGCTTAAACCTTGTGTCAATTTTTTTGTCTTATAAGATAATAAGGTGTACCTTTGCACTATTGTTCAGAAGTATACAATATCGAAATATAATCTATTAGAAACAAATATGAAGAAAATTTTCTCTACATTCTTTGCGCTCGCACTCGTATCGGGAGCAGTGGCGCAGAATGAAGTGCCGGCATTCCCGGGAGCGGAAGGCTTCGCACGCTATACCACAACGGGCGGTCGAGGCACTGACGGCAAGACAACAGTCTATCATGTGACCAATCTCAACGACAGCGGAATGGGCTCCCTGCGCGAAGCCTTGAAAAAGGCAGGTCCCAAGACCACCTGACTTCGTCATCGTGTCACCCAAAAGCCCTCGTCAAATAGTTTAGCTATTTTCTGATGCCTTGCCATTAACATTGTTTGGGTGTAAACCTCCTTGTTCAGAGGTAGCTTAATTTGTATGGTTGTGATTGTCTTTGCCAATGCAAGCACCTTGTCTACGCTCATCTTAATCTCTGAGACTTTCAGCATAC
>USSF01000052.1 GCA_900557405.1 uncultured Prevotella sp.
ACAACAAGCTTGCTTGATTGTTATGCTGAGATGCAGCTTATCTTATGCAAAGATACATAATATAGGAAAATGGCGCAAGTCAAGGACTCTATCATTGTATTGAGAAAATCTATTTCGTCCGTACTGCGCCTCTGTTGCAGAGGAGGATGGGGGATGTAGGGCTTGGAAACGGGCATCCGTGGATTCTTGATGTTTTGGTGGGAATGTGATAGTACAAAACGATGGGATTGGCGTTATTATATAGAAGTATGCATAAACAAAGAAAAAATAATATAAATCGAAATTATGGGAAATAAAAAAAGCAGTCTGAAGAGCACTATCGCCGTGTCTCTCACGAACTATCTTGATGCCGGAGCCATTGTCGCCGGCGCCAGCGGACTGTCTCTGTGGCAGAGCTATCTTGGTCTGACAGAGGGACATCTCGGTTTCTTGAATGCAATCAGCGCCAACTGTCTGGGTGCCGCCATCGGTGCGATTATCGGTGGCTTCCTTGCCGACAAGTATGGCAGAAAGGCAATCTATACATATAATATGCTCGTCTATATGGTCGGAGTGCTGCTCGTGGTGTTTACCACCAGCTTCCCGATGCTCCTCGCCGGATTCCTCGTCACTGGAATCAGCGTGGGCGTGGGCGTTCCGGCTTCATGGACGTATATCTCGGAGAGTTCGGAAACAAAGAACCGCGGCCGTAATATCGGTATCTCGCAGATGGCGTGGGGCATCGGCCCGCTCATCATCCTTCTGTTGGGATGGTTCCTTGCTCCGCCGACGAACAATGCCGAGGCAGGCTTCCTTTTCCCGCTCGTAAGCCAGTCGGCAGTGCAGATACTTGGCGACGGGGCGGCGCAGGAGGCAGTCAACGTGTTCAGCTCGCGCATCGTGTTCGCCTCGCTCTTCGTCGTGGCGCTCATCGCCTGGCTTCTGCAGCGACAACTCGACGAGTCGGCAGAGTGGAAAGCGGCAAAGACAGAAGAAAACAAAGGGGATCAGAAGAGCGTGTTCTCGTCATTCGGAACGCTGTTTTCTAACAAGGTGAACGTGAGGACGATGCTTTTCCTCGCCGGAATGTATCTCACGTGGAACCTCGTAAGTTCCGTGATGGGCTTCTTCCAGCAGCATATCTACGAGACGGCGGGCGGACTCTCAAACGGCGAGGCAAACATGCTTTCGGCCGGACAGTGGGTCATCATCATCGGCATGACGTTCGTGTTCTCTATGCTTGTGGACAAGGTGAACCAGAGGATGCTCTATATCGTTGGTGTCGGCGCGGCAGTGTTGGCGTGGGTGATGATTGTCACCATCGGTATCGGCAGCATGAGCGGACTGCTCTTCTTCACTCTGCTTTGGGGAATCCAGGGCGGAATCTCGGTGCAGGGCTTCTATGCCTTGTGGGCGTCAGAGCTGTTTCCGGCAAAATACCGTGCTGCGGCACAGGGCGTGATGTTCTTCATGGTGCGCGGACTGTCGGCAGCGTGGGGCCTTGTGTTCGTCAATATCTACGGCGAGCAGGGCGAAGGCTTCACTCTGGCAGCCTATCTGATGATGGCCTTGCTCATCGTCTCGCTCCTCATCGGAGCTATATGGACTCCAAAGACTCGAGGTAAATCATTGGAACAGATTACTGAAGAACGATATGGAAATGGAGAATAAAGCAACATGGATATGGTACCCAGGCGACTTCGAGGTGTGGCTGGGCAATGGATTCAACAACCGCAGGACGGAGCGTGGGGCAATGTTCCCGCCGTTCTGGAAACAGGATAGCCATTATGTCACGGTGGAATTCTCCACCAAGGTGAACCTCGAAAAGCCGGAAACGATAACTATAGCGGCCGAGGGCGACTTCAACCTGATGCTCGACGGCAAGCTGCAATTCGGCATGCCGGGCAAGTTCACCGTGCCGGCAGGAGAGCACTCGCTGAATTTCAAGATACACAACCAGTCTACTCCGCCGGCGCTCTACGTAAAGGGGCGCACGATAAAGAGTGGTTCTGGATGGCTCGCCACATACGAAGACAAGATATGGATAGACGAAAACGGCGTGGCGCATGGATCGGGAATCTATGTGCCGGCGGCGTCGTGGACGTTTGACAACATCGACACTCCGCCATCGCAATACAAGCTCAAGAGAACGGAGATGCCTCCCGTGGACGAGGAGAAGACAGGAGCAAACAAATGGTTGTTCGACTTCGGACTGGAGACCTTCGGCTACGTCCGTCTGAAGGGCGTGAAGGGCAAGGGCATCATCAATATATATTATGGTGAGAGCCGCGAGGAAGCCCTCGACATGGAATATTGCGAGACACTCGACCGACTGGACCTGCGCAGCAATGAATACGAGAATGAGGAGGTGGAGATAGTGCTCGACGACAGTAAGGCGTTCCGCTACGTGATGGTGGAAACGAAGGGAATGATAACCTATTCCGATGTGTCGATGGACTATGAATACGCCGAGTTCACGCACGGCAAATCAGGAAGTTTCAAGTCGGACAACCGCGAACTGAACAGAATATGGGAGGTCGCGGCATACACGATGGATTTGACAACGAGAGAATTCTTCATGGACGGCATAAAGAGAGACCGCTGGACATGGTCGGGCGACGCCATACAGTCGTATCTGATGAACTATTACCTCAGATTCGACTCCGACTGCGTGCGCCGCACAATACGTCAGCTGCGCGGGAAAGATCCCGTGACGGCACACGTTAATACCATAATGGACTATACGTTCTATTGGTTCAAATCCGTCTTGGATTTCTATCAGTATACAGGCGACATCGCTTTCGTGCGCGAGATTTACCCGAGGATGCAGACCCTGATGCAGTATGTAATGGAAAGGCTCAACAATGAAGGGATGGCGGAAGGAAAAGCCGACGACTGGATTTTCGTGGATTGGGTGGATTTCCCGATGCACAAGCGCGGCATCCTCTGCTTCGAGCAGATATTGCTCTGCAAGGCGTTTGAGACGATGCATACGTGTGCCGCCGTTCTCCGTGATAATCCCCTCGCCAATCCCCCGCAGGGCAGCATAGCCACGGAAGAATATGCAGCGGATGCCGACAGATACGGCAAACTTGCGGCAGACCTCAAGGCGAAGCTGAAGCCTACGTTCTGGGACAAAGACCGCAATGCCTTCATGCACGCCATAGAGGACGGCGAGATGAACCGTCAGATAACGGCATTCCCCAATATGTTTGCCATCATATACGATATGGTGGACCAGGGGGACAAGGAGAAACTCATGGACTCCGTGTTGCTCAACCAGGACGTGGAGCCGATCACTACGCCATACATGCGTTTCTACGAACTGGAGGCGATGTGCCGGATGGGGTATCAGGAGCGGGTATTGCCCGAAATCCTCGGCTATTGGGGCGGAATGATAAACGAGGGAGCCACCAGCTTCTGGGAGAAATACAATCCGGCGGACGAGGGCGCAGGGCATCTCGCCATGTACGGACGTCCCTACGGCAAGAGCCTCTGCCACGCCTGGGGAGCCAGTCCGATATACCTGATAGGCAGGTATTACCTCGGCGTGAGCCCCACGAAGCCAGGCTATGCGGAATATGAAGTAAAGCCAGTGCTGGGCGGATTGAAGCGTATGCAGGGCAGCGTGCCCACGCCGTTCGGCGAAATCAGGGTGAAGATGGATGGCCGCACGGTATCGGTGAAGAGCGATGGCGGACGGGGATTGCTTGTCGTTGGCGGCAAGACATACGACATCCCTGCAGGACAGGAATTGAAGATAGAATATTAAGATAAAAGAAATGACGACAAAACAAACGATATTTGCCTTTGCCGCAGCTGCGATGCTTGCATCCTGCGGAAACAGAGAGACCACAGTGACCACCATGCAGCAGCTGCCGCAGACCGACTATGCGGCATCGCTCATCACAAGGAACATATCCTCCATGCCGAAGGGTTACAGGATAAGCATCAGTGTGGCAGGCGACACAGTGGGTAAACCCGCCGAAGGCTTCACGCTGCAGCGCAAAGGAAAGAAGATAAGCATCATGGGCAATGACGCCTCGGGCGCCATATACGGGTCAAACAGACTCATGGAGTATTTCAGAATGAACGGTTCGCTGGAGATACCATACACCATAATCGATGCACCGGAGATGAAGCTGCGCGGGGCGTGTGTGGGATTGCAGAAAACTGTCTATCTGCCAGGCCACAAGGTGTATGAATATCCTTATACGCCAGAAAACTTCCCGTGGTTCTATGACAAGGACCTGTGGGTGAGGTATCTTGATATGCTTGCAGCCGACAATATGAATGCCGTGTTCCTATGGAACGGACACCCCTTTGCCTCGCTTGTCAAGCTGAAGGACTATCCATTCGCCCCCGAGGTGGACGATGCCACGATGAAGAAGAACCAGGAGATGTTCTCCTTCCTGACCACAGAAGCACAGAAACGCGGCATCAGAGTGATACAGATGTTCTATAATATCATCGTATCGAAACCCTTTGCCGACCATTACGGCATAAAGACACAGGACCGCAACCGGCCCATCACGCCTCTCATTGCCGACTACACACGCAAGAGCATCGCGGCATTCATCGAGAACTATCCCAATGTGGGCTTCCTCGTATGCTTGGGCGAGGCGATGTCGGGTATAGAAAACGACATAAAATGGATGAACGAAACCATCATTCCTGGAATAAAGGACGGACTGAAGGCATCCGGCAGAACCGACGAACCGCCAATCATCCTGCGTTCCCACGACACCGACGGACCGAGGGTGCTGCGCGAGGCATTGCCCCACTACCGGAACATCTACACGATGAGCAAATATACGGGCGAATCGCTCACCACCTACCAGCCGCAAGGCCCTTGGGCGGAGACCCATCGCCAGCTCGCCGCAGCAGCGCCGGTGCATATCAGCAATGTGCATATCCTTGCCAATCTCGAGCCGTGGCGCTGGAGTTCGCCGACGTTTATCGAGAAGACGGTGCAGGCGATGCACAATGTGCACCATGCCAACGGCTTGCATCTGTATCCCCAGGCTAACTATTGGGACTGGCCTTACACGGCAGACAAACTGCCCGACGGAAAGCGCGAGCTGCAGATAGACCGCGACTGGATGTGGTATCAGGCGTGGGGAAGATATTCATGGAACTGCCACAGGGGAGAGGACAAGTCTTTCTGGAAGAAGACCATCGCCGACTATTATGCCACGGACACCATCACCGCCGCACGCATCATCGAGGCATACGATGAGAGCGGCGAGATAGCGCCAAAGCTCCTGCGCCGCTTCGGCATCACAGAGGGCAACCGCCAATGTCTGCTCCTCGGCATGAAGATGAGCCAGCTCGTGAATCCATACAAATATACCATCTATCCCGGATTCTACGAGAGTTGCGGTCCTACGGGCGAGAAACTGATAGAGTATGTGGAGAAGGAGTGGAAACACGAACCGCACGTTGGCGAACTGCCGCTTGATATCGTGGCGCAGTGCGTAAGCCATGGCGATAAGGCTGTGGAGGCTCTCAAGGGACTTGCCGGCAATATAAGGCAGAACAGAGATGAGTTCATGCGCCTTGTAAACGACATCAACTGCTATCGCGACTTCGCCTGCTCGTTCCGCTATAAGGTGCTTGCCGCCGAACAGGTGCTAAACTACAAGTGGTCGAAGGATGTGGCTTTCCTGCAGAAAGCAGTGCCGCTGCTCGAAAAGAGCGACGCCTATTATCGCGACCTCGTGGAAAAGACGAAGGACACGTATTATAACGCCAACAGTATGCTTACCTCGCAGCGCCGCATCCCTGTCGGTGGCGATGGCGGGAAATACAGCACTTGGCAGGAGATGATGCCCGTATACCAGAAGGAACTCGATAATCTGAAGAAGAATATCAGTGCCCTTACTTCTGCCGACAATGCCTCTGCCCGGAAGGAGATACCTGCAAAGGCGGCAGACGCCCTCATATACAAAGGCCACGAGAAGAAAGGCTGCGTGAAGCTTATGGGTGAATACCAGACCGTCACTCTGAAGAAGGGCGCTAAGCTCTTCGTAGGCAGGGATGAAGCCGTGGACACCGTCGCCACGGAGCTCGAAGGCATGAAAGCCCTCGTGTTGAACCGCGACACGGCACGCATCAAGGGAATCTCCGTAGAGTTCGAATGCTCCAAGCCGGTGAAACTGCTTGTGGGATTCTTCGTTGACGACCAGACCAAGTTCGCCCGTCCGCCGAAGCTCGAAACCGATGCCACAGGCAATGAATACGGACAGGCGGAGCCAGTTATAAGCAACGGACTGATTCTAACCAAGATGCCTATCGCAAACATCCATGCCTATCATTTCTCCGCCGGACACCACGTGATAAACCTGCCTAAGGGAATCATCATGGTGGCAGGATTCACCGGCAGCGAACTGAAAATCCGTGACGCAAAGCTCAACGGTGCAGGAACGGAAGTGGATTGGCTTTTTATGTGATGACCCACCCTAACCCTCCCAAAAGGAGGGAATAACCCACCCTAACCCTCCCCAAGGGAGGGAATGGATTAGATATTTTTGCAACGTTTTTATGCATCATAGGATTGGAAACAAATACGGTTCCTTTACTTTGGAAAACTATGATGGGTAGATAAAAAAACGGGTAGATGATTATGAAACGAATATATTTGATATTTTTCCTTTTCTCCCTTGTAGCCCTCACTGCCACGGCGCAGCGAAGGGGTAGGGGGCGCTCGGCTACGAGACCGACTGCCGTCACGCAGGCGGAGATGCAGAAGATTTATGATGCCGTCAAGACACCATATAAATATGGTATGGTGGTGGCACCGACGGACAACTACCACAAGATAGACTGTCCAACGGTGTTCCGTAAGGACGGCAAATGGATGATGACCTACGTATGCTACAACGGCAAGAGCGGCACTGACGGCAGGGGCTACGAGACGTGGCTCGCCCAAAGCGACGACCTGCTCCACTGGCAGACTCTGGGCAGAGTGCTTGAATACGGCACGGGCAAGGAATGGGACAGAAACCAGCGCGGCGGATTCCCGGCACTCATCGATTACACGTGGGGAGGCTCCTATGAGATAGAGAAATACAAGGACCGCTATTGGATGACCTACATCGGCGGT
Source organism: uncultured Prevotella sp. (assembly GCA_900557405.1). Classification (GTDB taxonomy): domain Bacteria; phylum Bacteroidota; class Bacteroidia; order Bacteroidales; family Bacteroidaceae; genus Prevotella. The sequence goes on from USSF01000052.1 coordinate 7,085, forward strand.
GAGGGCACGGGCTATGAAGCGGTGAACGCACCGCTCAGCATCGGTCTGGCATCCACCAAGGGCGATGTGACGAAGGCACACCCATGGACCGTGCTCGACAAACCAATCCTGACCTACAACGAGAAGACGGCTCAGTGGTGGGAGCGCATGACGCAATACAAGAGCACCGTATACCGCGTGGACAAGAAACGCTTCGGCTACCAGTTCATGATGTATTACAATGCCGGAGGCAAGAACGCCACTCTGCCCAAGGGCGAGCGCATCGGCGTGGCCTTCTCCAACGACATGAAGAAATGGACGCGCTACAAGGCGAATCCAATCTTCGCCCACGACACCGACGGCACCATCACTGGCGATGCACAGATTGTGAAGATGGGCAATCTCTTCGTGATGTTTTATTTCTCGGCATTCAACCCCACTCGCGAATACAATGCCTACAACACCTTCGCTGCAAGCCGCGACATGATACACTGGTACGACTGGCAGGGCAGCGACCTCATCATTCCCTCGAAACCATACGACGAGATGTTCGCCCACAAGAGTTATGTGGTGAAACACGCAGGCGTAGTGTATCATTTCTATTGTGCGGTGAACAACAGCGGACAGCGCGGCATCGCCGTTGCCACGAGCCTTCCGATGGGCAAGAGCGAGGTGAATTTCCCCGAACCCGAACCTGTGGGCAAGCGCACCACAGTGAACCTCAACGACAAATGGCAGATTACCTTCGACGGAAAGACCTTCACGAAGGATATCCCCTTCAATCTCGACGATTATTACGGAACTCTGCAGAAGGAACACGGCAACCTCCACGGCAAGGCCGTATTCCGCAAGACCTTCACGGCTCCCGCCCTTGAGGGCAAACAGTATTTCCTTCGCTTCGAGGGCGTAGGTACGTATTGCGACGTACTGCTCAACGGCAAGAAGCTCGGCACCTACGACATAGGCAGGACTACGGAGACGATAGACATCACGCCGAGTGTGCTGCCCGGCAAGGAGAACCTACTGGAAGTGCGCGTCAACCATCCCAAAGGCATAACCGACATGCCGTGGGTATGCGGCGGATGCAGTTCGGAGTGGGGCTTCAGCGAGGGTTCGCAGCCCTTCGGCATCTACCGTCCGGTTGTGCTGGAGATAACCGACAAGGTACGCATCGAACCATTCGGCGTACACGTATGGTCCAACCAACAGTGCGACAGCATCTTCGTGGACACTGAAATAAAGAACTACGGCAGCGAGGCCGCCACCTTCCAGCTCATCAACAAACTCTCGGAGAAGAGCGGCAAACAGGTGTTGCGCCTGACCGACGAACTGACTCTGCAGCCCGGCGAGACGAAGACCGTGCGCCAGCAGCAGGCCGTCAGCGGCATGAGGCGCTGGTCGATGGAGAAACCCTATCTCTACAATCTCAACACGATGATAAAGCGCAACGGCAAGGCCACCGACGACCTGCTCACGCCATTCGGCTTCCGCACCATCTCGTGGCCGCTGACCCGCAAGGACGGCGACAAACGCTTCTATCTCAACGGCAAACCGGAATACATCAACGGTGTGTGTGAATACGAGCACCTCTTCGGCCAGAGCCACGCCTTCTCCAATGAGCAGATAGAGGCGCGCATGAAGGAGGTGATGACCGCAGGCTTCAATGCCTTCCGCGATGCCCACCAGCCCCACAACCTTCTCTACAAGAAGATCATCGACGAGAACGGCATCCTCTGGTGGCCGCAGTTCTCGGCACATATATGGTATGATACGCCGCAGTTCAAGGAGAGTTTCAAGCGCCACCTCATCCAGTGGGTGAAGGAGCGTCGCAATTCGCCCTCCATCATCCTCTGGGGACTGCAGAACGAAAGCACCATTCCGGCAGAATTCGCCAAGGAATGTTCAGACATCATCCGCAGCCTCGACCCCACATGCGGCACACAGCGCCTCGTGACCACCTGCAACGGCGGTGAGGGGACAGACTGGAACGTGGTGCAGAACTGGAGCGGCACGTATGGCGGCAAGCTCGAAGACTACGCCCGGGAACTATCGCGCAGCGACCAGTTGCTCAACGGCGAATACGGAGCATGGCGCACACTGGGCAACCACTCCGGCGAACGCTACACCGAGGAGAAGCAATGCGACATCCTGGAGCGCAAGGTACAGCTCGCCGAGCAGGCGCGCGACAGCGTCTGCGGACAGTTCCAGTGGATTCTGCAGAGCCACGACAACCCAGGACGCCGACAGCCGGAGGAGGGATTCAGACTGATAGACAAGGTAGGCCCATTCAACCACAAAGGCATAATCTCAGCATGGGAGCAGCCCGGCGATGCCTTCTATATGTACAAGACGCACTATGTGGAAGCCGACAAAGACCCACTCGTATACATCGTGCCGGGAATCCATGCCGATACAGTGGATGCCGACGGAGCGAAGACTGTCATGGCAGACAGCATCCGCGTGTACAGCAACTGCGACCGCGTAACGCTCAGTTGCGGATCATGGAGCAAGACTATGCAGCGCAACCGGAAGGACAATACCACGCTCTTCCGCTTCAGCGGAGTGAAGCTCGACGGACAAGCCCTCGTGGCGCGTGGCTACTATAATAATAAGGTGGCAACCTGTGACTCCCTCGCCCTTCCCTCATACAACGCATGGAGCGAGGAGATAATCAAACCCGAAAACGGATACAACTACATAGCACGCATAAACTGCGGCGGCGATGACTATACAGACAGCTACGGACTCGTATGGAACCAGGACAACACCAATTGGTCTACGTCGTGGGGCGACAAGTTCAAGAAGGCGACAAGCCCCTATCAGGCGAGCCAGACCTTCTCGCCGATGCTCTTCGCCTCGCCGCTCTTCCACACATCGCGCTTCGGCCGCCATCTCCTGTCATACACCATTCCTGCCGAGCCGGGCGACTATCGTGTGGAACTGTATTTCGTAGAGCCATGGTGGGGCAGGGGAGAATCTCTCTCCAGCGACTACGAGGGACTGCGGCTGTTTGATGTGGCAGTGAATGACACCACGTATATCCGCAACCTCGACCTCTGGGCGCAGGCCCGCTACGGCAAACCGTACAAGCGCGTATTGAACGTGCGCAACACGGGGCATGAGATACGAATCAACTTCCCTAAGGTGGCAGCCGGACAGGCAATCATCTCGGCAATCGCCGTGGCCACTAAGAACCACGACGCAAAACCCGCAGCCGTGAAGCCATCGAAGGAAAGCCGGACTATGTGGGCCGACTTCGAGAAAGAGACCTACACGACGACCCCCGACAGCTTGCTGCCGCCCAAGACGAGCAGTGCCATCACCGCCGACGGCGTTATGCACAAGGGCGTGATGACCTTCGAGTACAACGTGGGTGTGGCAAAGGTCTACGCCCTGCGCTTCCGCTATTACAATCCGGAGAAGGAGCGCACGCTCCACGTGAGGATTACCGACCTTAACGGCGTGGTTTACAAAGAGGACGACATCACCTTCGTGAAGACTCCCGAGAAGAAGACCAAGCGCCGCAATACAAGCATCACCACCGGCACCCAGACCAACGCCGGAAGCTACAAGGTGCGCCTCACAGGCGAAGGCATCGACAGGATGCTCTTCGACAAGCTCACCATTGAATAGAAGATTTCTTTCATCATTTATGGGTTTATGAAGAATCCCTCCCGGCCGTCCTCAGAGAAGGACAGGCAGGGAGGGATTCATTTTTGGGTTTAAGGAGGTTTGTCTTTTCCTTGTTGGTATGATATATAATAAGGTATGTGTTCTTATTGATAAAGACACATGCTGGAGGCGTTGCAGTGCCGTCAGTCCTTGTTGCCGTTGTCGTCGGCAAGAAGGGAAGCTTCGCTCTGCAGCTTTATCCTGTATTCCTTGGGCGACATGCCGAAGCGTGTCTTCACGAACTTGCCGAAGAACGACATGTTGGGGAACCCGAGCACGTCGGAGATTTCCTTTATCGAACCCTCGGTGTATTTCAGATTGCGCGTGATGGCATCGGCAAGGAAGTCGTGGATCCACTCCAGTGCAGTCTTGCCGCTCACGGTCTTGCATACGGTGGAGAGGTATTTGGGCGTTACGCAGAGCCTGTCGGCGTATGCCTTCACCGAACGTTCGCTGCCGTCGTATGTGGCGAGCATCTCTATGAATTTCTTGAATAGCAGTTCGCCCTGGCTGAACTGTCCGCTGAACCGCATTTCTCTCAGATTCGGGGCTATTATCGCCGCCATCTCATAGAACACGCTGTGGAAGAGCGACTGCATTATCTCCTTGTGGTAGTAGCCGTGTGGGGAGTCTATCTTGTGCTTTATCAGTGAGTAATACTTTTCTATCAGTTCTTTGCGCTCGGGGTCGATGTGCATCACGGGGTTCTTCGACACGTATGCCATGATGCCCCAGATATCCTTGCCCATGAGCAGACTGCGCTGTATTGCCTTGTAGGAGAGGGCTATCACCTTGGCGCTGTAGTCTTCGGAATATGAGGGGTTGTTGATGAAGGAGTTCGGCGGGCTCACCAGCATGTCGCCGGCTTCGGCCCGGAGCGTCACTCCGTTCAGGTCTATCTGCATCGTCCCCGCCTCCACATAGGCTATCGTCAGCACTTCGAGCTTCAGGGTGGCTTCGAAGTTCGCCTGCCCGGAGCTGCTGAATATCGCCATGTCGCCGTCGGAATAGTTTATCATTCCGCTGTTGATAAGGTAGTCGATGTCGATGCTTATCTCGCCCTGTCTTGTTTCCCCTTCTGTCATAATATATTCCGTTTTCTGTTTGTTCTTTATCTGGTTTGCAAAGATAATAAAAATATTGAATCGGCCGGAGAAGCGATGCTTTATTTCTTCTTGTTTGCCTTTTATTTCTTCTTGCTTGCCTTTGCGTCAAACCTGTATGTGAATGTCAGCCTGGCGTAGTGGTGTATGTAGTTCTCTGTGGATTCAAAGCGCTGGAAGGCGGAATACTTCGTGTTGTAAAAGAGGTCCTTGTTGAAGATGTCGTCGATATAGAGCGACAGACGGCATTTGTTCTTGCAGAACTTGTATGTGGCTCCTGCCGTGGATATGAGCTTGTGGCCGTTCATTTCGGAAGTGGCATAGTCTGAGCGGTAGTGGTCGGCGATGTCCACCCACACCTCAAGCGGGTCGAGCGAGAGCCTTGCCTCCACGCCTAGCCGGTTGAACAGCGGGTTTGTGTTGTATGAAGCGTCGTCGTAGCGGTAGCGGTTCCATTGCAGCCGGTCGTAGAGCGACACCTCCAGCTTCTCCGTCTCATACGACAGGTTGAAATCCTCGTCCATCATCAGGTTTTTCTGATGGTTCAGTGCCGGAACGACGTTGGGGTCGCTGCTGTCCACGATGGTCAGGAATCCGTTGGAGCGGGCTGTGCGCACCGAGAATTTGTTCATCAGCCTGAAATCTACGCCGAGTCCCTGGTCATAGCTGAGGCTGAATTTCCATGCGTCGCCGCCTTTCACGTTCTTCCGCATCGATTCGTAGGCTCCGGTGGAGGAGCTGTAGCGGTAGAGCGTGGCTATCGGGTTGATGTCCTTGGTGTATTGTGCGGTCAGTCCGAGCACTATCTGCTTGCGCAGCCACATACGGTGGTAGTTGAATGTGGTGGTGTGGGCGTGTGATTCGTGCAGATAGGGGTTGCCTGCCGTTATGGACAGTGGGTCGATGGTGTTGCGGTAGCCCATGGTGTTCATGAAGTCGGGCACGATGGTGCTGTATGCGAAGGAGAGGTCCATGTTGCGCACGCGGCTCATCTTCCATCTCAGCGTTACCGACGGTTCATAGGTATAGCTGTTGCGCACAGCCGTTGTGTCGAGCTGTCCGTAGTGGTAGTCGGCCTTCTCGCGGTATACTTCCCATTTGAACTTAGGCATTATCATGAATGTGCTCACGGGCTTGATGGTAGATTTCAGCGTGAAGCTGTTCGCCCATTTGTGCATCAGGTTGTCCATGGCGTTAGCCTGGTCGGGCGTGGTGGGCATACCGTCTGCAATGTTCTCCCCATTGGTGTCGGCAAAGATGTCGCGCATGGCCTTGGTACGCGAGTATAGCAGATTGTCCGTTATATTCAGGTATACCTTGCTGCCCAGCCAGTATTCCAGTTCTGTTCCGATCAGCGTGTTGAAGTCATGGCTGTTGCTGCTGTATCGCTGCCACAGGGTCTCGCTCTTCTTCTCGCGCAGGTATTCCATGTTGCGGTTCAGGTGTGAGTCCTCGTCGGTTCCGCTTATATTTGTTCCGCCCTGCAGGGTGAAGGATCCTTTCTTGCCCAGAAAATGCTGCCATGAATAGCTGATGTTGAGGGTACGTTCCTGCTGCTCGCCCGATTGGTAGTAGCGGTTGCGCGTGATTAGTCGTTCGTAGAGCGGGTCGCCGGCCTTTGCCGCCATAGCTGTGGCGAGCGTGTGGTATTCAAATTTTGCAGGGTCGTATCCGTAGGATGCCTGTTGGTCTTCGCTCATGTTGAGCTTCTTCTCGTATGTTGCCTTCACGTCCAGTGTGATGGTGTTCAGCGAGTCGGTGTAGGCGAAGAGCCTGGTCTGCAGCTGCGGGTTTATCTTGTGGGTGTGGTGATAGTTTTCGGCCACGCTGAACGTGCGGTCCTTGTCGGGGAAGAATGTTTCCGTGGACTGTGTCATTGTGTTCCATCCGTCGTCGTGGCCCATGCTTGCGCTTATGTCGAAGCGGTTGTTGGAATAGCTGCCGGTGCCTTTCGTCTTCCAGTTGTGCTGGTAGTTGTATGAGCCGTACTGGCCCTTTCCGTCGCCGTCGATGTCGGTGCTGAAGCTTTGGGTCATGGTGCGGTCTATGTATTGGTTGGCGTTGTTCGCCTGTCCGTATATGAGCTGCGGGTCGTGGTCGCTCAGCCGGCTCGCGTTGACGCTGAACATGTAGCGCTTCTCGGTCTGGTATTGTGCCTGTAGCTCGCCATACCATTTGTCGAGGAATCCGGGCTTCACCTGTATGTCGAGCACGTGGTCCTCCTTGCCGTCGTCGTTGCCGGTATGGCGCGAGAGTTCCGACTTGCGGTCGTAGAGCTTCAGCTTGTGTGCCACTTCTGCCGGCAGTTCGCCGATTATCTGGCTGCCGCCGAACAGGTCCTTGCCGTTCATCATCAGCCGTATGGGCTTGTCGTTCCAGAAGAGCTTGCCGTCGTGGCTTTCCACTCCGGGCAGCTTCTTTATCAGTTCGGCGAGGCGTGCGCCCTCCTTCAGCTTGAAGGCTTCGGGGTTGAACACGATGGTGTCGCCCACCATTGTGATGCGCGGCATCTTGGCGGTCACTTCCACTTCCTGCAGCATGAGCGCCGTAGGTTGCAGACGGATTACGCCGAGGTCGGTGGTGTCTCTCTCTTCGCGGCCGTAGGAATAGTCCACCTTGCGGTAGTTCTTGTATCCTATCATGCTGAACGTGAAGAGGATGCGTCCCTCTGTGTTGCTTGTCAGCCGGAAGCATCCCGTGCTGTCGGTCTCGGTGGCACTCGTTATCGACCATCCCGGCTGTGGGTTCACTTCTCCCGAGATGCTTGCCCCTACCAGAATTTCGCCTGTTTCGGCGTTTATTATCTTCCCCTTGAATGTGTCGGCGCTGCATATCGCCGGTATCATGAGGCAGAATGTCATTAAGATGAATGTTTTCCTTAGTATGTTCTTCATATATCTATAAGGTATTTGGGCCCTGACCTGAGTTCACCCGGATCAAGGCCGGTGTCACAAATGTGTTCAAGTTTCTTTCCAGTCGGCTATCGTTCCTGTTTTTGACGAGAAACTGATGCCCACTTTGTGTATTTTTCTTTTTTCGTTCTCATAAGGACGTGCATATCCTTTGGCTTCAATCTGCTGTAGGGCTTCGTCTGCCGTGCCGTCGAGCTTGAACTCAAAGATGAATACGCCGCTTTTCGTCTCGATGATGCAGTCGGCTCGTCCTTCGCTCTGCTGCTTCTCGGTAAGCACGAGATATGTGCTGAGGATGCGGAATATCAAATAGAAGGTGTAGTGGAAGTAGCGTTCCTTCTCTGTCTCCATGTCTTTCCGTCGCATGGAGTAGGGGATGCTGGCAAAAAATGCCGTGAGGCTCTTGCGCCATGTCTCAAGGTCGTCTCTGATGATTGCGCGTGCCAACTGGATTGCGAGTGTGTTTGCCGATTCCTTCGTGCCGAGATAGTTTGAGGCTATCAGTGTGAGGAATCCCTTCTTCACCTCATTGTTAGGCAGGTCGAGCAGATATGAATTGGTGTCGCGGTCATAGTCTTTTATGGTGAGATAGCCGCTTTGGTATATCATCGGCAATGGTCGCTCCACGTCGGCCCGGTAGTCGATGAATTCCGATGTGTCGTAGTATTGTCCTGTCAGGTCATTGAGATTCTGGTCCGTGTGGTTGAGCAACCGGATGAGATAGGTCGGTGTGCCCGTGCGGAACCAGTAGTCCTGTATGCTACGGCTGTTCAGCGCATTGAGCACGCTGAAAGGATTGTATACGTCCACCATATTCTTGCTGAAATGGTATCCGTCGTAATGTTCCTGCAGCATCCGTTGTGTTTCTTCGGGGGATACTTCCATTTCATCGGCCATCGCGTCAATTTCATCATGGAATACCGTCTCCATCTCTTCCTTCGTTATGCCGCATATCGCGTCATACTTGCCGTTCATGCTGATGTCTTCAGGCTGGTTGAATCCGCTGAACACGCTTACTTGTGAGAATTTCGTGACCCCCGTGAGCAGCACGAAGCGCAGGTCCTGGTCGGCAGCCTTGAAAGAGGAGTAGAATCCCTTGAGTATATTCCTGTTGTATTCCTCTATAGGTATCTCCCCGCCATTCTCGTCGTTGGTTTTGTATCCGGTGTCGAGAACGTCGAGCAGGGGCTTGTCATATTCGTCGATGAGCACCACGCCGCGCTTTCCTGTCTGCCTGTGTACGTGGGCGAGCAGTCTGGCGAAGCGCTCGCCGGGCGAGTATTCCGCTTTTCCCTGTAGTCCATACTGTTTCTCCCATCCTTCCATACAGGCATCCAACTTGTTCTTCAGCGTCTTGCCGGCGGTGAAGTCGCTTCCGTTGAAGTCGATATGGAATATCGGATATTGTTCCCATTTCTCCTCCATGCGGTCTATGGCGAGACCGGCGAACAGTTCCCTCTCTCCACTGAAATAGTATTTCAGCGTGGAAACGAGCAGGCTCTTTCCGAAGCGTCGCGGACGGCTCAGAAAGTATGTCTTTCCTTCATTCGCCATCTTATACAGCAGCGCAGTCTTGTCAACATAGACAAAGCCGTCATTGCGTATACTCTTGAAGTCCTGTATGCCGATAGGGAATTTCATATTCGTCGGGTTTTGATAACACGATGCAAAAATAGCTTATTTCCCTGAAACCGACAAGTTTTCTTTGATATTTAACTTTGTGTGGTGATAAATGTACTAACGGATGTTAACGGCTAGTTTCAACCGATA
>USSF01000053.1 GCA_900557405.1 uncultured Prevotella sp.
ACAACAAGCTTGCTTGATTGTTATGCTGAGATGCAGCTTATCTTATACAAAGATATTATAAAAGAATTAAACGATGAATTTATCTGAAACAGAAATAACAATATTGCCGAAACATGGCGACCAGCGAGGCAATCTTTCCGTTGCTGAGCAGCTGAAGGAGGTGCCTTTTGAGATAAAGCGTTGCTTCTGGATGTATGACGTGCCGGAAGGGAAGGGTAGGGGCGGCCATGCCCACAAGACCCTCAAGCAGTTTGTCATAGCGATGAGCGGCAGCTTCAAGATAACGCTTGATGACGGGAAAGAGAAGAAGACCTTCCTTCTTGACAGTCCGGACAAGGGCTTGCTCATCGACACGGGCGTTTGGGCAGATCTTACGGAGTTTTCCCGTGGCGCAGTATGCCTGGTCCTTGCCTCTGACGTGTTCAGGGAGGAGGACTATCTCGGCAAATATGAAGAGTTTATGGATTATCTGGCTGACAGGGAGAAATAAACAGCCTAATAATAAGGTAAAAGAAAGATGACGATAACCGAAATGACAGCAACGGAATACGAAACCCTTTTCAGTTCCGGCCATGTGTATAATAGCGTATCCTTCGCCATGCTCAATGCGGCAAAGGCAGAGGCAGTGCGCTGTCTTGCCATCGGTGACCATAAGCATCGCTTCGGTATCATCCTCGGTGAGCGTGGCGGCAGACTGATGTCGCCGTTTTCCGCTCCCTTCGGCGGCTTTGATATGCGTGGAGTGCAGGCGCTCAACAATATGGATGAGGCCGTAAGACAGCTGGCGGATTATGCCCGCCGGTCAGGAAAAAAGCTTTCCGTCACACTTCCGCCGCTGATATACGGTGAGTCGCAAATATCCAAATGGGTCAGTGCTTTCCTTAGGAACGGTTTCCGTCCGACAGTGGACCTGAACTATTATTTCCCTCTCTCGCATTTCCCCGACTATACGGAGCATATCGACCGTAGTGCAAGAAAGAACCTTAACCGTTCGCTGAAGGAACCTTTCGTGTTCCGGAAGATTGATTCGGAAGACAAGGAAGCTGTGCGCCGGGCATACGAAGTGATACGCTGCAACAGGGAGGAGCATGGCTATCCTCTGCGGATGAGCTTCTGCCAAGTGTGGGACACCGTGCAGAACGTGGTTACTGCAGATTTCTTCTTGCTTGGGCATGAGGGGGAAGACGTTGCCGCCGCACAGGTTTTCCATGTGGCTCCCGGCATTGCCCAGGTAATCTATTGGGGAGACAAGAGGAAATATTCAGGACTTCGTCCGATGAATTGCCTTACGTATAATGTCTTCCGCCATTACTCCGATGCCGGACTCCGTATCCTTGACATCGGTCCGTCGACGGAAGACGGTGTGCCGAACTACGGCTTGTGTGAGTTCAAGGAGAATATAGGATGCGGGATATCGCTGAAATACAGATTTGAGATATGATAAGATATTTGGAACTGAAGAAGGTTACCGCCCTGCATGGCGAGAAGATACAGCAGGCCGTAAGGCGTGTCGTAGAGGGGGGATGGTATCTTCAGGGTGAAGCCACGGTGGATTTCGAGCAGCATTATGCCCGGTATATCGGTACCGGACACTGCATCGGCTGCGGCAACGGCCTTGATGCCCTGACCCTTATCCTCCGTGCATATATTGAGATGGGCGTCATGGCGGAGGGCGATGAGGTGATAGTGCCCGCCAATACCTACATTGCGTCCATCCTTGCGATAACGGAGAATAATCTCAAGCCAGTGTTGGTAGAACCCTCGCCCCTCACTTTCCAGATAGATGATTCGCTGATAGAGCAGGCGATAACGCCCCGCACAAGGGCGGTAATGATTGTCCATCTCTATGGCAGATGCGCCTATACCGGAAGGATAGGCGAAATATGCCGCCGACATAATCTGAAACTCATTGAAGACAACGCCCAGGCCCATGGATGCGTCCACGTTGTTTCGCGGGATGGAAAGGCAGAAGTCCGTCGTACGGGCAGTCTTGGCGATGCCGCCGGCCACAGCTTCTATCCCGGCAAGAATCTCGGAGCCCTCGGCGATGCCGGAGCCGTAACCACCGATGACGGCCAGCTCGCCCAGACCATCCGTTCGCTTGGCAACTACGGTTCGTCAAGGAAATACATCTTCGACCATAAGGGCCGAAACAGCCGTATTGACGAGTTGCAGGCAGCCGTGCTTGATGTCAAGCTGAAATACCTTGATGAAGACAATGCAAGGAGGAAGCTTGTGGCAGAAAAGCTTGCTGAAGGCATACGCGCCGTAGGCAATCCACATATCAAGGCACCTTCATCCCGGTTCTTTGATGAATGTGTGTTCCATATATTCCCCGTGTTCAGCGACAGGCGCGATGAACTGCAGACGGCATTGAAGGAAAGGGGAATCCTTACGATGATACATTATCCCGTGCCTCCCCACATGCAGCGCTGTTATGCCGGAGACATAGCCGGAGGCAGGATAATCCTGCCCGGAGGCGGACTCGGGATTACGGAGCGCCTTCACCGGGAAGAGCTCAGTCTGCCTTGCAACCAGACCATGACCGATGGCGATATAGAAGAAATAACCGATGCTTTAAATGACATACGCTTATGAATCCCATGTCTAAAGATAACACGGCAAACCATTCAGGAGCATCATCAGGTGTCAGGATGTTTCTCCTTTATCTGCTCTTCGTCGCCTTGTTCCTCGGAGTGCAGATGTTCCAGGGCTTTTCTTGGCTCGATATAGGCATGTATATGTCGGGATACAAGCATTTCAATTCCGATCCGTATGCCTCCTGTTTCCTTGCCCAATGGATTCTCACCTATGACTTCACGGGTATGCTTTGCCGCCTGTTCTCTATAGACAGCTTCATGGGACTCCGCGTCCTTCATCTTATATATATGCTTGTTATGCAGACTGTCATTTATTTCAGTCTGCTGAGATATATCCCCCGGAAATTTATAATCGGCGGATTGCTCGTGGCTACGCTTGGCCACTACGGCAGCTATACGGAGATAACGTATAATGACTATTCCGCCCTGCTGCTCACCTTCTCATTGCTCTCCTTCCATAAGGGAACGGTGGACAACCGTCCTTGGCTCGTCTGTCTGTCCGGATTGATAGCCGGAGTGGCGGTATTCTTCCGCATCGTCAACCTCACGTTCATAGGTATCCCCATGCTCTCGTGGCTCGTGTCGCTCCGCTGGAATACGGGGATGACGGTCGGGCGCCGCTTCCTGTTCTTCTATTCGGGCATGGTGGCAGGAATCGTTTTGATACTCCTTATGCTTCATTGCCAGGGACTGCTTGATGTGTTCCTGCTCTCCATGGGTGATGCCCTCGGCATCTTTGCCGACAGGGGCGACTGCCACAGCATGCTGACGATAGTACGCAGCATGTATAACCTTTACGAGAGTGTCGGGGCGAACGCCCTGTTCCTTGTCCTTCTGTGCGTCCTTGTCCGTTTGGCCAACCGCCAGAAGAATCCTTCCGTCCGCCTTCTCACGCTTTTCGTGGCGGCAGTGCTGACATTCCTGATGATGAACTTTTCCAATTATTCATCCAATATAACGATGGCGCTGTGCCTTATAGGAGCGGTGTTGCTGTTCTTTGCCGGGAGCGGCGTGGCCACTCCCAGCTTCGCCCATCTCTTCATAATGAGCCTTTATCTGCCTTTCATCCTGCCAGTGGGAAGCAATGCCGAGGCAGTTTTCTACGGAAAGGAACTGACCTTCCTCACTATTCCGCTTTCCCTTTATCTCGTATGGGCAGTAACGGGCGCCGCTCCTGCCGGATGGAAGAAGTCAGCTGGATGGATGCTCTCTCTCGTCTGCGTAGTCTTCCTGGTGCTCAATCTCGGGCGCAAGCAGATGGAAGACGGCAACCGCATACACAGCAGATATACGATAGACAGCGCCCTGACACGCGGCATACACACCACGGCAGACAATGCCGCCATGTATAATCATCTTATCAGCCGGCTCGGTCATGTAGTGCCTAAGGGCAGCTATATGATATGCTCCTTCTCCCTGCCGATGGTTCCGGTACTCGACTGCAAGCCCTGGGCGGTGTTCTCCACCTATTATTCCTCCGACCGCATGAACGAACGCTATATCCGGACAGCCTGGCAGCATACCCGCCGACTGCCATACGTATTGCTCGACAACCAGAAGGATATCCCCGGATACGGCCATATCATCAGTCAGCTCAGTATGATACGCCCGTACCGCAAGGTGTGGACGGACGGACGCTACGAGCTGTATTATTACCGATAAACGACAAAACAAAAAAGACAGAGATATATGAAACCCGAAGAACAGAGAAACGATTTGCTCGCCGGCCGTCTGATACAGCAGCTGGAGCAGCGCCATTATAATGCGATGTACTGCAAGACGGCACAGGAAGCCGTGAAGACAATCGTGGGGCTTATCCCCGACGGAAGTTCCGTGGCATGGGGCGGTTCGATGACAATCCGCGACATGGGACTGACCAAGGTCCTGCACGATAGGGCATCGCTCGAGATATGGGACCGCGACCTCGCCCCCGACCGCGATGCGGCCCAGGCAATCTACCGCAAGACATTCTCTGCGGATTATTATCTTTCCAGCGTCAACGCCATCAGCGAGAGCGGAGAGATAGTGAACATCGACGGCAACGGCAACCGTGTGGCGGCGATAACCTTCGGTCCGAAGCATGTGATATTGGTCGTAGGACTCAACAAGGTGGCCAAGGACCTCGATGCCGCCATGGCACGTGCACGCGGCACGGCAGCTCCGATAAACGCGCAGCGCTTTGCCGACCTCAATACCCCGTGCCGGACTGACGGCGTATGCCACGACTGCAAGTCGCCCGACTGCCTCTGCAACTATATAGAGATAATGAGAAATTCCCGTCCTGCCGGCCGCCACACCGTGGTGCTTGTAGGCGAAAACCTTGGATTCTAAATCAGATAAAGAGATGAAAACATCAAAAGAGATTCTTGACATCGTGAGTCGCTACATCGACTCGCTCCCTTACGACCGCCAGCCGCTGTCGCTCTATGAACCGATAAAATATGTGCTCTCGGCCGGAGGCAAACGCATACGCCCCTCGTTTGTGCTGATGGCATACGATATGTTCCGTGATGACGTGGAGACCGCTCTGCCGGCTGCCGCCGCCCTTGAGACATACCATAACTACACGCTCCTGCATGATGACCTGATGGACAATGCCGACGTGCGCCGCGGCCGTCCTACGGTCCACAAGAAGTGGGACGCCAACACGGCAATCCTCTCCGGCGACACTATGCTCTCCCTGGCTTATCTCCATCTCGCCAAGGTGGAAGCCGCCCGTCTGAAGCCTGCCCTCGACCTCTTCACCGAGACAGCCCTTGAGGTGAGCGAAGGACAGCAGTATGACATGGAATTCGAGAGCCGCAACGATGTTGCCGAGGCAGAATACATCAAGATGATACGTCTGAAGACGAGCGTGCTCCTGGCCTGCGCCCTGAAGATGGGTGCCCTGCTCGCCGGAGCGTCGGAGGAGGACATGGAGCTTATATATAAGTTCGGCGAGAAAGTGGGACTTGCCTTCCAGCTGCAGGACGACTACCTCGACGTATACGGCGACCCTGCCGTTTTCGGCAAGGCTACGGGCGGCGACATCACGTCGAACAAGAAAACCTATATGCTCATCAACGCCTTCAACAGGAGCGAGGGCGAGACCCGTCGCGAACTTGAGCGCTGGATCAGTGCCAAGGACTTCGACCGCGAGGAGAAGTTCCGTGCCGTCACCGCCATATACAACAAGCTCGGCATCGACCGCCTCGCCGAAGAGAAGATACGTCAGTATTTCGACGAGAGCCGCGGGTATCTCGACCGCATCAGCGTCAGTCCCGAGCGCAAGCAGGTATTGCGCGAATACACCGAGCGGATGATGAACAGGAAAAAGTGACCCCATAGAATTCCCGATTCTTAATTCAAGATTCTTCATTCTTCATTCTTCATTCTTCATTCTTAATTCTTCATTCTTCATTCTTCATTCTTCATTCTTAATTCAAGATATGCCATACAGAAGACTACCGAAAACGGACAAATCCCGTCTTGCAGCGTTGAAGACCCTGCTCGACAACAACAATATCTATACCGCCCGCGACCGCTTCATTGACTGGAAAGACATCAATATGGCCCGCACGTGTTACGACCGCCTCCTGACGCTCGTCAATCAGTATGACATGGACAAGCAGGCCCAAAGCCGCGGCCGTCTGCGCCTGAACCCCCTGCAGCGCAACGCCACCATGTATCTCAGCCATTTCATGCAGGTCTTCAAGATGTGTGTGGAACGCGGCGAGATAAAGAAGCAGCTTATCAGCCTGTATTCCCTGCCCTGCGACCTCACCGTGCTGCCCGTTGTGCAGCAAGCGGGCCAGATTCTGGAGTGGGGCCCCAAGTTGGTGGCTGGCGAGAAGGAGCGCATCAAGCGTGGCGGCAGACCGATTTACAACCCCTCCGTGGGCATGGTGAGCACCCATCTCGACATCTTCATCGAGGCATACGAGCGCCATCAGGCAATATTGGTGCGCACTCGCGACCTGGAGCAGCAGCTGAAGAATATGCGCCCCTCGGTAGACGAGGTGATAATGCGCCTGTGGAACCAGATTGAGGACCACTTCAGGGGCGGACGCGTGATAGACCGCATGGAGGAATGTGCCAAGTTCGGCGTGAAATACTATTATAGAAAAGGTGAGAAGGAAGGAGGAACCGAACAATGATAGATACCCATACACATATCGACGGTGAGGAATTTGCCGAAGACCGCGCCCTCGCAGTGCAGCGCGCCAAGGAAGCCGGAGTGGAGAAAGTCTTCGTGCCGGCAATCGACCTGAAGTCCGTTTCCTCCGTGCTCCAGACCTGCCGCCAGTTTCCTGGCTACGCCTATCCCATGATTGGGCTTCATCCCGAGGAGGTGAAGGCCGACTGGCGCAATCAGCTTGCCCAAATGAAGCCCATGCTCGACGAACCCAACCATCCGTTCATCGCCATCGGCGAGGTGGGACTCGACTACTACTGGAGCCGTGAGTTCGAGGCGGAGCAGCTGCAGGCGTTCGAGGAACAGGTGGAGTGGGCGGCAGAATACGACCTTCCGCTGATGATACACTGCCGCAAGGCGCAGAACGAAATGGTGCATATACTGAAGCGCCACGAGAAGGAGCTTGCCCGCGGCGGTGTGTTCCATTGCTTCACGGGCAACGGGAAGGAGGCGGAGCAGCTCCTGCAGTTCGACAACTTCGTGTTGGGCATCGGCGGTGTGCTCACGTTCAAGAAGTCGCACCTGCCCGAAGTGCTTGCCGGCATCCCGATAGACCGCATCGTCATCGAGACCGACTCACCGTATATGGCGCCAGTGCCCATGCGCGGCAAGCGCAACGAGAGTGCCTACGTGGCTTTCGTGCTTAACCGTATTGCCGAAATCTACGGCATAAGCGAGGATGAGGCTGACCGCCGCACCACGGCGAACGCACTGCGTATCTTCCGACTGGACAAGTGACCTTCTTCCTGTTCATCTTCTGATGAATATTATCCTAAGTAGACGAGTAGACAAGTAGACGATGACGTCAGTAGCTATGGTATACTGCGAGTATACCTATGCTGCACTCTTGGTACCAGGGCGCTGCACTCTTGGTACCAGGGTGCTGCACTCTTGGTACCAGGGTGCTGCACCTTTTTGGTACCGTTTTTTCAATTTGTTTACAGGCAATGTTCTCAAGTTCCTGACTTATTCATTTTCCGGGAAATAGACGAGATTCGTTTGAGGGAGATTAGTGTTCAACTTAATATACGCGAATGTTTTTTCGAACACTAATCGCACGAATCTGACGAATCTTGCAAGTGTGCGGCACTTGCTTTATCATGGTTCCCACTAAATGCCTCTCCAGGTGTCAGTAAATACATAATTGTCAGTCTTTTGGTTTTCGCTGTAAAGTTAGACAATTATTTTCTTGTATCTTCAAGCTTTTGGCGGATTTTTGCATCATATCTACGTGCTTTATTGAATAAAACCAACAAAATGTATACTTGTATGGTATATAAATTGCAAATTGTTTGCTGTAATCCAGAGAAAGGTGTATATTTGTGGCGCCTATGATAGAGATACGATTATTCGTTGAACATCATGCTGATCCGCAATATTTTAATACTTTCGTTTGTCCTTGGATTATGTTAAGGCAAATGTCTGCTCATTTATTATTTGTAAGGTCTGATTATCCAAGACTAAATAGTGGTCCTCTTTGAAAAAGTTACAATATTATTAACCATATTTATTTTCTGCTTATGAAAAGATTTCTTACTTACTGTTTATGCACTCTCTGTGCTCTTTGTTCTATAAGTCTCCGAGCGCAAAGCGAGGGCATTAAGGCTCGTATTATTATCGATGATATAGAGCGTGTGGCTATCAGTGTAAATTATACCGACTATCCCGACATCCAAAATGGATTAAACGTGATTGATGTGGAGCCAGGTACTACTGTTACCGTCAAGGCACGTGAAAATTGCTGTCTGAAATCGGTCGTCGGTACGGGCACAGACGGCCAATCATGGGATGAATTTATCATAGAGCAGTCGTATTGTGAACTACGTTTCTATAGTGACTGGGGCGATACGTACACGGTGACTTCGGCCCGCAATGAAGAGGTTCAAAATGCCAGCTGCACACTGAAAGTAGATGATGCTTCGAAGATAAAGGTAACACACAAGGTTTCACAGGCTGAGGTGGCAATCGTTGATGGCGAGAATATTATCAAATTTGACCCCACAACGGAAACCGGGCTTGTAATCACCCCTACAGACAAGGCTATCTACAAACTGGTGGTAGATGGAAATGACATCACGAATGTGTCTTCATATAGTTATGAGGTTCCTGTAGTCAATGGTACAGTCATTGAGGTGCAGACCAATTATCCGGACGTGGACTGTCCGGTACATTTACTACTCGAGGGCGATGAGGCAGCCGACTTCATCACTGGAGCAGATGTTGACAACAAACCGGTGTTCAATTACAAGAATGACGATTTCACGGTGAAGGCGGGGGCAAGTCTCAAACTATATGCCAACACCAAGGAATGGGAGGTTGACGAATGTACCATAAACGGGGAAACGCGTTCGTTCTTTAACCCGTTTGAGGTTGTTATTACCGAAGAAACAAACATCTGCATCCGCGTGCATAAATATGCCACATTCAAGGTCAACATTACTGTCGACGACCCAAATCGAGTGGAAGTATATCGTGGTTACCACTACAACAACGACCGTATCGAGTTGAAGGCAGGCGACAACACGGTGGAGATTATGCGTAATACTCCAATCGTAAGCATCCTTCCTGCCAAAGACTGCTATTTGGAGAGTTGTCAGGTGGATGACTACAGCTACGAACGCAGTGATTTGCAAATATCACCACTCAGGGTGGGCTCGCTTGTCGATGACTCGCATATTACCGTGGTGACGGGTAATATCGTGCGCGACAAACAGGCTGCAATCTTCTTGCAGGGTCTTGAGCAAGTAGAAGATTATTTCACTTTGCAACGTGCTGACCAGAGTAAAATAGAGGGTCTGAAGAATGGCTACAACAACTTCTGTTTTTATGACTATGACAATGACTTTATCTTGGGTACTGGCAGTCCGGTGGAAGCCCATGTATACCAAAACGACAAGAAATTGGCGCCCAAATACCCCGGTAGTTACACCTATTTGGCTGAACTGAAACCGATGGATGTCCTGAAGGTGTTCTTCGGAGATGCTCCAGCCAACTATCAGGTAACCTTTGCCGGTGAAGCGGAAGCTCTATCACAGCTCACCGTGGTGCGCGACATGTTGATAAACGTTCCCGGGTTTGCAGCAGGATTCAGTGCATTAAGCGGCACGTTGGTAAGTATCCGACCGGCAACTGAGGCAAAGGTGGAAATCAGTGTGAATGGCGAAGCGTTACAACCTATGGCTGATGGCACATACGAGTTTACCGTATTGCGTGACACAAAAGTAAATGTAACTGAAAACAGCATCACGGGCATCAACAAAATTGAGACCAAAGCAACCCATGAGGGTCCAGTCTATAATTTATCCGGTGAATGTGTGCTGAATCGAGCTACTCCAGAAGCTCTGCAGCATCTGCCCAAAGGAATCTATGTGATAGAAGGAAAGAAAATTGTGCGTTGACAAACAACCGATCCTTTAATCCCAACCTGTCATTAGGGTTTGCTTGGATTTTGGATTTTCAGAAGAGTGGATTTTGTTTGTTTTAATGAGTAACGGCAAGCTGTTGCGAATTTTAAAACAAACAGAATCCACCTTATATAAGACAAACGGCTGAAACGGCTATGAAACAGATTTACAGTCTGATGACCGATTGGAAATTAATCATATTTTCTCAAGGATAAAATATTGGATAATTTCAATCTCGGCAGCCGCAAGCGGTAACGCTTGCAAATCCGTTTTTAATCCATATATAAATCAAAAAAGAAAAAATCAAAAAACGAATCCGTGGTCAAAGACTCCGTGTGCATCGTGATAATCCGTGAGCGTTTTTTTGACCTTCGTTCTGTAGCCGCAGGCTTACAGGACGAACTGCAGCAGGGCTTCTCACTACTCGTCTACTTCTTATAATATATTGAAGATGTAACTCTTGATGAAAAAAATACTCCTTCCCATGATATAACTACGGGAAGGAGTATCAGGTATGTCGGACTTGCCCCTTGACAGGGCGTTATCCGGTCTTTGTCTGAGCCAAAAGCTTGAACCGCTTTATTGGCGTCATGATATCCGGCGACGGCATCACTTCACCATCACCTTGAAATGCCGTTTGCCTACGGTCACGATGTACGTGCCCTGGGCTGCAGAGACAGTCTCCCTGCTGCCGGCATTGGCTATCGAGGCTATGGCAGAACCGTCGGTGGCGTTGACCATGACGGACTGTCCTGCGGCGCCGGTAACGATGATGCAGCCCTTTCCTGCCGTCACCTTCAGCATGGAAGCCGCGGCACCGGCGATGGCAGAAGGCATCACCTCCACCGTGTTGGACATCATCGACTCACCGCTGTCGTATACTACGGTGACGTTGTACTTGCCGCCCTTGTCGCTGTTGTCCGTGTATGATGTGGCAGCCGCTGTGGTGTTGCCGATCTTCTCCCCGTTGCGGAAGATGTTGTAGCCGCTCACTACAGGTTTCACGGCGCCCATGCTGCGCACGTAGCTCAGGTCGTCCACGAGCAGCGCGAACTTATTGGAGCTTGTATACCTTATGGCGAAATAGCGTGCGCCGGCAGGCAGAGCGTACTTGAAGTTCTTCCATCCCGGATAGAGCAGAGCCTCGGAAGCGAGCAGCTGGAAGTCCTCCGGATCGTTGGTGCGCTCGGAATAGAGCACTTCGAAAGTCTCCGGCGAATACTGTGCTACAGGCATCGTGGCGTAGAACGAGAGTTCCGTTCCGCCGTCAATCTCGGGCGAGATGAGCCAGTCGTCGTTGATCGGCGCATACATCTGGCTCAGCGCCGCCCATGACACGAGACATTTCTGTCCGGAATACGGCTGCCATATAGAAGCATCCACGTCGACTCCGGGGGCTTTCGGCTCCCATACCTGGAATGCCATCGGCTTGCCCATGTTAGGATGGTTCACGCCGAAGATGCCGCAAGGCGTCAGTCCGTCGCCGTCGTATAGCGTATAGTCGCCTATATGCTCATACTCGAACGAATCATAAGCCTCGAAGTCGTCAACCACAGGCTTGTTCTCAATCACCGGTTCCGTCCATTCCAGCATCGTGCCGGCTGCGGCAGGAGCCGCCTTCAGGTCGGTCACGGGGGCGAGTGCCGGCTGCATCACCGTCACCGTAGCCTCGAAGCTGTTGTCCGCCGGCACCTCGTCGGTCCATCCGTCTGGCACCACCTTCACGCTTACGGCACATTCCTTGCCGATCATCTCGGCAGTAGGCGTGAAGTCAAACACGTAGGAATGAGTCATGCCGCTCGCCAGAGGAGCTTCCTCGGCCTGGGTCTCCACCACGTTGCCGTTCACTCCGAACTCCACGCTGAACTTTACGGCCTGCTTGCCGTGGTTCAGCACGCTCACCTTGTATGGGTTAGCCTTTCCTGCCACAGGCTGCCTGTAGCCGCTCATTGCCGTAATGCGTGCGTCGTATTCGGATGCGTTCTCAATCTTGAAGTTGTCGAGAATCACGTATTCCTGGAACTTGGTCACTGTGCCGTCGAATTCTATTGCAATCCACGGACAGTCCTTGAATTCGCTCAGGTTGATCTGCATCTCCTGCCATCCGTCCTTGTCGCTTCCCACAGGCTGTGACATCACCTCCTTGTAGTTCACCTCGTCCGACGTGACCTTCACCGAGAGACTACTTCCGGCTCCCACGTATCTGTACATGCTGAACGAGAGGGTAGGGGCGTTGAGTCCTCCGAGACAGACCTTAGGCATCTGCATGCGGCCGATGCCGCGCCTGCCGTTGTCGTCGTAGCATACGAGCATTCCGCCGTCATCCGCCGTGAGGTTGAGGCTGCGCAGGAAGCTTGTCACTCCCCATTTGGCAGCGCCCTCCACGGTGCCGGTCACCCAAGGCTCGTTTGCCGGAACGCTGTTGTAGAAGTTATCCTCAAACGGCAGCTGCAGCGGTTTGCCGAGCACGGTGATGACGCCCTGCTGCTTGCCCTCGCCGGCCACGGTTTCCGCCGCCACGATGAAGTAGTAGTTGCCGAGCACGTCTGACGATGGTTCCGCCTTGAACGAAGTGGTCTTCGATGTGCCGAGCTTCGTGAGTTTGCCGTTGGCGTATTCATATATATTATAGGTGATGTCGGCAGCCGAGAAGTATCCGTTGTGCTCGCCGGCAACAGGGGCAGTCCATGAGATGGTGGCCGTGAGATTGTCCGCCGGCGACGGGTGGGCTGTCAGTGCGCCCACCTCTCCCGGCACGTCGATGCCGCAGAAGCAGCTCACCTTTGTCTGCTGTCCGGTGCCGAACTCGTTTGCCGTGGTGATTGTGTATTCGTTCATGCCCTGCTTAGCCTCCATGTCCTTGCATGAAGCCGCTGCGCCGGGGGCGAGTCCCTTGCTTTCGCCCACCAGGGTTCCGTCCTTGCGCCTTACGGTGATGTCCACCTTGCCCGTCAGTTCCGTGCCGTCGATGGTCTTTGTCGGGGCGCAGAACGATATTGTGCTGTTCAGCGCGCCCTCTGCGGCGGCTGTGGCATTGGCTGCCGTGGCTTCGGCAGGAGCCTTCACGAGCGAACCGTTCTCTATGCGTATGTTCTTGATGTTGAGCGTCATCTGGTCGGCCTCGGAGATTACGTGGAATCCTACGTAATACCTGCCGTGGTCGGCAACGTCAAACGAGGCCTTGTACGTCTCGTATTCCCTGTTGCTTATCTCGAATACCTTTGCCACCTTCTGGTTGGCTGCCGACGGCGAGGTGCCGTAGGTCACGGCAACCTTCTCCTTGCCCGTCATGCCCGCCTTGGCGTCGAACGTCACGTCAATCAGGTTTGCCGTGCCCAGTTCCACGGGCGGCGTTATCACGTAGTCGTCGGCGTCGTTGCGGCTGCTGTATATGTATTTCAGCGAACTGTCGCTCTGGTCGTAGAACCATGTGTGCTCGTCTTTGTTCATATCCTCCACGCTGAAGAGGGAGAACTCCATCTGCGACGGTTCCACGCTGAACGGCAGAGTGTAGATGCCGAGGAATACGGTCTTCTCTGCCACGGCTCCCTTGTTCTCGCCGCTGTATGCCACGGCGCTGTATGTGTTGAAGCCGAAGTCGGCGTTCTTGTCATCATAAGTCAGCAGCTGGCCTGCCGCAACGTCGGTGTAGGTCTTCTGCAGCTTCTGGTTCCGCCACAGCTCCACCTTCGACATCGTGGAGACGGCGTTGCCAAGGAAGTTCTTCGACGGTGCCTTGAAGCTTATCTTTGCCTGCTGCTTGCCGTCGGCATCAGGAGTGACGGTGAGGTCTTCGGGAGCCTGCGGACTGTCGGTGGTTCCCACTTCCACGATCTTCACGTTGTCGATGTTCAGCGAGAACTGGTCGGCATTGCTCGTGCAGTGCACGGCGAAATGACCGTCGAGGTCCTCCGTCGGGATGAAGGTCACGTCGATAGCCTTCGGGTCGTTGTTCTCGGTCACGTCCACCGTAGGCATCACCTCCGTGGTCATGGCGGCGGCTTCCGGCTTGTTGCCGAATACGATGCTCATCTTCTCGGGGAACGAAGCCGAACCGGCCAGCGCGTCCATCGTGATGCGGTATACGTGGTTGGCCTTCAGACTCATCCTCGGGAATACGAGATAGTCGTCGGCAGCGTTTTTCGACGAGTATGTGTAGACGGCGCTTCCGTTGGTGTCAAACTTCCATGTCACGTCGTCATTGTTGCTGTTGATTACCGAGAGCAGGGCGAACGACGACTCGTCGTCAAACGGCTGCACGTATGGCAGCGGTGTGTATTTGCCGAAGGTCAGCGTGTTCGCCGTGTCGCTGTGGCAGACTGTTCCGCCATAGAGCGTGGCAACGGAGTATCTGTATGACGACAGGGTCTCGGCGGGGAGCTGTTCGGAGAATGTCGTCGCCGTGATGCCCTCTGCCACGGTGTTGCCGTTGCGCGAGACGCTGTATGAAATCTTCGCCGGGTCAATCCATCCGCCGTTCTGTCCCGTGGCGGGAGCCTTCCAGCTGAGCGATGCCTTGCCTGCAGCGTCCACTCCGGCAGTGAGGGCGGAAACGCCGGACGGCTTGTCCTCGCCCGCAAATGTCTTGATGTTTGCCGGCAGACCCTCGCCGGCGGAGTTGGTGCATGCCACGCTCACCTTGTGCATGCCCTGTTCCATTCCGATGGTCTTGGTGAAGGAGCTTCCTGCCGGGACGTCTTCTGCCTCTGCCACCATCTCGCCGTCAACGTAGACCTTCACGCTGAGCACTCCCGATATCTCGTTGCCGTCCACCGTGGTCTTGGGCACGCTGCACGAAATCTCGGCGGCGAGCAGTCCGGGCGCCGCATAGCGGAGCATCAGGTTTGTCGGGGCTGCCGGAGCCGCCTTCGACACATACGGGTCGGTGGAATACAGTCCGATCCATTCTTCGCCCTTCTTGAATTCCGAAACTGTCTGCTGCGTCTTGGCTGCAGGGTCGATGGCGATAATCTCACTGTTGTAGTAGTTGCAGGCAGCCCAGTATATCTTGTTGTCTATCGGACTCCAGCAGCACGACTGTGAGTATTGCGGCGAGAGTCCCGTCTCCACGATGGGTTCGCTCGTCTTTCCTGTGGTCTTGTCGAGCAGACACACGTCGCCGTAGTTGTTTATCACATAGAGGTTGCCGTTGCCGTCGGCACACATTCCGTAGAAGGAGTCGTCAAGCGGACACAACACGGTGTAGGTCTTCGTCTCGGGGTCGAATGTGGAGAGCGTGTATTTGTGGCCCGTGGCATCATAGTTGATGGAGTAAACCACGTTGTTCACGGCATCATACGTCATGTTCACCGCAGCGTTGGCATAGGTCTGCTCCGGCTCGTAGACGGTCTTGTCGCCCGTCTCGGTGTCCACGATGATAAGTTTCACGGAGTTGAAGTTGCCGTAGAATTCCTTCAGTACGGAGACATAGAATTTGCCGTCCACACAGACTGCGCCGCCGTTGCCGTCGCCGATTTCGGGAATCAGCACCTTTGGCGAGTATTCGCCCGTGGCAGGGTTCAGTTCGTAGAGTCCGTACTTCTTGTCGTTGTACGACCAGTCGTCGCAGGCGATGAGTGCGCCGAAGAGCCTTTCGGGCATAGCTCCGGCAGCCGTCATGCGCGGCGAGCGTGCGCCCCTTGTGGGCATCACCGTGGCATCCACGATGCCGCCGGGTTTCTTTTCCGGCCGCTTGGTCTGTCGCTGTGCCGTTGCGGGCATGGCGATGAGGAATGAGAAAAGGACAGCAAGTGCCGTCAAGCTCCAATTCCTTAGAGTTCGTTCTTTTTTCATGATTGGATTTTTCCGAAAAATTCTGCTAAAATCTTCTGAATAGCTTAAAATGAGCGATTTATGAGTGTCTTTCCTCAATAGAGGTAATGACTTGGCAATAGTTTTAACTTCTACATTCTACATAAGTTTGCCTTGCTTGCCAAACAACTCTTTTCGGATGCAAAGTTAAACCTAAAATCTGAAAAACGACACTTTTTGCTTTGTTTTTATAGATTATTAATTTTGG
>USSF01000054.1 GCA_900557405.1 uncultured Prevotella sp.
TGCTGTCGTACAACAGTGAGGTAACTACTCATGCCCTAGGGGTCTGAGTAGTTACGCGAATGGAAAGCAACGTTAATTCTTGTATAAAGCATTGCTTCGTTTGAAGCAAAACAATGCTTTGCTCCCCGAAAAGAATTGTTTCTTGTAAATCACTGATTTTCAGTTGATATTAATTAAGAGTTAGCGAGAGGAAAAATCGGACAATTCTCCGTTTGTTTTCCTCTTGCTTTTTTATTCTGAAAATAAAATTATTGTACATTTTCGTAATGTCAATATGCCGTCGAATTCCGTAGCTGATATTACTTCGTGTGTTTTACGCCACTCACGGCTTCTGCTTCCAATGGATTCTCGGGCCAGTAGTGTTTTGGGTATCGGCGCTTCATCTCCTTGCGCACGTCGAAGTATGCGTTCTGCCAGAAGCTTTTCAGGTCTTGGGTGAGCTGCACGGGCTTGAAGCCTGGCGACAGCAACT
Organism: uncultured Prevotella sp.; assembly: GCA_900557405.1. Classification (GTDB taxonomy): domain Bacteria; phylum Bacteroidota; class Bacteroidia; order Bacteroidales; family Bacteroidaceae; genus Prevotella. The sequence continues at coordinate 473 of USSF01000054.1, forward strand.
CCATCAGTACTTTGCGTTTTCCGCCGTCCACTGTCGGTGTTTCTTTCAAGCCGAAACATTCCTGCAGACGGACACTGAGCACAGGTGCTTCGGCGCCCTGGCGGTAGTCTATGCGTATCCGGCTGCCTGTGGGCACCTGGATATGGGTCGGTGCCAGACGATTAATGCCTTCCTGCTGATTGTATGGAATAATTGCCCATAGCACTTCGGTCAGGTTGATTTTCCTGAGTTGCTCATTTCTTGTCAGCACACGTCCGTTCGTCTCGAGATAGAGCGGCAGCCATTCTTCGGCGCATTGCAGCAGATGGTCTGTGGAGATGTCGGGTAGGTCCAGTTCCGGATGCCATAGGGCAACAGCCGACACCCGGCGTTGCAGCGAGAGGACGTGGTCGTCGCTCCATGAGAGCATGGATAGTCCGTCCTTTCTCATTGCCTCGCAGATGATGTGCTTTATCTGCTCTTTGTCGATGTCGTGGAGAGGTTTGGAGTCTATAGTGAGTTTGCCGATGCGCCTTTCGCGTCGGGCCACAATGCAGCCCTCGTGCGAATTCCAAGTGATTTTGTCGATGGTCTTTACCAACTGGCTGTCGATATTCTCTATGTCCAGCGGAGCCGCAAGGAAAACTCTGCCCATTCCGCTTGTGGCGGAGTTGAGCGATGCTATGGCAATCCACTTGTGGGCAGAGATGGAGTCGGTGGTTTCTATCCTCACGTTGTTGCTGTTGGCAAGTCGGAATGAGCCGATGTCGTCAGTGCTCATAGCTATCCTCTCGGGGTAGGCTAGGGCGATAAGTCTGGCGGCATCGTCGTGGTAGAGGGCGGTGTTGTCCTCGCTGGCTTTTGCCAGACGCATGTATTCTGCAGCAATCTTTGCTATGCGCTGCCAACGTCCGGGGGCTTTGTTTCGCCGTGAGCGTCGCAGCGAAGAGATACGTAGGGTTATGTCGGTAGTGCCGCTCTCCGCCATCGGGTCCTTCTCCTCAAGCAGTGCGGCAATGTCGCATGCAAGGCATTTCATGCTGTTGCCCTCTGCGCTGACAATCATTCTTGCAATTCGCGGATGGCATGGCATGCTGTTTATCCTTGTGCCGAGGGGCGTTATTCTGCCGTCTTCGGTTATGGCGCCGAGCGAAACGAGCATCTCCTTTGCCTGGATGATGCCGGAATGTGGGGGCATGGTGGGGAAGGGCAGAGCCTCGATGTCGGTTTCTCCGAAGGCGGCGATGGACAGAAGCATTGACGATAGGTCGGCATAGATGATTTCGGGTTTCCTCTGTTCGTCCATCAAATGCTCTGAAGCCTTGCTCCACATACGGTAGCATTTGCCCTCGCTGACGCGTCCGGCTCGTCCGGCGCGCTGTGTGGCCATGTCCCGGCTTATGCGTATGGTCTGCAGATGGCTCATCCCCGTGTGTGGGTCTGTCGCTATGGCACGGCAGAGACCGGAGTCCACTACTATCCTTACGCCCTCTATTGTGATGGATGTTTCGGCAATCGGCGTGGCAAGCACCACCTTGCGCTCTCCCTCCCTTGACGGGATTATGGCCTTGTGCTGCTGTTCGGGTGCGAGGTTGCCGTAGAGGGGGTGTATGGTTGTGTCGCCGAGCGAGTCGTTGAGCAGTTCGGCGCAGCGCATTATCTCGCCCTGGCCTGGCAGAAAGGCAAGTATGTCGCCTTCGTCTTGGCGATGGGCGGCGGCAATCGTGGATGCTACGGCTTGGGCAATGTCAGCGGGAGAATGTTGCTGTGAAAGGTCGGTGCCGGCATATTCTATGTTTACGGGGTACATTCGTCCCTCGCTTTCGATGAGTGGAGCATGTAGCTGATTGCATATTTCGTCGGTATTGATGGTTGCCGACATGATGATGATTTTCAGTTCGGGGCGTAGTATCTGTTGCGTCTGCCTTGCAAGAGCAAGTGCGAGATCGGTGTTGATGCTGCGCTCATGGAATTCGTCGAAGATTATGGTGTCGACGCCGTCGAGTGTGGGGTCGTTGACAATCATGCGCGTCAGTATTCCCTCGGTCACCACTTCTATTCGTGTGTCTTTTCCCGTGCATGTGTCGAAGCGTATGCGGTAGCCCACTGTCTTTCCTGTCGGCTCGCCCATTATGGCTGCCATGCGCTCGGCGATTTGTCGGGCAGCGAGGCGGCGTGGTTCGAGCATGATGATTTTCCTGCAGGGGCTTCCTGCCAGAATGGTAAGTGGGAGCAGGGTGGATTTTCCGGCTCCGGGCGGTGCGGTGACCACGGCACAGCTGTTGTCGTCGAGACAACTGTTGAGTCGTCCGGCGATGATGGCGGCAGGGAGGTTTCCTGCCATGCGGATTATCTCACTTATCGTGTACACTGTATAGTCTCCCTGATTTCGCCGGAAGTGACGAAGTTGGTGTTGTTCTTGCTGAACTCAAGGTTTATTTCTGCGAGCTCCTTTCTGCCGTAGATGTAGTCGTCATACATGTCTTCCATGTCTACGCCTTCGCATTCTCCGTCACCGAAGTCGAGTGCTTGTCTTACTATATCTATTCTCTCGGAAATCGTGGTGTCTTTTATCAAAATACTTTTCATGCTTGTTCGTTATTTAAGTTGACGTGGATGTTTGTCTTTTGGAGTCCTTCATTTAAAAGATTTTTCATTCTTCACTCTTCATTCTTCATTTTTTTCTCTTCTTCCACCTGAACAGTTCCCTCCAGTTGCCGAAGTCGCGCTTGAGGATAAGGCCCAGTCCTTGGGTATTGATAGAAGACTTGGTGAAGTATCGGTCGTTTGTCTGGTTGTAGACCTTTATTGCTATGTTGCCTGATGGTGTGAGCAGGTATTTCAAGTCGAAATCGCCGATGAATGAAGAGGTGGTGTTCGGGTTGTCGCGATAGCCGAACTGTCCGTTGATGAGCAGTCGGTTGCTGAAGAGGCTTCCTGATAGCAGTCCCTCATACTCGGCGTTGTTGAAGCCTTCGGTACCGGTGCTGATATTGGTGCTGAAGTTCCAGTTGTTATTGTTAATTACGGAGCTAAGCAGACTGCTTACCTGTTGGCTGATGGTTCCGCTGAGCAGACTCTGCATCGCAAGGCTTGTTTGGCTTTGCTGCGCGTCCTCCTGCGCTGAGTTGTTCACGTTGTCCATGTAGAATCTGCCTATGGCGAGCAGATAGATGACCTGCTGGTTCATTTCCTCCTCACTGTTGATGAGCGAGCGCACCATCTGTTTGGCGTCGTTGTTCACCGTTGGCATGTCGAAGTCGAAATCTACCTTGATGTTCTCCGGCGTTCCTCCGATGTTCATGATGCAGTCCACCCGCACGTTGTTGCTCGAGAAGCTGTTGCCTATCTTCAGGTCGGCGAGCGGCACTCCGTTCACTTGGTAGGCGGCTTTCAGATTGAGCAGAGCGTTGAACGGGTTTCCGCCGAAGACGATGTTGCTGCCGGGCTTGAACTGGAAGTCCTTCTTTATGATGTTCTGTATGGTGAGGTTGTACGAGCCGTGGTCGATGAGATACGTGCCGTACATGTCGAAGTTGCCCTTGTTGAAGTAGCTTGCCTTGATGTTACCGTTTCCGTTGAGGGCTATCTTGTCGCCGCTCGCCTGATCCATCAGCACGCGCAGAGTGAAGTCGGGCGTGGTGTTCACGTTGAAGTTCAGATGTATGTCCGACGATTCGTTGAGGTCTTTCAGCGGCGTGGCTGCCGGAGTGTCTCCTTCGTTGTGCTTTGCCCATGAGATGAAGTCTTGGCTCGTTATTGCGTCAGGGTTTGCGGTGTTGTATTCTATGAATGAGCCCATCACTGGCGTCATGTCGATATTGAAGACGATGCTGTGTGGACGGCCTGTTATGGAGCAGTTACCAGTGCCGTAGACTGTACCATAGAAGGTGTTGTCGTCATACGACTTGTGATCGTAGCAGAGAAAATCGTGGGCCTCAATGTCGAGGTCGAACGTGAGCCTTGTCAGGTTTTTGTGGTGCAGGGCACCCTTGATTATGGCGATGTTATCGTTCTTGTCTCTCACGGTGTCACCGCTGAAGATTATCTCGTCCGGCTCCATGCGTATGGTGTCGTTCTTGAGGTAGTATCTTGTGTTCAGCGTACTAATTTTCAGATTTCCGTTGGCAACGAGCAGTCCACGCAGGTTCACTTCGCTCAAGTCCCCATAGACCTGTGCGAAGCCGTTGGCTCTGGCGTTTATGTCGCTCATGAAACTGCTGCAGAAGCTTTTCATGAACTCTATGTTCGTGTCTTCGGCCGTTATCCCGAGGTCTATGTAGTTGCGTTCCGGCGACACGTAGCCCTTGATGAGGGTCCTGGCGTCTTCGCTTTCATCGGCCGTGGCATTTATGTCAATCTGCTTTTCCGCCTTGTTCCAGTCCACGCGGGCATGAAGAACGCCCATGTCGCCTTCCTGGAACTTGAAGTCGTTTACTGTGAGCAGGGCGTAGGCATCGGGGGTGTTGAGTACGGACTTGAGGTAAGCCTGTCCGGTGGCCCGTCCGCTGAATTCTACGGAGTGGAATTCCACGAGGTCGAGGATGTAGTTCACGTCCACATCGTTGAGGTCCACACAGATGGAGTCGGCAGGACTCTTTGTGGCGAGTCCGTCAATCTTTATGTGCTGCTTGCCGTTTCCTATGGCGAAATGGTTGATCTGTATCTTTTGGCTGTTGTAGATGATGCTTGATGGGCTCACGTTCCATGCCGTGTCTTTTACCATGATTGTAGAGGGAGCGAGTTCCAGCAGAACGCTGTTGTTCCCTTCATGGTCTTTGTAGAATTTCGTGTGTGTGTTGAGCGTACCCTTTATCCTTGTCGGTATGTTGTAGTCAATGTCGAGCGTACTGTTCAGACGGTTGTCTGCGGCGTTTGCCTTTACGTGTAGCTTTATGCCGTTGCTGTCGTCGAGCAGTTTCCTCAGGCTTATGTCGGCAAAGAGGGTGTCGTTGATGGTCTTCAGCGACAGTCCGCCGTTTCTGTATCTGTCGTTCCCATATGAGAAATCGGGCAGAATCATATCTGCATTGATGGAGCGGCTGATGTCGTCGATGCTTGCATGGATGTTTATCGGTTGGTCGGAGTGGAACGGCACGCCGGCAAGTATCTCTATCCACTTGGTGTCGGTGATGCTTGCGTTGAGCGTGAAGCGGTTGTCCGAGGCATAGATTTTCTTGTCGATGCCTGGCAGCGTGGGCAGTTTCTTCTTCAGTATTCCGAAGATGCTCTCACCGATGGTGGCGATGTTGTATTTGCCGTTGAGCTCTACGCTGCCGAAGTCGGCATCTATCTTTATTTTGTCCGGACTGATGTTTGCATCGAGGGTGTTGATGGAGTATTCGTCGGTTGCCGACTTGAATTGGAAGTCTCTCACCATCAGTCCTGCCTCCATCCTGCTGATGCTTTTCCCATTTGTGTGGGCGCTGATCTTTGTACTGAAAACGGCGTCATCCCATTTCTTGCTGATGTTCAGGCGCTGGGGGCAGAATCTGTTTATCGTTGCCGTGAAATTGGTGGCCGGCATCTTCGTGATGTTGGCGGCACTGCCGGAAAGGTCCAGGTCAATGTTAGGATCGCTTATCGACAGGTCGCCACGGACTGTCGTGCCGTTGTAGGCGACATTGAATTTCGCATTCCTGTATGTGTAGTTTCTGTATTCTAATGAGGGGATGTCGCCGTTGGCACTGATTGCCCTAATGGTGCTGCCCTGGAGCTTTCCGCTTGCCTTTACGTTGAGGGTCAGACTGCCGAGGTCTTTATCGGAGAGCAATTCGCCCACTTTCAGTTTTGTCGTGCTCATTGTAAGGGTTATGTTGTTGCCGGTTTTCCTTATGTCCGACTTTATATATCCCAGGTTGGTGCTCAGTTCCGTCTTTGCAACAATTTTGCTGCCGCGGCCCACTGCATTGCCGTGGAGCTTTATCTCCTTTACGTTCAGCACCTGTTCGGGTAGGGCTATGCGTAGGGCTGAGAGCACCCTGTGCACGTTGTCCAGGGTGTGCTGTCCTATTGAGAATTCTCCGAGCCTTACCTTCCATTCCTTTTTGGGGGCAAACGGTGTCAGTTCTCCGCTTGCGGATAGGCGTATGTCGTTGTCAGCGGAACGGAGCGATAGGGGGATGACATGTAGTCTGCCGTTATGCATCTCGTATGCCATCCTCATCTTCAACGACACATCACAGCTCTTCAGCTTCGGCAGCAGGAAGGCGAAGTCGGGCAGGGATATGGCGTCGCTGTGGAGGTTCCCTTTGGATGAAAGTGAATGTAGGTCTATTTTGCCGTCACCTTTTATAATATAGGTAGCGGTTATGGAGTCGGATGAAATTGTGGAGTTGGGGAGTTCGAGCCTTAATTCTTTGAGCGAGACTCTCGATCTGTTTGCTGAAAGGCTGAACGACAGGTTCTTGAGGTGCAGGCCAGACTTCTCCGCAAACGAGAATTTTTTTACTCCGAGGTTTACTTCGTCATCGGTGATGTGACGGATGCGTATATCGGAGCTGATGTGTGTTACGGATATGTGGTTGGTGTTGAATTTTGACGGAGTTGGGGGAATGTAGAGGTTGTTGTATTTCACGGCTCCGTTGCGGATGATGAATGAGCCGATATGGAGGTCGAGCTTGGTCTTCGACTCGTCTTTTGACTTGAGGGAGTCAAGCACAAACTGGAAGTTGGTCTCTGCTGCGGCCGTTTCCTTATAGAGGTTCGCCCTTAGTCCGAAGAACTGGGCGGAGGAGATGGAAATCTGTCCTTTGAGCAGAGAGGTGACATCCATGCTGACTGAAAGGCGTGAGGCATGTAGCATCTCCTTGTCCTTCTTGTCGAGCATGTTGAAGTCGTCGATTATCAGACGGTTGAGGAAGCCCAAGTTTACGTAGCCGATGCTCACCTCTGTGCCGAACTTATCTTCAAGTATTTTTGCCACACATCTGCCCGTATATTCCTGTATGGCAGGGATATGCAGCAGTATGGAAAGCAGAAGGTATGAACCCAGCAGTGTCCATACCAGTGTGTTGAGTATGTGGCGTAGTCTTTTCAATATTTTATGGTTGTTTGGTGTGGTGACGGTGGGGAAATCTCTCCTGAACTTTTATTTCAAGACTTGAGAAACTCTTTATTACCTTAAAAGAAAGCGCCATGAGTATGTCCATAGCGCTTTCCGTGTTGTTTGTCATAGGGCTTCGTCGTCAGGCTTCTCGATCAGTCTTGACGTTTTTGCCTTGATATGTCTTTTGCGTGCCATCCATTTTGCTTTACGCTCCTCGTAGTCACGCATATGTCTCTCGAGAAAATTGTCAGCCATCGTCTTCCTGGTGCTTGTTATTTTTTCTCGAACTTGCTGTAGATGACGAAGAGCTTGAGTTTTATGTTGTTTTTGTTTGCCGGGACGAGTCCGTCGCCTCTCTGCAGGCGTGTCTCCGTCATGCCCATGTTGTGCTGCACCTTCACAAGCTGCTGCGTGTTGTTGCGCGTCTCGTATTTTGCTGTCACCGGCACGATGTAAACCTTGTTCCAGTCGCTGTTTGCTACGGCGTAGGCGTTTTTCTTGTCGTTCCATGTGTTCCATGCGGCACTACTTTTGTCGGCAGGTTCTTCGCCAATCTCCTTCTTCCTTGTGTCATACATATATTTAATAAGGTTAGAGATATTGTGGAACGTGTATGAATTTGCGAGAGTATTCGATGTGGTGTTGTCTGCTGCCGAGTATGTGGCGAGGAACGACTCCTTGTTGTCCGCAAGCTTCCCGTCCTCGAAGAATCCTTTCAGCTTGTCCTTCTGCACCATCAGCAGGGTTGACGGGTAGCTGAAGCTGTGGCCCTCATGGTTGGTGTTGTTGATGCGTGTCAGCGAGAGGCGTGCGGAATTTATCGTATCGCTCTTGTGCTCGTCCATCACCTCGTCCACGGGAATCGTCAGTTCGGTGTAGATGCCGGCAGGCGACTTGACATAGGTGCATGTCGGATCTTCCAGGTCTATCTTGCCCAGGTTGCCGTTGATTCTTGTTGTCTGCAGTACCTCTTCCGTTCCGGCGAATGTAGAAACCACACTTGATATAGTGTCCTTCTTCGTGCCGTCGGCATTGGTCTTCTCGTATTTGTATTTATAGTATACGAGCATCTGGCTCATGTATATGTAGGCCATGGATCCAAGACCATCGGCCGACTTGAAGTAGAAGCCTGGACATACGTTGTGGATGAATGTATAGGCGTTCTTGTAGTTCTTTGGGTCCTCAAAGTATTTCTGCATCAGATACGTGCCGTAGTTGTGGTAGCCCTTTCCGTCTTTCGAGTGGTATGCGTAGCTACCTATGATGGCTGTGCTGTCGGCGTTCAGCTTCGTGTTAGGTAGTTTTATCCTTATCACGCCCACGGTGTCCTTCGCATTGTCATACAGCGTGTAGGTTTTCTTTACGTCCACCGCTCCGCCATCCGTCCGGCACAGGGTCTCGGGGTTGAAGTCTGAGTAGTTATAGTCTTTCTTGTTCTCCTCCAGCGGCGTTCCCATCTCTATTGCTCTTACCTTCATCGTGGAGAGTGAGTCTCCGAAATAATTGTCATAATAGAGGTATATTACGCATGAGTCGGCAATCAGTCTGCCGTCTTTCAGCTTGCTCATTATCGTGCTCTTCTCCGGCAGCTGTGTCCCTTCGAGAGTGTAGAACTGTGTGCAGAAGTCTCCTGAAACGAAGGAGCCTGTCTCCGGATCCTTCACTTTTCCCAGATATCCCGTTGTACTCCTTGAATATACTGCGCCTGCTGTGGCGGAGCCTGATGCTACGGAGAATGTGTCGCACTTCACGTTCACATTGTCGAGATTGTCCACGATGGAACCCCCGATCAAGTCGGTCGTGTCGTCGCACGACATGAGGCAGGTCGCTATTGTGGCAATGAGGAATAATAGCTTTTTACTTTTCATAAGCTTTATCTGTATCTTTGCTTTGGCCTTTGGCGTAATCGTCTCCCGTACCGCTTGTACGGGAACGGTCTGCCGTATAGTCCTATAGTGGTGATGAAAATTTGTTTATGTCATTCGGCGTCACCGTAGACGCTGTCGTAGAACTTGTCGTATGCGTCGACGTCAACCTCCGTCGTGTCGGCCTGCGAGAGGAAGGGCAGCCCCTTTGCCTTTGCATATTCCACGAGCTCCTGGTTTACGCCCGGTCCGGCTTCCACCACTCCATCGGAGTAGTCGATGGCGAACTTCTGAAATTCCGTGAAATCGAACTTCTCCTTGTAGTTGTCGAGCACGTCGCCATGTGCGTCTTTGAACTCGAGACACTGGCGGAATGTAGGCTCGATGTCCTTCTTCAGCCCGTTGCCGAAGAGCGAAGTTACGATCCTTGCGTTTGCAAATGAAGGCTCGTCCTTGTATGCCGTTTTGACGTAGTAGGGCAGTATTGAACCTATCCATCCCTGACAGTGTATGATGTCCGGAGTCCAGTGGAGCTTCTTGATGGTCTCGAGCACCCCGCGTGCGAAGAATATCGAGCGCTCGCCGTTGTCCTCGTATTCCTCCCCGTTCTCGTCGGCTGCCATCTGGCGCTTTGTGAAATAGTCGTCGTTGTCGATGAAATACACCTGTATTCTTGTCGCCGGGATTGACGCCACCTTGATAATCAGCGGATGGTCGGTCTCGTCGAAGATTATCATCATGCGCGAGAGGCGTATGACTTCGTGCAACTGTCCTCTCCTTTCGTTGATATTGCCCCATTTGGGCATGAAGGTGCGGATTTCGTAGCCTTTTTCTATGATTGACTGTGGAAGCTGACGTCCGAGCAGTGACATCTCGCTGTCATGAACATAAGGTTTTATCTCTTGGTTGATAAATAGAATTTTTTTTGCCTTCATCATATTTCGCTTTAATAGCTGCAAAGGTACGAAAAAAAACTTACTTATTTATCTTAATTGTGTAAAATCACTCAAAAGTCATTGTTTATTGGCATTTTTTTAAACATATTCTTTCTTGTTTAAGAAAAATGTTGTTATTTTGCACCGAATTTAATACTTGGCGCGGGAGCGTCCTTTCGTGGGGCGAAACCTGGCGCCTTGTTGTTTACTGCAATTTCCATGTCAATACGACAATATATAATATATAATTCCAAATGAAAGTATTTCATAAGATAGCAGACCTCCAGAATGAACTTTTTGCCGCACGCAAGGAGGGCAAGACTGTGGGTCTCGTCCCCACTATGGGGGCTCTTCATGAGGGGCACGCCTCTTTGGTGTCCCGTAGTGTCAGGGAGAACGACGTGACGGTGGTTTCCGTATTTGTCAACCCCACACAGTTCAACGACAAGACCGACCTCAACACATATCCGCGCACGCTCGAGGCAGACTGTAGACTGCTTGAGGGAGTCGGTGCCGACTACGTACTCGCCCCGTCGGTGGAGGAGATGTATCCAGAGCCCGATAATCGTCATTTCGAGTTTCCGCCCGTCTCCACGGTGATGGAGGGAGCCCACCGTCCCGGACATTTCAACGGAGTGTGCCAGGTAGTGAGCCGCCTGTTCTATATCGTGCGCCCCGACAGGGCATATTTCGGAGAGAAGGACTGGCAGCAGATTGCTGTCATCAAGGCGATGGTGAAGTATCTCGGACTGAAGTTGCAGATTGTGGAGTGCCCTATCGTGAGGGAGACCGACGGACTGGCCAAGTCTTCGCGCAACACTCTGCTTGCGCCCGACGAAATGGAGGTTGCCCCTAGTATCTACAAGTATCTGAAGGAAAGCCTCGACTATGCCAAAAGCCACACGCTGAAGGATACCCACGACTGGGTGGTGGAGAATATTAACGCCGTCAAGGGGCTCGAGGTAGAATATTTCTCCATTGTCAATGGCGACACATTGCTTGATGTGCAGGACTGGAGCGATTCCGACAATATCGTGGGTTGCATAACGGTCTACTGCGGCAAGAAGCCTATCCGACTCATTGACCATATCAAGTATAACGTAAAATAACAGAACAGATTAAGCGAGTATGTTTATTGAAGTATTGAAGAGTAAACTGCATTGCGTGCAGGTGACCCAGGCCAATCTGAACTACATGGGCAGCATCACCATCGATGAGGACCTGATGGATGCTGCTAACCTGATTGCCGGCGAGAAGGTGCAGATAGTTGACAATAACAACGGAGAACGTTTCGAAACCTATATAATAAAGGGCGAGCGCGGCAGCGGCTGCATCTGTCTCAACGGGGCTGCAGCTCGCAAATGCCTCGTGGGCGACACGGTGATAATAATCGCCTATGCGCTGATGGACTTCGAGGAAGCCAAGACATTCCAGCCCACAGTGGTATTCCCTGTGGACAACAGAATTCAGAAGTGAAAAATCATTAGACGAGTAGACAAGTAAACAAGTAGACGAGGAGATGTCATTTGACCACCTGTACAAAAAGACAAATCTCCTCGTCTACTTGTTTATTCGTCCCTCGTCTACACATGCATCAGGTCGCTCATCACGCTGTCGCTGACAAACAACCCTCTTCTGGTCAGCGAGAGTGTCTGCCGGCTCTCGTCCATATGCAGCAGACCGCCGGTGACGTGCCTCCCCGCCTCCCTCATCAGGAAGTCATAGTATTCTTTGCCGAACTCCCTCCTTATCATTCCCAGGCCAATGCCCTCCTTCGTGCGCAGGCGCGTCATCACGGTGTCGTCAAACATCATGTCCCTTGTCAGCACCTCCCTCTCGGCAGGCACCCTGCCTTCCGCTATCGCTGCGATGTATTTCCTCACGTCGGCCACGTTCCATTGTCTCGACGTTCCGTCGTAAGAGTGGGCGGCGCTCCCTATGCCAGAATATGCCACGCCCTCCCAGTAGCTGCTGTTGTGGCGCGACCTGAAGTCAGGTTTGGCGAAATTGCTAATCTCGTAGTGTTCATACCCCGCACCGGCAAGCTCGTCAATGAGCGTCTCATACATCCATAGGCTTGTCTCTTCATCCGTCTCCCTGATTCTTCCGCTCTCGAGCATCCCGTAGAGTGGAGTGCCCTCCTCATACATCAGACTATAGGCCGAGATGTGCTCCACGCCCAGTCTCACGGCCCTCCGTATATCCTCAAGCCAGGTTTCTCTGCTTTCTCCAGGAAAGCCGAACATCAGGTCGATGCTGATGTTGCTGATGCCCGTCTCTCTCAGTCTTTCCACTGCCTCACCTATCTGTCCTGCACTGTGTCTGCGGCCAGCAAAGCGCAACATCTCCTCCGAGAAACTCTGCGCTCCCATGCTCACCCTGTTTACGGGCGACTGCGCGAGAAATTCCGCAAACTCCGGCGTAACGTCGTCCGGGTTACACTCAATGGTGATTTCCGCACCCTCCGTGTCCACCTTATTATATTTATAGACGGCTTCGAAAATCTTGGATATTTCCTCCTGCGCCAGTTGCGATGGCGTACCGCCGCCCAGGTATACCGTGGAGACCGGCTCGTGTAGATAGTCTCCCCTGAGGCGTATTTCCTCGCATAGAGCGCCCACGTAATCCCTCCTCAGGGCATGATGCGCCGTGGTGGAGTAGAAGCCGCAGTATATGCAGCGGCTCTTGCAGAACGGAATGTGAATGTATAAACCTGCCATATAACATAAATTTGGCTGCAAAAGTACTAATATGTTTTAAAAAAAATGTGAATTGTGACATTTTTCTTTGTGAAATGCAGAAAAAATGATAACTTAGATGCCGTTAAATCTAATTATCGGTCGGAAACGAAGGCAAAGACCTGCTTCCAGTTGACGACATGAACCTAAATCTATAATAACATGAGAGTTTACCAGACTAATGAAATCAAAAACATTGCCTTGCTTGGCAGTGCGGGATCCGGCAAGACGACTCTTGCCGAAGCGATGCTTTATGAAAGTGGTGTCATCAAGCGCCGTGGTACAATCGAAGCAAAGAACACGGTTTGTGACTACTTCCCAGTTGAACAGGAATATGGCTACTCAGTATTCTCAACTGTTTTTAACGTAGAGTGGAATAATAAGAAACTTAATATAATCGACTGCCCGGGGGCTGACGACTTCGTGGGCGGCGCCATTACTGCACTCAACGTTACGGATCAGGCCCTTGTACTTATCAACGGACAGTACGGACCCGAGGTTGGGACACAGAACCTCTTCCGCTACACTGAGAAACTGAAGAAGCCGGTCATCTTCCTCGTGAACCAGCTCGACAGCGAGAAATGCGATTTCGACTCCATCATGGCCACCATGAACGATATATACGGCTCGAAATGTGTGCAGATACAATACCCCATCAAGACTGGACCAGACTTCAACGCCCTCATTGACGTGCTCCTGATGAAGAAATACTCATGGAAGCCAGAAGGCGGAGCACCCATCATCGAAGACATCCCCGCCGAGGAGATGGACAAGGCGATGGGGCTACACAAGGCTCTCGTGGAGGCGGCAGCCGAGAATGACGAGACACTGATGGAGAAATTCTTCGAAGAAGAGACTCTCACCGAAGACGAGATGCGCGAAGGCATCCGCAAGGGGCTCATCACACGCTCCATCTTCCCCGTATTCTGCGTATGTGCCGGAAAGAGCATGGGTGTGCGCCGTCTGATGGAATTCCTGGGCAACGTGGTGCCATTCGTCAGCGACATGCCAAAGGTACACAACACCCGAGGCGAAGAAGTGGCAGCAGACCCGGCAGGACCCACATCTCTCTATTTCTTCAAGACCGGTGTGGAACCGCACATCGGTGAAGTGTCATACTTCAAGGTAATGAGCGGCACCGTAAAGGCAGGCGATGACCTGACCAACGCTGACCGCGGATCCAAGGAGCGCATAGCCAACCTCTACGTATGCGCCGGAGCAAACCGCCAGCCCGTGGACCAGCTTGTGGCAGGCGACATCGGATGTACAGTGAAGCTCAAGGACGTGAAGACAGGCAACGCACTCAACGGAAAAGACTGCGAAAACCGCTACGACTTCATAAAATACCCTAACTCCAAATACTCGCGTGCCATCAAGGCCGTGAACGAGGCCGACACCGAGAAGATGATGGCGGCACTCGTCAAGATGCGCCAGGAAGACCCCACATGGGTGGTGGAGCAGAGCAAGGAATTGCGCCAGACCATCGTGCACGGACAGGGAGAATTCCATCTGCGCACACTGAAATGGAGACTCGAGAACAATGAGAAGATAAAGGTGGAATATGTGGAACCGCGTATACCATACCGTGAGACCATCACCAAGCTCGCACGCGCTGACTACCGCCACAAGAAACAGTCGGGAGGAGCCGGACAGTTTGGCGAAGTACACCTGATAGTGGAGCCGTATGCCGAAGGTATGCCTGACCCCACATCATACAAGATAAACGGCCAGGAATTCAAGATGAACATCAAGAGCAAGGAAGAAGTAGACCTCGAATGGGGTGGCAAGCTTGTGTTCATCAACTCCGTGGTGGGAGGAGCCATCGACCTGCGCTTCATGCCCGCAATCCTCAAGGGAGTGATGGAGCGCATGGAGCAGGGACCACTCACGGGAAGCTATGCCCGCGATGTGCGAGTGGTTGTATACGACGGAAAGATGCACCCCGTTGACAGCAACGAACTCTCGTTCATGCTCGCAGCTCGCAACGCCTTTTCGGAAGCCTTCAAAAACGCTGGACCGAAGATTCTGGAGCCGATATACGACCTTGAGGTGTTTGTACCGTCCGATTTCATGGGAGACGTGATGAGTGATCTCCAGGGCCGTCGTGCCCTCATAATGGGAATGGACTCCGAAGCCGGCTACCAGAAGCTGCAGGCAAAGATACCATTGAAAGAACTCTCCAACTACAGTATCTCGCTCAGCTCCATCACGGGTGGCCGCGCCTCCTTCACCACCAAGTTCGCCAGCTACGAACTCGTGCCGAACGACATACAGCAGCAATTGATAAAGGAGCACGAGGAAGAAGAGGAATAGTTGAATGAAGAATTGCTTCGCTGGCGCTCAGCGAAATGAAAAATCATTCTAAATGAAGAATAAAAAATGAAGAATGAAGAATGCGGATATGCTTTTTCATTCTTCATTTTTTATTTATAACTGATTCTTTATTCGTAAAATTTTAACCCAAATAGGTCGTTAGGGTTTGCATGGATTTTTTAGAAGAGTGGATTTTGCCTGGCTTCTTATGAAAAAAAACGAGCTATTGCTTATTGTAAGAGTAATAGGCAAAGGATGCCTTGTAAATAGACTGCAAGCTGTCATAAAAAGACACAAAGAACGTCCTAATGGGGCTTAATATCATATAACAATGTTCTGAAGGAGGGTTTGAATTTGGCTGAAAGGCAGAAATGTTCAGAACTTCTCCAGAATCCTGCAGCTCTGTTTTCTCGACAGTCGAGGAAACCGTCGCTGAAGGCATTGTCCAATCTTTGCCCGGTATTTGGACAATCGATGCCCGTATTGTGAGCATCGATTGCCCGTAATGCGAGCATCGGATGATCACATCGTGGGCATCGGGCAGAACTGTAGGTTTGGCTGTCGAATATGAACTATATAAATTCTTTTAGAATTGTTTTTAAGGTAAATCTATTATAAATGCTATGTTCAAATAGTCGAATTTTGATTTTTCATCTTTAGTTTCGACGTATTTGGTAACTACTCAGACCCCTAGGGCATGAGTAGTTACCTCACTGTTGTACGACAGCA
>USSF01000055.1 GCA_900557405.1 uncultured Prevotella sp.
TGCTCAGGCACTTATAAATAATGTTAAACTATAGTGTTGCGGAATTAAGGGATAAGACAAAAGAGGATATTTAACGCAATTTAATTGTACTATGTCAAGGGAATTGTCTATCTTTGCAATATTGTATTCTGCTTGAGATAAATCAAGCCGGAAAGTAAAAGAGAATAATAAAACAGAATCATAATGCAAACAAGCGTAAAGCCCGCTGAGGGCAAATTAGGAATAATGATTGTGGGCAACGGAGCCGTTGCCACGACATTCATGACCGGCGTGTTGATGACACGCAGAGGACTGACAAAACCGGTAGGCTCGATGACACAGTATGACAAGATACGAGTGGGCAAGGGCGACGACAAGAAATATCTGCACTACAAGGACATCGTGCCGCTGGCCGACCTCGACGACATCGTGTTCGGAACATGGGACGTATATCCGCAGAACGCATATCAGGCAGCAATGTATGCCGAGGTGCTGAAGGAGAAGGACATCAACCCCGTGAAGGACGAGCTGGAGCAGATAAAGCCGATGAAGGCGGCATTCGACAAGAACTACGCCAAGCGACTGGACGGCGACAACGTGAAGGACTGCAAGACACGCTGGGACATGGTTGAGGCTCTGCGCGAGGATATACGCAACTTCAAGAAGGAGAACGGATGCGCACGCATCGTAGTGATATGGGCGGCTTCAACGGAGATATACGTTCCGGTGGACGAGAACGTGCACTATCATCTGGAAGACCTCGAAAAGGCAATGAAGGCAGACGACCGTGAGCACATCGCCCCGTCAATGTGCTACGCCTACGCAGCACTCGTGGAGGGAGCACCATTCATTATGGGTGCACCGAACACCACGGTGGACATACCCGCAATGTGGGAGCTCGCCGAGAAGACCAGGATGCCTATCGCCGGCAAGGACTTCAAGACAGGACAGACACTCGTGAAGAGTGGTTTCGCCCCGATTATCGGCACGCGCTGTCTGGGACTGAACGGATGGTTCTCCACGAACATCCTCGGCAACCGCGACGGACTCGTATTGGACGAGCCGGCAAACTTCCACACTAAGGAGGTGAGCAAGCTCTCCACACTGGAGACAATCCTGAAGCCCGACGTGCAGCCCGACCTCTACGGCCACGGCAACGACGAGGACACGCAGTATTACCACAAGGTGCGCATCAACTACTATCCGCCGCGCAACGACAACAAGGAGGGATGGGACAACATCGACATCTTCGGATGGATGGGCTACCCGATGCAGGTGAAGATAAACTTCCTCTGCCGCGATTCCATCCTCGCCGCACCGCTGCTGCTCGACCTCTGTCTGCTCAGCGACCTCGCCATGAGAGCCGGACGCTACGGCACACAGCGCTTCCTGAGCTTCTTCCTGAAGAGTCCGCAGCACGACTACACGAAGGGCGAAGAGGCAGTGAACAACCTTTACCAGCAATACACTATGCTAAAGAACGCCATCAGGGAGATGGGTGGATATGAAGCAGATGAAGAAATTGACTAAATTGAACAAAAAACAGATAACAATGCGATCGCTACCAGTAGTAATATTGGCAGCGATTGCTTTTATATCGGTACCCTCGCTCCTGCCCGAAACAGCTGATGGCATGAAGCGGAGCGTGGCGGTGGTGGAATGCAGTGAACAGTATGAAATCATCGCCGGAGGGAAGACTGTGGCCTTTATCGGAGGCATCAAGGCAGACTCCACACTACAGACCGTGAGGGAGAAAGCCGACAGCGACACGGAGCGCAAGGCAATGGTATGCGGATGCTGGATGAACAGATACTCCTTCCTGCCATACTGCAACGGCAGGATTCTCACCGCAGACCCCTTCGACGGCGAGACAGACCTCATGCCGATGGCGAGAAGGAACATCCGGACTGTGATAAAGAAGACCATTGAAGAGACCGAGGACAGTCTGGAGACGAACAGAAGGCGCACCGTGGAACTGGACTATTACCTCGACACGCACAGCGTGAAGGACGAGGGCTACAACACGATGGCAGCCTACGCCGACGAGAACAAGCGCCGCAGGGCGAGTATGGAGAAAGCCCTGAAAATACTCGAAAGCATAAAGGACAAGAAGGGGATAAGCATTCGGCGCACGAGGAGTTACACCCTGCTCTATGCCGACGACGGCAGGAAGATAAGGAGAGCAGGCTGCAGACTGATGGAAAGCGAGACGCAGAAGCTGCAGAAAGGAGCACTGATGCTGCAGACCGAGGGCGGATTCATGCCCGAAGCGGCAGGCAGCATATACCGCTTCGACGTGTTCTGCCTTATCCCCGAAAAGGGCGACAGCATAACGGCGGCGGGAATATTCGGACTCAACGCCGCAAGTCAGCCAGGGAAAGTGCTTCAGCCGGCATCCCTCTTCAAGGGGCGCACCACATCCCTCAGCACCCACGACATACCGCCGCTGCTCGCCCCCGAAGGCGCCCCACTGTTCAACCGCAACGGTTTCTTTATCGGCATAAACCATAAGGGAGGAATCATAAGATGAAGAAGAACAAGAGCAAAGCATACACATTGTCCGCACGCAGAATCCTGCATGCCGTATGTATGGCGGCAGTGGCAGTAGTGGCATCGTGCGGCGGCGTGGACACGGGCAACACCGTGACGCAATACTCGGGCGACTACTGCTACCGGGGCGAGATGAAGGGCGGCAAGCGCAACGGATACGGAGTGCTCTCGCGCCGCGACACCGTAATCTACAGCGGAACGTGGAAGAACGGCAAGCGCGATGGATACGGCACAGCCACCGACTCCCTGGGCAGGGAAATCACTGCCCTATGGCAGGCCGACACCATCATCAGCGGCACAAGGACCGACTCGCTCGGCACATACCACGGAGGATTCGGTACATCACTGCTTGCCGACGGACACGGCACGTGGCGCGGGGCGGACGGCTCGTTCTATACCGGACAGTGGACCGGCGACCGAAGGAACGGCTTCGGCTGCGGAGTGATGGAAAACGGAAAGGTGAAGGCGGGCGACTGGCGCAACGACAGATACCGCGGCGAGCGCATGCTCCATACCTCCGACCGCATCTACGGCATCGACCTCTCGCGCCACCAGCACGAGAAGGGGCGCAAGCGATACGGCATCGACTGGAAGAACCTTGCCATCACCGGTCTCGGGTCGGGCAACCACGGGATGGGCACATACCGCGTCTCATTCATATACATAAAGTCCACCGAGGGCACGACGGTGAAGAACCGCTACTTCCTCGGCGACTACCGTCAGGCACGCGCCCACGGCTTCCACGTAGGCGCCTACCATTTCTTCTCCGCCAGGAGCACAGCCTCGCAGCAGGCACACTACTTCCTGAAGAACTCCCGGTTCCAGACGGGCGACCTGCCGCCGGTGCTCGACCTCGAACCCACCGCCCGGCAGATAGAGATGATGGGAGGTGCGGAAGGCATGTTCCGCCGCGTGAGGACATGGCTCAACATCGTGCACCGTGCCACGGGAGCCAAGCCCGTGCTCTATGTAGGACAGGGCTTCGTGAACAAATACCTGCCACAGGCCCCCGACATAAAGAACAACTATCCCATCTGGATAGCCCGCTACGGGCAATACCGTCCGGACATCAAGCTCGCCTTCTGGCAGCTCACGCCCTTCGGCAGGGTGAGGGGTGTCCACGGTGAGGTGGACATCAACGTGTTCAACGGCTACCACGAGCAGTTCGCCGAATTCATGCAGCGGGAAACGATAAGGAAATAAAGTGTACCCCCGCGAATTCATACAGATTTAACATGGGTTCTGCTTCAGTGCGTCAATAATTTCGTATCTTTACAGCCGAATTCGAGAAATAATAATAACAAAGGATATGACAAACAGACATTTTAGAACATTTGCCGCTATCATTGCCGTGATAGGGGCTTACATTACAGCTGCCGCACAGATTCCCGAAGGCTACTACGACTCGCTGAAGGGAAAGAGCGGAGCAGAACTGAAGAATGCCGTACACAACATCATCAAGAATGCTACCGTATATGAATACGGTTCGGGCCGCGGCAAGACATGGTGGGGATTCTGGCAGACAGACCGCACCGAGGACGGACGATTCATCGACCGCTACTCGCCAGAGGACACATGGCCGCAGAGCACCACGCAGGGAAAGTCGGGTGCCGGAATGAACATCGAGCACTCCTTCCCCAAGAGCTGGTGGGGAAGGACAGAGAACCAGGCATACAAAGACCTCTATAACCTGATGCCATGCGAGAGCGGAATAAACACCAAGAAGAGCAACTATCCGATGGGAAAGGTTGTGAATGCCGATCTGGCCGACAACGGAGCCACGAAAGTGGGGAAGGGCGCAAACGGAAAGAACCTGTGGGAGCCTGCCGACGAATGGAAAGGCGACTTCGCACGCGGATATATGTATATGGCTACATGCTACCAGGACTTCACGTGGGTTGGTACCGGACTGCAGATTCTGGAACAGGGCGACTACCCGACACTGCAGGAATGGGCATACAAGCTATACATAGAATGGGCAAAGGCCGACAAGCCGACGGAGCTTGAAATCGTGCGCAACCAGACCGTGAGCAAGATTCAGGGCAACCGCAACCCGTTTGTAGATTTCCCCAACCTCATGGAATACATCTGGGGCGACAGCATCAACTACGCCTTCGACCCAGCCCATACCGAGTGTTCAGAAAACTACTCCGGCAGCGACACGCCTATCGGTCCGTCAGAGGAAACAATAAAGGAATATGTGTTCACACAAGACGACGGAGGCTTCACCACAGAGACAACGACCTGTCCTGAGGGCAAGACGATATGGAAGCTGAAGAACGAATACGGATGGGTAGGCTCAAGCTACTTCGGAAGCATGCAGGAAGGCGACGCACGCCTCGTTTCCCCCGAGATTGATCTTTCGGAATACGCAAAAGTAACGATGAGCTTCGAACATGCCGCCAACAAGATGAACGATGTTGCGCCAAAAGACAAGTTCTCTGTTGAGATACGCTGCGACGGGAATACATCAATCATTGACAGCGGACTGATAAAATGGCCGAAGGGAACAAGCTGGACATACAACGACTCCGGCGACATACCACTCAACGACTATGCAGGAAAGAAGATACAGATTGTGTTCCACTACACCGGAAACACCGAGTCTGCCGGAACATGGGAGATAAAGAACCTCCACATAAAGGGAATAAAGAACACAGCCTCCATCAGTGCTGCCACCCTAAGCGACGGCTCCTTCTTCAACGGCAATGCCAGCGACGGATGCTATTCCATCGACGGACAGCGCATCAGCGACCCTGCTGCCTACAGGGGCATCATGGTTATGAAGCAGGGCGGAAAGACCTGGAAAGTGGCAAGATAAAGGCTACGCCCAAACTAAAACGGAATGAGAACATACAGAGATATAATCACTCTGATAATCAGCCTTATGCTTGTTGGTGCAAGAGCATCGACAAGCATAAGGCATTTTACGGAGAGCGACGGACTGCCCCAGAGTCTCATCACCTGTGTGATGCAGGACAGCAAGGGGTATATATGGATCAGCTCATGGAATGGACTGAGTCGCTACGACGGGTATTCATTCTCCAACTTCAAGGCACGTCAGGGTGACAACTGTCCGCTTGTGACCAACCGGATTCTCTTCATCCGCGAAGTGGCAGGAGGCGACATCCTCTGTAAATGTCCCGACGGATACTATCTCTTCAAGACTGCCGCAAAGAGATTCGTGGCACTGAAAGACAAGAAGACCGACAGCGGCGACCGCTTCCGTCCTACGCCCGGTCAAAAGGCAGCCGTCAGTTCCCTGCCCGAATATAAGGGTGTGGAGACGCACATCCTGTATAAGGACAGGCAGGGGGGCTATTGGATATACACCCACCGTGGACTCGACCGCCTCACCTTCGGGAGGGAGAAGACAGCTCCCCGAAAATGTGGCAATGAGGGAGAGGAAGTGATACGCGCCATCCTACGCGACAGACAGAAACGTATCTTCATCGCCGATAAGAACGGCTTCGTAAGGATAGTCTCCCCAGACGGTTCCCGAACCGGCTATCTGACAAGGGACGGAAGCATAACGAAGACGAGGGCCCCGTTCGGCGCAAACGTATATTCCATTTATCAAGACTCACGCGGATTCATTTGGATGGGTGCGAAATCCGACGGACTGTTCAGGCTTGAAAAATCAAAAAACGGCGGTTTCATCGTAAATACATACATCGAGAACCGTCGTTCCTACAGTCTGAACAGCAACAATATATACGACATAAAGGAAGACAGGTTCGGCCGAATCCTCGTGGGGACATACGGTGGTGGACTGAACATCATAGAGAATCCCTGGAGTGACAGTCCCCGCTTCGTCAACTGCAACAATGCCTTATCCCGATACCCGGACGGAGCCAAGTCCATATACGACATGCTGCTAGCCTCTGACGGGACACTGCTGATAGCCACAAACAGCGGTCTCCTCGCCTCTGCGATGACACTCAGTCCACGGGAAATGCGCTTTCACCAGTACAAGCGCATACCATCCGCATCTGAATCTATAAGTAGCAACCAGGTGATGGCTTTGCTTCAGGCAAAAGACAGAACGGTGTATGTTGCGACTTACGGAGGTGGGGTGAACATTATAAAGAAGAGTGACCTTCATCCGGAAAACATCAGATTCACGGCCCTCACCACCGAAAATGGCATGATGTCAGACGTGGTGCTCAATATGTGTGAGGATGGGCATGGTATGGTATGGCTTGTCTCAGAACACTGTCTGATGAAATACAACCCCATGCGCCATTCGTTCACTAACTACTCCGAGAGCCTTTTCGCCGGCAGTTTCTCGTTCTCTGAGGTGAAGCCGCTCTGCGACCAAGTCAGCGGAACGCTGCTCTTCGGCACCACACAGGGCATGCTGACCCTAAATGAACAGATGGTAAGGAAGAGCAGTTTCAAACCAGCGATATTCTTTGATGCCCCGGCGTGCATCGACCTCAGACCTGAGGAGAAGAACCTGAGCATAGGCTTTGCCGCCCTCGACCTCAACAAGAACGAACCAATACAGTATGCCTACATGCTGGAGGGTGTGGACACACGATGGATGTATACGACGGAAAACCGCATCAATCTGTCCAACATTCCTGCAGGCACCTTCCGTCTGAAGGTAAGGTCAACCAATGGTGACGGCATCTGGTGTGACAACACGGTCGGCATAACCATCCACCGCACGCCGTATTTCAACGAGCGCCCCGTGGCGTGGATGCTATACGGCGGACTCATATTGCTCGCCGCCTTCCTTGCGTTCAAGCTATACAGATATATTCGCCGTCTGGAGAATGAAATCAATGCACTGAGGCTCTCGGCAGGTGAGAAGATGGAATACATCAAGGTGAGGGTGGGCGATATTATAAGCGGCAGCGACGGCAGCACGGAAAATGCCGGTTCCATCGAGACTTCTGTCTTCAAGTCCAGAATTGAGGCGTTTGTTGCCGGACATCTCTCCGACACTGACCTCTGTGTGGATACCATCGCCAGGGAAATGTGCATGAGCCGTTCCGCCCTTTATGTAATGATGAAGAAAGATATGGGGTGCACGCCTAACAGCTTCATCCTTGACATGCGATTGGATGCGGCGCGACGGATGCTGCTTGAGGACAAGAATCTCAATGTATCTGAAATAGCATACCGCTGCGGATTCTCCGACCCGAAATATTTCAGCCGTTGCTTCAAAAAGGCAACGGGCATGACACCTTCGGAAATGAGAATGGCATAAACGGAACAATAAAAAAAATGGGAGGATGCTCCAAGGCTTTTCGCCTTTGGGCATCCTCCTGTTTCTATTGATAACCTATATGCGGCCCATCAACAGAGGTCTTTGTCTGATATTCATTTCACGTATTTCTTTCCTCCCGTCACCACGATGCCGTGGTAACTCTCGTCCACATGCTGCCCGCTGAGGTTATAGAGGGCATGGTCGTGGCTCGTATAAGGCTTTGGTGCAGACACATTGACGATGCCCAGAGTGCCGCCCACGAGTGTAATCTCTTCGCCGGCCTTTGTCGGAATGTCATAGAGATATGTGTCGGCAAGCGTCGTGGCCGGAATCTTGCTCATGTCCTTCACGATAGGGTCAGGCATGCCGTAGGGCTGCATCAGCGGGTTTGTGTTGCTGCCGCTTGCAGCAGCCAGAATGGTGCCGCCGGCCATTGTGAGAGGAGTAGTCGTGCGCAGACGCAGGTTTCCGCCGATGGTAGACTTTATAGTGAGCTTTTCTATCTTGCCGTCAGTCCATTTGAGGTCGGTCACCACGAATCCGCCGCGTGAGCGCAGTCCCTTCACTTCGCCGCCTTTTTTCCATTCCGTAGGCAGGGCGGGCAGGATGTGGAGGAAACCGGCGTGTGATTGCACGAGCATCTCGGCTATTGCAGCTGTGGCTCCGAAGTTTCCGTCAATCTGGAACGGCGGATGTGCGTCGAACATATTTGCGTATGAACCGCCGTCAGAGGAGGCGATGGTCACGTTGGGGTCGAGCAATACGAGCTGGTTCTTGAGAATCTTCATGGCATGGTCACCGTCGAGCATACGTGCCCACATGGCCTCTTTCCATCCCATAGACCATCCGCGGGCGGCATCACCGCGACCCACGAGACTCTTGTGTACAGCCTGATAAAGCGTTGGATTCTCGTATGGTGAAACCTGATTGCCGGGGTATGCGCCCCATAGATGCGAGAGGTGACGGTGGGATGATGTCTCCTTGTCCCAGTCTTCCTGCCATTCCTGCACCTGTCCGTACTTGCCTATTCTCCATGGCGTAATCTGTGCTTTCTGGTTATCGAGGGCATCGGCGAAGTCGGCGTCCCTGTCAAGGGCGCGTGCCGCAAGGGCCGTGTTCTTCAGCAGGTCATACACCATCTCGTTGTCCATTGCCACGCCGCCGAAGAGGGCGATGTTGGCCGTTTTGCCGTCGCTCTTGGTGTAGTTGCCTATGCCCGGATGGTTCTCGGGCGAGTTACTCGGACAAACCACCATGTAGCCGGTCTCCGGATCCTTCACGAGGAAGTCCTGGAAGAATTCTGCCGCTCCCTTCATTATAGGATATACCTCGGCAAGATACTGCTTGTCGCCGGAGAATAGATAGCGCTCCCAGAGGTGAGAGCAGAACCATGCGTTGCATGTAGGCCATACGCCCACCGTACCATTGTCCACGGCTCCCGTGGTGCGCCAGATGTCTGTGTTGTGGTGCAGGACCCATCCACGTGCGCCATACATCTTCTGTGCTGTTTCCGCACCAGTTACGCTCACGTCTTTCACCATCTCTACGAACGGCTCATGGCATTCGGCGAGATTGGTCACTTCGGCCGGCCAGTAGTTCATTTCCACATTGATGTTCGAGGTGTACTTTGAGTCCCATGCCGGATATTGGCGTGCATCGGGGTTCCATATTCCCTGCAGGTTGGCCGGCTGTGTGCCTGGCTGAGATGAGGAAATGAGGAGATAACGGCCGAACTGGAAGTAGTTGGCTGCAAGCTGTGGGTCGGAAGTTTTGTGGAATTCCTTTATTCGCTGCTCTGTATCCTTAGCCTCCTGTGCGTCATTGCCATCAAGAGTAAGGTCTACGCGGTCGAACTGCTCCTTGTATTTGGTCTCGTGGTCTGCGAGGGTGGTAGCATAATCTTTATTACTGTTTTCGTAATTTTGCAGATAAGCAAGGGCTGTAGCGCTTGCGTCACCACTCACGTCGTTGTATTTCTTGAAATTCGTTGCCTGTGATATTATTATGGTGGCGTGTGTGGCTCCTGTGATGTTCAGTCGTGGGGCGTTTGCCGCTGCCCCTGCTGTACCCTGTCCGTAGATTGTGGTATAGTCGTTGGTTATGGTGCCGTCGCAGTCTGCCACGCGGATATATGTGCACAGGTTGAGTTTGTTGTCCACGTTCTCGCATTTGTCGCGTGCCGGCCCCATCGTCGCCTTGATTGTATGGTCGTCAAGGAGTTCGTTGGAGGTCAGCTTCTCTATGTTCGATTTGTTGCAGCCCGTATAGGATACGTTGAAGTCGAGCTTGCCCTGCTTGTCGGCCTCAAGGCGCACAATGGTGACGTTGTCCTTGAATGATGTGAACACCGTGCGCTTGTAGCCTGTGTCCTTTATGTGGTATTCCACGTTGCTCGTGGCTGTATTCATGTCGAGATAGCGCACGTAGCCCTGTGCGTCCGTTGCATCCTTGGTCTGTGCGCCTTCCATGTCGTCGAAGCGCTGGCCGGGGAAGCCTAGGAGCATTACGCCTGCCGCACGGTAGCTTGCGCCGTGGGAGCCCTGCGACATCCAGTTCGTGACAGCAAGGTTCTGCACCGAGGCATAGTCTTTGCTGAGTATTCCCTGCTGCACTTGCTTCAATACGCCCAATGCATTGGCGTTGTAGTTGGTGTTCGGTCCCTGGTCCCAGAAGGTATCTTCGTTGAGCTGCAGCGTGTCGCACGCCACGCCTCCTGAGTGCATGACTCCCAGACGGCCGTTGCCCAATGGCAGAGCCTCCTCCCAGTATCCTGCCGGTCTGTTGTACCACAGGTGGTTCTTGCTTTCTATGGTCGGCGGTGCAATGGGGTCGGTGTCTGCCGTGGTGAAGCTTAACTTTACGGTTTCGCCGCTCACATTGCCCGAGATATCCTCCACGGTGTTTGCCGGTAACTCGAAGTCATACTTGCAGCTCTTGTCGAGCGAGTTGTATGCAAAGCGCAGGGTGTTGCCGTTTGCAGCGGGCACAATCTCCGTGGACTTGTTTGTCATGGTGTTTGTCAGTGTCGCCTTGGCTCCTTCGGTTAGTTGCACGCTCTCGTTGAAGTCGATTGCGATGGTGCCGCTCGTTGGCACGTTAGTCGCCTTGTCGGCAGGACGGCTCGTCTGGAACTTGGGAGCTTCGTGGTCGTCTGCAAGCACATTCACGTATTTCAGATTGTAGTTGCTGTTCTTTGTAGCCGTGGAGATGAAGATGCGTACGATTACTTTGTCCTTGTTGTCGGCGTCAAGGTCGTATTTCGCATCGACGTAAGTGTTCCAGTGACTGCCACTCACGTAGTCGTCGAGCGTCTTCCATGTCGCTCCGTCGTCTGTGGAACAGGCCACTCCGAATGGTGTGGAGCTGCTTGAACCGTCGCCGATGGCGAAATTGAGCTTCACGTTGATGAGGTTTTTTGTAGGGAAGCTCACTTCGAAATACTGGTCGTGCTTCTCCGGATTACCATAGTCTTCCTTTTTCGTGAACTTGTCGAGTGAGGTTGAGGCTGTGTTGAGTCGTAACACGTAGCTGTCCTTGCTCTGCTTCACTTCCCATTTGCCGTCGCTTGTCTTCAGCGTCAGCTTGTGGTCGGTCAAGACACCGTTGCAGGCATTCGGCAGGAATACCGGTTGTTTTGTTTTCCATGCGGTATTCGCAAGAGCCGTCCACCCGCTGCCGTCGGGGGTGTAGGTCACTACGCTGCCGCTACTTGAGGCTTCCCATCCTTCAGAGAAGACCCATGATGCCACTGCTGTCTGCTGTGCCATGGATATTGTCGGACGGGCTATGGCCAGTCCCAGCAGCATCAGCATCATGTGGCATAAACGAAATGTCGTTCTGTTCATGATTTAAACATTTTTGATTTTAACTTTTTTGATAGATTTATTTTTTGCGGCAAAAGTAGGAAAAGTGTATAAAAAGCACGTGGATTATTTTCCCCGGCAGGCGGATTATTGTGGAATATATACGAAAAGCCCCCTATATAAGAAAATTTTCATCATTGTCATATCCAATGACGGAACCACCGCCAATCCCGCAAGCAAGAGAATGACTTGCAGGGGTTGGCGGTGGTTGTTTTAGTATGCTCGGCACGAGCATACTAATACTGCCGCCCGCACAATAATGCTTTTTGAACGGGCGGTATTGTTTTCTATATAAATGGTGTCATGTACACAGGGAGGCAGATTGTATTGCCGTCTTTCTGCAAATCCTTTGTGTATACAAGATACCGCTGGCCCACTACATGGGAGTATTTCTCACAAAACATGTCAAGGGAGGTGTGAGACTTATAACCAGACGACTTTACCTCCACTGGATACAGTTTAGAACCTCGTGAAAGCAGGAAATCTATTTCGTAACTATGGGTGTCATCTTTCTTCCAGGTATAGTAAAACAGTTTGTTTCCCGAAGCTGTCAGCATCTGCGCCACAAGATTTTCATATACATATCCGAGATTTGTACTAAGCTTGTCGCTGAGCAATTTCTGGTAAATCACGTTTTCCGTGAAATCTTTATCCCAAAACGCCAAGGTTACAAACAGCCCGGTATCAGAGCAGAAGATTTTGTATTTTGAAGGGTCGCGATGCAACGAAAGACCTATATTTGGGTCATTGGAATGGTATGAGAATACTACCGTCTTGCTGTCTTCAAGATTGTTGAGCATGGAAATCAGCTTTTCGTTGTCTGTATCTCCAATTGCGGAATACGGCTTATACCTGTTGCTGTTCTTTCCGAGTTGGGCCGGTATATCAAGAAACATCCTTTCAATGCGTCCCGTGGAATCAAGCTTTTGGAAATCATCAAGATACAGGCGTATTATGTCGCGCTTCACCAGATCAACCCTGCTCAGATTATTGGTTTCAAGATATTCGTTGACAGCCTGAGGCATTCCGCCGACGAGCATATACAGGCGTAGATCACGGATCTTTGTCTGATGAGCCTGTAGCAAGGGTTGCTTCATCTCAAAATATTGTCTCAAAAGACCGATGGATACGTTGTCTCCCAATGCCCAGCGGAATTCCTCATAATCCATAGGGTTAAGGGTGACGCGCTCCTCTTCGCTCGGTATTGTTATATCCTTGGTATTTCTTTTTATACTAATCAACGAACCGGTCTCGATATAATCATACCTGCCGTCGGCAACGAGATATTTTATTGCCTGCCTTGCTTTAGGGCATTTCTGGACTTCGTCAAAGACTATTACAGAACGACGCTTCTCCAATACTACATTATATATAGTCTGCAACTGCATGAATATGAAATCAAGATTCATCAGGTCGTCAAAAAGCTCTGTTACTTGTTTTGAGGCTCTGTTGAAGTCAACCAATATATATGACGAATATTCTTTTTCGGCAAACTCGCATACCAAAGTAGACTTGCCCACACGTCTTGCCCCTTCAATAAGAATTGCAGTCTTACCGTTTCTTTGGGTCTTCCACTGGAGCAGTCTGTCATATAATTTTCGTTTGAATATTCTCTTCATCTTCATATTGTTTATTATAAGGTGATTTACAATATTTTACAGCATTTTTTACGGTTGCAAATATATATAAATATCCTCTGTTACGCAATTGTTTTTAGTGAAAACCTCCGAAAATACGTAATTGTTTTTAGTGAAAACCTCCGAAAATACGCAATTGTTGGCAAAGAAATAGCCTTACAAAGACTTCCCGAATATAGAAGTCCATGTAAGGCTTGGCATTATTTACCTTTAAAATGTAATTTCCTTATTTCTCCTCCGGAGCCTTGTCGATAAGGTCCATGAACTGGTCGAGCTTAGGAGTGATGATAATCTGGGTGCGGCGGTTACGCTGCTTAGCCACGTCGGAATTGTTGTTCGTCAGCGGGTTGTACTCGCCACGGCCACCGGCAGTCAGACGCTTCGGGTCTACGCCATACTGTGTCTGCAGGGCCTGAACCACGCTTGATGCACGCAGACAGGAGAGGTCCCAGTTGTTGCGGATGTTCTTCATCGAGGCTGCGCTTGAGTTTACAGGCACATTATCGGTGTTACCCTCGATGAGCACGTCGTAGTCTCTGTAGTCCTTGATAATCTTTGCAATCTTGCTCAGCGTCTCGGCAGCACGGTCGTTGATTTCGTAGCTACCGCTCTTGTAGAGCATGTTGTCGGCAAGCGAGATGTAAACCACACCCTTCAATACCTGCACGTCCACTTCCTTCATCTCCTCCTTGCTCAGGGAGCGTGTCAGGTTGTTCGTCAGCACCATGTTCAGCGAGTCGCTCTTGCTCTTCACCTCCACCAGGTGGCGGATATACTGGTTCGATTCGTTAATCTGGTCAACCAGCTTCTCGATGCTGATATTGTTCTGTCCGGCATTAGCCAAGCTCTTGTCAAGCGAGCCTTGCAGTGCGGCGTAGTCCTTCTTTGCCTGTGCCAGCTGGTCTTCAAGACTCGATACGCGAGCCTTGCTTGCAGCAAGCTGCTCCTTGGAGTCCTGATAGTTGCGGGTAAGCTCCTTATTCTCATTCTGGCAGTTCTCCAAGTCTTTCTTGCTTGCACAGCTACCGAACACAAGACAGCCTGCAGCGACTGCCATCATAAAAAACTTCTTGTTCATAATCGTTATTCCTTTCTTTTTTATTAATATTCATTTTCTTGCCTTCCGGCCGTCCTGTCTTTATGTGCAGGGCGATTTCGTCCACGAAGTTATTAATTAAGACGCTCAAAGCGTCCATTAGTTGTATTCGCTTAAAACATTTTAACCAGAAAGGGTGCAAGTTATCGTATATTAACAAAGCGGGGACTTCAGAACACGCTTACCATCGTGGGTTTTCTCATCACGGTGGATGAGATTCTGATTTTCCAAGAGCCGTATCTCTGGCGGATGTTCTGCGGCAGCAGGTTGGAGTCGCGCAGCTTCGTGAGCATTTCTCTGAGCGGTCTGCCCGGGTGCTCCGTCTCGTCGTTGAGTATTCCGGCATTGGCGAGTTCGCGGTTGGCTTCCATTTCGTTGATTTCGTCCTTTCCGGTGCGAATCATGTATTCGTCCAGCTGACGAATGGCTTTCTTGATAAAATTTGATGTTGTCATAGCGGTAAGGATTAAGTAATTAATAATATGTCGCAAATATAATGCTTTTTCTGATATATTGTTCTTTAAAACAATAATAATTTAATATTTTAACATTAATATAATACTTATTTCTTACAATCTCGTATATTTATAGAGTAAATAACGACTTTCCCTGTCGTTTTTCTGATTCTTGATTATAGGAAGCAGATACTACGGAGTCTTTTTAAGACGGATCCGTTTTTTGATTCTGTCTGCATATTACATGATTCGTTTGATTTGGGAGATTACTTCCCTTTGGTCAGTGGGTCTTCGACAAATCTCGTGTTCAACTTAAATATAATATTACGCGAATGTTTTTTTTCGAACACGAATCGAATCAAACGAATCTTGCAAGTGCGTGGCACTTGCTTTCCTTAGGACAATATATGTATGCAAGATAACAGCATATCACATGGCGAACAAATCTCCTTGTCAACTCGTATCTCGTCAACTCGTCTACTTAAAAAACTTTTTTCTTTTTTTACCCTCACACCCTCACAAATGTGGCTCAAACGCC
>USSF01000056.1 GCA_900557405.1 uncultured Prevotella sp.
CGCTGTATGCCACGGTCTCGCCCTCGGAGAGAGTCACTGTGGCGCCAGCCAGACCAGCTTCCCTGTATACCACCTTACCGTCTACCTTCACGGTAATCATACCCAATGAGATATTCTGTGCTCCGGCTGTATTCACGTCGATGTTCTCTGCCGTGTAGTTCTTGTATCCGTCGGCTGTCACGGTGAGCGTATATATCTTCTTCGTCTGGATTACAGGGAATGAGAAAGCACCCGTATCGTCCGTCTTGCCTGTGTATATCACGTCACCGCTTGTCAGTGTGACTGTTGCGTTTGCGACGCCGGTCTCACCGCATTTCACGGTTCCTGCGAACGTTACCGGTTCGGATGTTATCTCGAGGGTAGTGATAGGCAGATACGCCTTGTTTGTACCGAATGCGCCATCACCTATTTTCTGGTTCACGAGTTTGTACTTGTCGTTTCCGTTCTCGTCCTTTGTCTGGTCTGAAGGATAGGTGACGCTTACCCACTTTCCCTTATTGCTTCTTATGTATGTGCTTACACGCAATGCTGATGTTCCGTCCCATACGATAGGCTCCGTGAACTTCACTTCGCTTACGATGTCTTCGGTTACCTTCAGGCTGAGGTCTACATTATTCAGCAGCTCGTAGGTCTTCAGGGACTCAGTATTCTCGCCCGGCACATAAGATGCCTCGTCAACAAGACCGATGCTTAGGGTCTGTTCCATGCCCAGCATGTCTTTGCTGCCGTTAGGCTTGCCCGTATATGATATTCCGGTAATCTTGTCGCCAGCCTGCAATCCATACTGCTGCAGCATCTCTACAGGATAATAGAAATCACAGGTTCCGCCATTGGCGTTGTCGGCATTCATCCAGTAGAATGCGTTGTTCGTGGCGATCTTGCCGGCAGCGAGGTCGCCGATTACCTTCTTGGAAACGGCTGTCTCCTCATTGATTGTCACATCGTTCTCAGTTGTAGAAAGCGTGAATCCGTCTGTTGTGTTCGCAAACTTCGCATAGAGTTTCAGGGCTCCTGCGGCGTGAGGGGTGAACCTGAATGTGTATGTGGTGTCAGTTCCGGCAGAGAATTTTCCTGCCTCAGCTGTTGCCACCACCTCTTCGCCTGCATAGAGCGACATGGTGTAGGAGTCTGCCTCCTCATCGTTGGCTGAGATGTTCTTGATGGTCACCTTTGCCTCATACTCGTTGTTCACGATACCCGTTGCCGGCATCTTCACGTCGCTGACGATAAGGTCGTGCGCCACGCTCACCTTCTCGAAACCATAGAGGTTGTCGATACATGTATATCCTGCGCCGAAGCCGATATAGTAGTTTCCGGCCGGGATATTGTCAAGGATGTAGGTGGTGAGCGCTCCGAAATAGTAGTTGTAGTTGGCGCGCAGCGAACTCATCTCTTCCGACGGGATGGTCTTTGCCAATGTCCAGTTCTGACGGTCCTTTGAGTAGTACACCTTCAGATATACATCCTCGCCTGATGTGCTGTTGCTTGTGCGACCGGCGTCGAAGCTCATCTTCTCGCCCTCGTTCACCTTCAGCAGCGGCGTGATGAACTTGGTTTCCTTGTCGCGTCGGCCGTTGGAAGCCATATATACGTTATCGCCCGAAGTGTAGTCGCGCTGTGCTATCTTCCAGTTCTCTTCCATATAGGCGCCTTCCTGTGCACTGTTGCTCTCGAAGTTCTCGTAATACTTCGTTGCGTCGCGCACGGTTCCGGATACGGCGAACGTAAAGTCGTCCACTCCCTCTCCCTTCACGGTCACATTGCCGCCGTATATGCCAGGCACGTCAACCGGCAGCGTGATGTTGAATTCCTGCTTCTTGTGCGCCTCTATCGTAGCCGGTAGTGTAAGGTCCTGGGTGAATCCCTCAGGCAGAACAATCTCCGTCACCTTGAGCGGAGCCGCTCCCGCATTCTGTATGTAGAATTTCTTGGATGTAGTCTCGCTGACCATTCCGTACGGGAAGCTCTCCCCCGCATCGAAGTTATAGTCCTTCTCGTTGCGCATCTTTATCTTCGGCAGATAAGCCACCGGCTCAAGCCATGCTCCGCTGATGCTCTTCTTGTTGAAGTTCTCCATCACGTCATAGCGTGCCCGTTCTGAGTGTGTGGCGTAGTCGAGTGTGGTCTGGATAGCCACCGTTGCCTCTGCGCCCAGATCCAGCGTCTCGGCTATAGGCACTGTGAACAATGGTGCCTCCGGATGGTCTCTCTTTATAATGCTCACGCTGTAGTTCTCCATTCCCGGAGTCAATGCCACGTCGCCCGTATTCTTCACCTTCACCGTGAAATGGACAGGGAACTTGCCGTCTGCTGTACAGTCCGGTTCCGATGAACCCTTGTTTATGAATGTAGAGAGGGTCACTGCCTTCTGCAGTTCGTATTCTACCTGTTCTGCCTCGAAGTCATCAATCGTCACGTCGTTGCAACGGATTCCGATGAGCTTTCCTTCCTGTGCCGGTATCTCCACCTTGATGAAGTCACTCGTGTTAAGGGCGGAAATGTCCACTTCAATCTGTGCGCCCATAGTATATGTGGTGCCTTTCTGCGTCACCTCATAGAATTTGATGGTGCTTGATCCATAGTTCTTCTTCACGTAGATGCTCGACTTACCAGTGATTTTTGGTGTCACAAGCAGGTCGTTCACCTCCTTGCTGTCCGACCAGGAACCGATTTTCTGCGTGCCGACCTTCAAGGCTCCAGTCCCGTCGCGTCCGGCTTTTGCAAAATAAGTATAATCCACATAGGCAGTGTTGGTATAGTAGTCGTCATCTTCATAGTCATAGGATTCGACCTTGTGTCCCCAACCTGTGCCTACCTTGAAGTCGTGAGCCTTTGTTGAGATGGTTGTGTTGAAATCCATCTTGTAGTTGGTCACAACATCTGCTTCTGCCACATTCACGCCACACAACAGTGCGAGCATAAATGCAATAAAGTAATTAATCTGTTTCATAAGCAAAAGTTTATGTAAGTTATTATCATTCGTTGGATTTTGCAAATTTACATTAAATTATTGATAATACAAACAAAAAGTAAACTTTTTATGCCTTACCGTATTAAATTTCTTTTTATTTGTAGATATACACTCTTAATTTGTCACCAGATAAAGCAAAGAAAAAAAAGAAAGCGCCTGAAGCCGTTGAAGCTTCAGGCGCCGCATTAATGCCTATTATAATATGTATACTTATTTATTCCTGTACATCTCTGCCTGCTGTCGGATGAGGGCGAGGTCGTCGAAATAGTTTATCTTCATTGCCTCGCGCACGTCGTGGAGCGTCTGGGCAGCAACTTCGCGGGCTGCCTCGCTGCCCTTCTTCAGGATGTTATACACCTCGGGGATGTCCTGCTCAAACTCGTGACGACGCTGGCGGATAGGCTCCAGCCGCCTGTCGAGCACCTTGATGAGGAATTTCTTGCACTTCATGTCACCCAGTCCGCCGCGCTGATAGTGGTCCTTCAGTTCGTCGAGCGATTTGTATTCCGGCAGGAACTCGGCGAAGTCGTCCGGTGTGGAGAAGGCATCGAGATATGTGAACACGGTGTTTCCCTCCACCTTTCCAGGGTCTTCCACTCTCAGATGGCCCGGGTCGGTATACATGCTCTTCACCTTCTGCTGCATCTCCTTCGACGAGTCGGAGAGATAGATACAGTTGCCCAGACTCTTGCTCATCTTCGCCTTGCCGTCGGTTCCAGGCAGACGGCAGCATACCTGGTTCGTGGGCAGCATGATCTTAGGCTCCACCAAGACGTCGCCGTAGATATAGTTGAAGCGCTTCACGATTTCGCGCGTCTGTTCCAGCATAGGCTCCTGGTCTTCGCCTGCCGGCACGGTGTCGGCCTTGAACGCCGTGATGTCGGCAGCCTGCGAGATGGGGTAAGTGAAGAAGCCCACGGGGATGCTCGTCTCGAAATTGCGCATCTGTATCTCCGTCTTCACCGTCGGGTTGCGCTGCAAGCGCGACACGGTGACGAGGTTCATATAATATACCGTAAGCTCTGCCAGCTCCGGAATCATCGACTGCACGAAGAGCGTCACTTTCTCGGGGTCGAGACCTGCCGAGAGGTAGTCCAGCGCCACCTCGATGATATTCTGGCGCACTTTCTCCGGATTGTCTGCATTGTCGGTAAGAGCCTGTACGTCGGCTATAAACACAAACATCTTGTCGAAGTCTCCCTCGTTCTGCAGTTCTACGCGGCGGCGCAGCGATCCTACATAATGTCCGAGGTGAAGGCGCCCCGTCGGGCGGTCGCCCGTAAGAATAATCTTTCCCATAATATTTCTTTTTATCTTTTTTGCCTATTGTTTTGCAAAGATAATGCAAATGAGCACAATGAAAACTTGTTTTCAAATTGCCGAATGCAGCTTATCTTATGCAAAGATAATAAATAATCTGAGACAACGCCTGTCTTTCCACCAACTTTTCTCATCATACCTTATATAATATATATGTTATAAGCATATACCTATTATATATTGTAGGAAGATGAACAGGGATAAGCCTTGCCATAATTCGTCCTGTGAGCCTGCGGCTACAGAACGAAGGTCAAGAAACGCTCACGGATCGCACTGATGCACACGGAGTCTTTGACACGGATTTTTTTGACCTTTGTTCTTTTCGATGCAAAGGGATTATAAACGGATTTGCAAGCGTGAACGCTTGCGGCTGCTGAGAAAATGAAGAAACAACGTTCGGCGGCCGGAGGGAAAGCCAATGAAGAAACGAAGTTCTGCGGCCGAAGGGAAAGCCAATGAAGAATGAAAAAAACTTTTTTTATTTTTTTACCCTCACACTTACCCTCACACAAAAATCCGTCTTAAATCCCATTTGTCCTGCCAAGGTACAATCAAGAGAAGAATCAAACAAAAATCAAAAAGAAAAAAGTCACTGTAAAGACTTTGGAATAATAGTACCAGAAAAGTGCAGCTGTCTGGTACCAAGAGTCCAGCTGTCTGGTACCAAGAGTTCAGCTATCTGGTACCAAGAGTTCAGCATAGCTATACTGACGTATCATAGGTCAAGGAGACGAGGAGAAATTATGCGACAAAAGTACGGAACCGACGCTTATACTATATTCGCAGACGTGAATAATCGGTGAATTTGAGTGAAAAAACTGTGAAATCCGACTTCACGGACATTTTTTTTATGCTTTTCTTCATAAAAGAAGGAAAATAATTCACGGATATTTACAAAAAAACCTCGATTTCATCGTAAATAAAAGGCGATTATAAAAAATAGCCATTTTTTTGCAAAAAATATCCTACCGAGTTATTGCCCTCCGTCCGTATATTTGCAGCGAAAACAATTATCAGACGATGAAAGGGGCCTACATCCGACACAAAGGCTCACGACATCACAAAACAATAACAACTTTAAATCCTACACAGATGACGACATTCAAAAACTTAGTTGCCCTCGCAATCCTATTGGGATGCAGCGCAACAGCCAGCGCACAGTTTGGCGGACTTGTAAAGAAAGTGAAGAAGGCTGCCACAGAAAAGGTGGAAAGCAAAGTGAAAGAAGCCAAGAAGGAAGCCAAGCAAAAAGTGGAAAGCAAGGTGACAGGTAAGGTGAACGAAGCTGCCGGAATAGAAGAGAAAAAGGGTTACGACCCTAACCGCAAGTACACGCCGAGCAAGGAAGCCCTCGCTGCCGACCCACAGCTCAACGACACTACAGTGGAGAAAGGCTTCACCAAGAGCATCGGCGAAATCCACGCCTGCTACGAGCAGTTTTCAGACGTGACGCTCTACTCTCCTTATTATACCGATGATGCCAAGCGCTTCTATGGTATAAAAGATGTGACCAACAATGACCTCTATTACATTTTCTATAGCACATTCTCGGAGGCTTTGCAGAAAGACTTCAGAACCGGTTATTATTATAACAAATACACCCCGGTCAACCTGGCGAACGACCAGATACAGGTACCTTGCGATGAGTTTGTAGTGAATGCATGGACCTGCCGCTTCATTGCCGACCCTAAGTCGGAGACGGCTCTCAAGGAGTATATCTTTGCCAATACATGGGTCTACTCACCGAACGTGGTGGCAACACGCCACTATGCAATGAAAGACGAGTTGGCTGGCATAATCCGAGATAACGTCATACTGCCGAGCAATTTCAAACAAATGCGCTACGACCGCAACAACATGGCTTTCGGACTTGCTCTCAGCGTTACTCCATACGAGCATCTGATGAAACTCGCCAACGAATGTGCCAAGGGCATCTCTGACCCGAAGAGCAATGGTTTCTCAAGACTGTTCTACCATCTCGTGCTCAGGAATCTCGTAGACAACTTCCTGCCGAAACACAATAATGCAAAGGACGACGATACTGTGAGACTTCTGAAAGCGAAGCTCGAATCGCCACGCATCGGAGAACTGTATGACGCTTACCAGAAGGACTACGTGGAGGCAGTTGCCGAGCCTAAGGGAGTGACCGTAGACGCAAAGACCCGCGCCGAGGGTATCGCAGCAGCGAAGAAATTTGCCGGAGCCGGCTTCGAGAAAGCTGTGTTCACCAAGAGTTCATGGCAGTCATTCAAGGAGCCGAAATGGCCATATCGCATCACGGCATACGCTCTGCCTATCGCAATCATCACCAAGGAGGGTGGCAAGCGCTACGTACAGTACTGCACTCTGACCAAGTCCGCCAACGGTGCCAACTACTTCGTGCAGGCCGGTTCCGACACGAGCAAGCATCCGATCAAGTAGACAAACAGACAAGTAGACAAACAGACGAATAAATAAGCATACGAGTAGACAAGTAGGTTGTCCTGCCAGCCCAAGTGGCATTCCGAAGGCGACAACTCTCCTTGTCTACTCGTATTTTGTCTATTCCTTAAAAACAAATAGCCCAAGGTCATACGCTTATGACTGGGCTATTGTTGATGATGATGATAATAACACTGTTTACTATTTACTATTTGCTTTGCTTTTTTATTTTCAATCGGTCTGAAGTTATAACAGAACTGCAGATAGATATTGAATATTGATAGCGTGTCCCTCATGGCTTGTTTGCGATGCAAAGGTAGAAACGATTTTCCAAAATGTCAAATCCGACTGTTTCAAATTCTTGAATTTGGAAACGAAAGTCCCTAAAACCTGTCAGATATTCGCTTTCCATCCCAGTTCCGTAGCGCGGCTTACCATCTCGGCAGCATTCGAGACACCGAGCTTCTGCATAATGCGGCGGCGATGAAACTCCACGGTGTTGACGCTGATGCCGAGCTGCAACGCTATGTCTGCTGACGAAAGGCCAGCCGCCGTGAGGTCCACCACCTGCGTCTCACGACAGGACAAGCGGTCGGGCTGACGCTTCTGCGAACCGAGCAGTCGGGAGAATGCCGCACTGTAATATCCCTTGCCGTCAAGAAGACTGCCGACGGCAGTGAGCAGTTCGCCGGCACTGTCGCTCTTCATCACCACAGCCTCCACATCCATCGAGTCAATCTCGCTTACCGACCAAGGCTCCTCGTGCATCGTATACACCACCACCTGCGTGGCGGGCCGGATATCGCGCACATGCCTTATCAGCGTTGTGCCGCTCTCGCCGTTGAGGTCGAGGTCGGTAATCATTATGTCCACATCATGGCGCACGAGGATTTCCTCTGCCTCCCCCACCCCGGCGGCATCCATTATGCTTGCGCGGGGAAAGGACGAAGATAGCAGGGCGTGTATGCCCTTCAACACGATGGGATGGTCGTCAACGATAAGTATTGTAATGGAATCCATAGTCCGTCCTGTTTTCATCGGGTAGTGAGCTTGTATGTCAGGGTGAGCAGATGCCGCATGTCCTTCTCTTCTATCGTCAGGGTGGCACCGATGCGGTCGGCACGCTTCCTGATTGTCTGCCGACCAATGCCGGAGGCGGAACTGCGGGACTTCCCTTCGCCCCCCTGCGCACTGCCGGCCGCCTCTGGGCGCATGCCGTTGGCAACGCTTACGCACACGTTTCCGCCGCTTGCCATGAGCGAAATGTCGATGCAGCTGCCGTCGCCGTATTTTATGGCGTTGGCGGTTGCCTCCTGGATGATGCGGTATGTCTCGTATGCCGCCTGCTGCGGCAGCCGCCGCCAGTCGAAGTCTTCGTCGATCCGCAGAGAAACCTTATGACTGCCGCTGCCGTCAATGGCTTCCACATACGAGCGCACCACAACATCGAGCGCCACCTTGTCAAAGCAAGGAGGCATCAGGTCGTGCGACAGCCGCCTCACGTTCCGCCATACGTCGTCCAGATAGTCCTCCGCCTGCCGGCTGTCTGTGGCGAGCAGCAGTTTTGTGGCAAGGATGTCGTTGCATACGCCGTCATGCAGATCCTTCGCGATACGGTCGCGCTCGCTCTCCAGTCCGTCGATGTAGCTCTGCTTCTCATGGAGCAGGGCGCGCTGCGAGGCAATCCTTCTGACATAAAGCATCACGCCCACCGCGCCCGCCAGCAGCACCACGGCCACCATGAGCCACAACACGAGGTTCTCCTTCTCGGCTGTCTCCCGCTTCGATTCCGCCAGTGCCATCTCCGTCTCCAGCGTCTTGTATCTCACGATGAATTCGCTCATGCTCCTGTCTATGTCGCCCTGCTTCACCGAGTCGAGTCTGCAGTAGGCTTCGTTCATCAGCGTCAGCGCCTCCGCCTTGCGCCCCATGTTCTCCAGACATAGTGCCTTCATGCGCAGCATCTTCTCCAGGGGCATTGCCCTGTTCTCACTGCTGCAGGCAATGATGCTATCCACCAGGGCGAGCTGCTCGGCATACTTCCGCTGTCTGCCCAGCATACCGGCTTTCACTTCAAGGATGCCCAGCACACCGTTGCTGTTGGCTGCCATGCCATGCATCACGCTGTCGGCATATTGCATGTATCTCCCCACGGCGCGGTAGTCGCCCAGGGCGCTGTATGACTTCAGTATTACGGAGAGGAACTTCATCGTGAGCACGTTGTAGCCCACGCCCTTCACCTCCTGCCACACCGGCAACACGGCTGCGAGCGCCGCCCTGTGTCTGTTCTGCCTCATGTATATGCCGCCGATATTTGCCCTTGCCGAGAGTCGCTGTATGGTGTCGTTCGCCGCCAGGGCTGCCTTTTCGGTCTTCCGTGCATAATGGAGCGCCTCGGGGAAGCGGTTGCTCTCCGAGTACAACACGGCTACGCAGTTGTTCAGATAGATTTCGTATTCGGCATTGTGTTCGGCAAGCGCCATCCCGATGCCTTCCTTATACTGCACGAGGGCGGAGTCCGTCTTGCCCTGGCGGCGGTAGGCTATGCCCATCGTGCCGCGCAGGTTGAGCATCGCGTCAACGTCGTGGAGCTTATGGGCAAGACCGTAGGCTTCGCGTGCCACGCCGACGGCTTCCGCCATGCACCCCATGTCGAGGAGTGCCACAGCCTTCTCGCTCAGCAGCCAGCAGCGTGTGGTGTCGGCGGGATTCATCGTCAGCGCACTGTCTGCCAGCATCACCGCCGTCTGTTTGTCGCCGCCCATATTCATTTCCGCCACTTGTCCGAGCATTGCATAAGCCTTGTCGGGAGCGGTCTTGTCGCCGCCCTTGCCGCATGCCAGCATCAGCAGCGGTAGCAGCAATATCAGATATTTTCTCATTCCGGATAAATTAGATTAGTAGTGCCTGTCCTCTGTCGCCTTCGTCAACAGGCGTGGCAAAAATACGAATTTAATCTGACAATCCATGTTTTTCTGCCGATACATTTTCCGATGTGGCGGTGGTTTCCCTCTTTTTGCGGATAAAAAAACTTTTTTTATTTTATTACCCTCACACTATCATGGATAAGCTATGGTTTATCGGGAGTATAGCTATGAGATACTGTCTGTATACCTATGCTGCATTGTTGGTGCAACTATGCTGCACCTTTGATGCCAGGGTGCTGCACTTTTATGGCACCATTTTTCTGTTAGTTTTACATGTAAGGCGCACCCTCCCGATTTCGTTGCTTTATCGGGATGGTGCGCCTTGATCAGTCGCTACCGCGGACGCTACTTCACAACAACCTTCAGCGTCTTGCCGTCCTCCGTACGGAGGATGTTCACACCCTGTCTGAAGGTGCTTTGCTTCACACCGTTGAGGTCGAAGTATTGCGCCTTGCCGCTTGTCAGTGCCTTGATGGCCTCAATGGCAGTTATCTCACCGTCGGTGGAGCGCATGTTCATCACGTCGGCCGTGATGCCCGGCACCCGCAGCAGACAAGCCGTGAGAGGAGCCTCTCTCGTGATGCCGTCCTCGCCGGCTGCCATGGTGCTGCTGACGAACTGGTTGCCGCGGTGCACGTAGCCGTCTTCAACTACATACTCCGTGAACGCACCCCTCATCATACAGCCGTCCGCCTCAAGCTGCTCGTCGCTGACAGGGTTCTCTGCCACCGTCACATTCTCGGAAGCGATGACAACGCTGTTGCCCTTGCCCTTGAAGATTGCCGGCGTTCCGGCGGGCAGCACTCCGTTCACCTTCTCCAATACCACCGTGGCGGAAGGTTCGCCTGCTGCGGCAGCCTTTGCCGCTGCGCCATCGATACTGACTACATCCTTCACGCTGTAGAGCGAGAAGTTGTCGTTTCCACAGATGTCGTATGGCAGACAGACTGTGCCCACGTGGTAGCGGTTGTTGTCGCCGTCCAGCGTGCGTGTCAGCGTGGCTTTCTTCGCAGTGAACGTATCGTGTGTCATAAACGGCTTGCCCTCCTTGAGCGTCAGGTTGTCCACTGTCAGAGCCTTATTGGAATCTCCATAGAGGTCGAACCTCTCGTCGCCCACCTTATAGTATGTCCTCAGATATCCGGAGAAGTAGTTGGCGTAGTCGGCCGTGTTGGAGTTACGGTCGCTGTATGCCTTCGCTCCGCGCAGACACGGACAGTAGGCAAACATGTTTTCCGACAAGTCGCATGATGCCAGGTTGAACTTCTTGCTCACATAGATTCTCTCCAGTCCGTAGCTCTGGTGGAACATTCCCTCTGCAGATTTCAGACTCTCCGTGTCGAACGAGGTGAGATCCAGTTCTTCCATAGAATACAGACTGAGGAACATTGCCATCATGCTCTTTGCCTTGCCTGTGTCGAAATGTGAGAGGTCGAGCGACTTCAGACTTGCACAGAATCCGAACATGTAGTCGAACACTACCACCTCAGAGGTATTGAGGTTCTCCAGTCCGTTGATTTCCGTTGCACTTGCAGCAAAGGCGAACCATCCCGCCGTAGACTTAGGCCGGAACTGGCTGAAGCTCTTGTCGACGGTTATCGACTTGACGCCTTGTATGACGTTGGTCCATGGCAAGCTTCCGACAGGAGAACTCTGATTGAGTTCAAGATTGTAGACCGTCTCGTTTTCGCCAACCGTATCCTCGGCCGTCATTGCCTTCAGCGTCATGGTCTTGTCGTCCTCGTTGTAGACCATGGCCGCATACGGCTTGAGCTGACCAGCATCATATTCCGTCGTGGCACTGAAGCCGGTCATACATGCCATGTCGCTGTATACATCGGTGCTGACATCCTTGGAATAAGACAGCATGAGGAAATGCGTGCCTGGGTCAAGCACACGCTGCAGTGAATTTGTGGCGATGTCCGACATGCGGGCAAATTCATATCCATCCAGACTGGCGGACAATACGTCGCTGCCATACTCCGACTCCACCTTGAGGTCGGCATCCAGCTTGAACTTCTTGTCGCTCACGAGCAGGAGGGCCAGATCCGAGTTGCTGTGGCCTATTCCCTGGTTGGATGTCTGCAGTCCCTTTGTGGCGTCATTCTCGTCCACGAGCTTCCACGGATTGACTAGGTCAATTATCACCACCTTCACGCCGTTTGTGGCGAGTGCCTTGTAGCGTGTGTCCTGCACGTGGCACTTACGGCACGTGTAAGTCTCGTCGAAGTCGTGTCCTGGGGGAAGGATTGCAATTTCGCCCTTATCCATATCCAGCTGCGTCTGTCCCTTGTCGTCGGCATACACATTGCCGCATATATCACACCTGTAAGACTCCACGGTGCCGAATGCCACGCAGCCGGGCTCCTTACGTTCGGTGAATTTCTTGAAGTGGTGCTTCGTCGGGTCGATGCCTCCCGTGAAGTTGTCTTCCACATTGCGCAGACATCTCGAGCATTTGTATATCGAGTGTGCAGCCGTCCGGCAGTCGGCAGCCACATCCTCCAACTTGGTGAGGAGCGAGGCTCCGGCAGCATCCTTGTGGTCACACTTCAGCGTGAAGTAGCCCGTCTTGTAGTTGGCATATTCCGCACCATCCTTCTCTGCATCGTATTCTATGGCACCACTCAGTCTTTCGGCATCGGCGAACATCCTTTCGCTGGTCTCTACGGCAGCAGTGGTGAACCCTTCGCCCACGTAGATCGTCTGGAGGTTGTTGCATGCTTCAAACATGGCATCCATGTTCTTCACCTTTGCCGTATTGAACGAACTGAGGTCGAGCGTAGTCAGCTCTCTGCATTCATAGAACATTTCACTCATGGTCTCCGTCTCCGAGGTGTTCAGATTCTCCAGTCCGGTGATTTCTTCAAGGTTGTTGAAGCCGAAGAACAGTCTGTCGAGCGATTTCTGCTTTACGCCGGCGTAGCTCTTGTCGAATGACACCTTTGTGAAATGAGAGTATGCCTTCAGCGGACTTTCAGATCCCTCTTCAGGGAATGCGTCCATATTTTCGCTTATCCCGTCAATCTCCACATCGCCATAAAGTTCCAGTGTTCCGCTAACCTCAGAGGTCCTGACCTTGCCGTATGTTGCCGGCACCTTCTCCGTAGTGGCAATGATGTCGTAGACTCTCAGTGCGGTTTCGGCATCTTCGGAACTTCCCATCATGATTATCTTGGACTTGCCGGCAGGCATATTGAGAACCAGTTCCTTTCCGGCTTTAACCGATGCGGGGTACAAGCCTGCCAACAGGACAACCTCACCCTTGCCCGACATCTTCATCTTCAGCTGGTATGTCTTGTCGGAAGTGAACGCAAAGGCGTAGTACCCCAAGTCTCCTTCCTTGAGTGCCTCAAGTCCGTAGCATCCGTTGTCTGCATCGTTGAACACATTCCAGCCCTCATCGGTGGCATTGACGATTTCTGCCGTCACCCCGTGGAGCTGCATGATATGCATGCCACAAGTTGTACAGTCGCCCTTGGCGTCGAGCTTGTGGCCCAGTTTGGCAACGGTGACTTCAGCCTCCGTCACCGCGTCCTTCATATCCTCGCTGAATGAGAGTCTGCCGCATACTTCGCATACGTAGTGTTTCTGTCTGCCGTCTGTTTCGCAGGTCGGTTCAGAGGCTTCCACAATCTTCACCCTGTGTGCATCCGGCTGGTACTTGCCCTCATACACGGTCTTCGTGCGGTGGCAGAGCGAGCAGGTATATTCCGTGGAAGCCGGTTCGCAGCAGTTTGCGGCGTGCTTCTTGCTCTCCACGAGGGTTGGCTGTCCGCTTGCGTCCTTGTGAGTGCAGCCCTTGGTGAAGTAGCCCGTAGTATAGTTGGCATGTGTCCTGTCTGTCACGTTTGCATCGAATGGTATGGCACCGACAAGATTTACACACTCATTAAACATTTCATCGTCATAATCTTTGGCTCTCTCTGTAGAGAATGCATCCGTCACGTATATAGTCTTCAGATTCTTGTCATACTTGAAAAGATACCTCATCTGTTCCACGTTTGAGGTATTGAACGACGAAAGGTCAAGCTCCTTGATGCCCGACATTCTGCTGAACATAGACATCATGTTAAATACCTTATCCGTATTGAAATTCGAGAGGTCCAATTCCTCCAGAGCCTCACACCCTTCAAACATATCTACCATAAGTTGAGCCTCACTGGTG
Organism: uncultured Prevotella sp.; assembly: GCA_900557405.1. Lineage (GTDB taxonomy): Bacteria > Bacteroidota > Bacteroidia > Bacteroidales > Bacteroidaceae > Prevotella. The sequence continues at coordinate 13,808 of USSF01000056.1, forward strand.
TCGAGATACTGCATTCCGATTATCTTCTTGAGCGATTTGAATCCGCTGAACCACGTTGAAAGATCAAGCGGTTTGAAGGCGGCAAACGACTCATCGAATTCCGCTATCACAACATTTTCCGCACAATAGTCATCTGTCCACACCCTGCCGTACGGGTTACTGTGGGTGATTAAGAATACCATCTGGTTGTCGCCAAAGGGTCTCGCAACCTTGTCGTAGTAGAAGGTTATCCTTTTGGTATACGTATTCCACACGGCATACGGAGTGTTCTCTTCCATCTCCACTACATCGGTGGATAACTTTATGTCGGTCAAGTACACCCTGTCTTCGTTTTCTGAATCCCCCGAGTCCTTGTCGTAACAGAATTCCACTTTGTGGATACCGGCGGAAAGCGCCAGCGAGAACTTGCCTTCCTTCACGCCGGAAGCATTGAACATGGTGTAGCCATCGACCTTTACCTTGAACATATCAAAGTTCTCCTCCGACCCCACCTTGTAGCCGAAGGTGATCTGATACGTGGACCCGGCTTCCACCTTAAGGCTGAAAGCCGAAGACGAACGGTTCACTTCCTTGTTGCCGGACATCAGCGTGTAGCCTTCCATGTCGGAAGCCACCCATGGTCTGTCAATGTCCTCCGAGGATTTCAACGTCACTCCTTCAAGCGTCAGATGCGAATCGGCCACAGACTGCGCAACGGCGCTCCCGGGCAGCAGACAGCACATCAGCATAAGGACTGCGAGGAGGAACGGTGTCCCTCCCCTGTTCTTTTGGTTAATGTTTCGTAAGCGTATCGGTATTCACGTATTGCCACAAAAAACTGATCAAGAGAGGAGGCT
>USSF01000057.1 GCA_900557405.1 uncultured Prevotella sp.
TTGTCGCTTTGCAAGCAAAATCCCACTAAACCCTATAGGTTGCGGATTTGAGGCTTAACTATAATGAGTTCCTGTATCATTGGATTTCAGCCCTGAACAGAACCGATACTTTCGGCAATACTCTGCCTGTGTCGCAGACCTTGCCAAATGGAGAGCTTGCTCCGGTTACATTGAAGCGTGCATTTGATTATGCAGTGGAGAAAGACGCTTACAACAAGGGAAAGACGCTTGCCTGCGTAGAAAATCCGCAGATAAGCATACTCGGCGGTTCAACAGCCGAGGACCTGGCTCTTGACAGTATTCCGCCTACAGTTGATTTATGTATTACAAATTATCAGAAAGATAAAAATGATAGATTTTTGAAGTGGGCAAATCCATATATTTGGATAAGAAATCAAAATGATGGTAAAAACAATCAATCGACAGAGAATCCTATTGTTAATGAAGATCATTCGTGGGTATATATATATACAAAAGTTCGTAATCGTGGTGTCAAACCTTACAAAGGTAACGGAAGACATATTGCTTATTGTTGGACGAAATCATCCCTTATGATAACATCTGATATGTGGAAAGGGTTTCTGAATGGAAATTATGATTCAGAGAAAGGAATTTATGGAAACAGAATTAATTCGAAGCGTATTACAGACATAATTAATCCTGGTGATACAACAATAATAGAAAAGCGATACTACTTCATGGATGATGACTTTGAAGCTGTAAGTACTTCAAAATTCAACATGTGTGTTCTTGCATTTTTGTCAGCCAAACCTAATAATTATGAGTTTCCTGTAACTTCAGATGGCTTTGCAGATTTAGCCAGATCGTCAAAACTTGCACAAAACAACACACTTGTTATGGCTCCGGATTTAAATAACTATGGTGTCTTGCCCAAAGTAACGATGCTAAATTATAAAGACCATGAAAACTGGTTTTCAATAAAGGTGCAACCTGATGAAGATACTTCAGAACTGTTTTCAAAGGCAGAAATCAATCTTGTCTTTTCTTCTGATATTGCACATTCGCTCAATGATCAAACTTTGCGTAATGATTCAGTGTATAGGGATTACAATAATTTTAGAAAGTTTAGAATGCTTGGCAAGAGTAGTCGTATAAACTCTATGCATTTTACTGCAAACCAGGCGGAGCTTTTCAATTTAACATGTAACTTTAATGCAGAAGAGGAAATAACGAAGCCAAAGATATACGATTTGAATCTCATGGTAGTGGATGAGAATTCTGGAGACACAGTCGGAGGTCAAAGATTCCGCATTGTAAGCAAGTCACGCAAGCCCATATCTGCATCTGTTGAAAAAACACAAGTGGGAACAGGTCGTTATTCTCTATCGCTGAATAATGTAAGTGAAGATTGCTTATACGAATGGTACGATAAGAACGGTAAGCTCATTGGTTCAGGCTCTTCCTTAGAGATTCCTGCAAATAGTGATGCCTCTGAATATCGTGTAAAGATTATGGCAAAGTCTGATGGCGCTGTGATTTACCGTAATGTAAAAACGAGCGGATTGCAGGTAATAGATAATATTGTGACCTCTCGCGATGGCTTGACTGTAAATTTAAAGACTCCTGCTTCAAATCGTTTGCAAGTGCAATTATCATCTGTTACAGATACATATCCTATTGTTAGTAAACCTGTAGAAAAAGGTGAGATGTCGTGTCGCATGGAAATCTCAAATTTCCCAACAGGTTTCTATCAGATATCTCTATTGAGTGATGGAAAGATAATAGAAACAAGAAAATTCATGAAATAAATGTGTGTCGGTTGTGTTTGGTTTGATTTTTTATTATATTTGCAGTCGTAATAATTAATAGCTTACACAACCGACAATATAATATTTTAACCATTATGATTATAGGAGGCTGAATTATGAAAAAACTCTTTTCTTTAATTGTTTTATCCATGTCCTTGCAAATGGCTTCGGCACAGAATGTAAAGGTTATTGATCTTCAAGGAAAATCATTGGAAACAGAAATTGGTGATGATCTGTTGGCGACAGATTCAATTGTCATAAAAGGTGAGGTGATGAAAGATGACTACCAAACACTTGCCAGGATGATTTCGGATGGTAAACTTAGCGGAATCAATATGAGTGGTTGCATAACGCATGGCGATACGGTGTATAGCTTGACCAATATAGGAGAGCCGACAAAGTATCCTAAGGGGTTAAGATATTTCCGCTTCCCGCAGAATGCAAAAGTAATCGCAGGTTCTTTCAAACAGGCAACTCTTTATGACTTCTCCGTCCCGTCATCTGTGCGTACTATAAACCAACAGTCATTCCTTGGCTCGAAGTTCATGGACGATTTACATATAGAGGAGGGCGTTGACTCCATAGGGTATATGGCTTTTTATGGAGCCAAGATGCCAAAGAATGTTTATTTGCCGTCTACGTTGAGAGTTATAGACACGGAGGCTTTCTGTCAGACGCCTGACAATGCTACAGAAACCAATCTGTGGTGTAATGGTATGACCCCACCTCGATTCAACAATGAGGAGACGGACAACGGGCCTTTCAATGAAAGCAATTACGAGACCTGGACACTTTATGTACCCAATGGGGCAAAGTCGGCATACGAATCGGATACATATTTCGGTAAATTCAAAAACATAATAGAGTCTGAGCCAACAGGAATAAGCAGCTCTTGTGTGGAAAGAAACAGATGTGCTTACAAAGGCACCTTTGATTTGACAGGGAAACGTATAGATAATGTCCTGAGGACTAATTCTCACGGTGTATATGTGGTAGACGGCAAGAAAATCCTGAAGTAGGACAATGTCTTTGCCTTATTTCTGCAATGCTAGCCGATAATAACATTAATAACAATAAAAGGAGACGAGACTATGAAAAAGAAACTTTATTCAGCGGTTCTGGCACTTTTCCTCTCTGCTGCTGTGGCGGACGCCAAGGTCGTGCTGACATATAACATAGACTATATGGACAAGGCGAAGACCCTGTCGGAACTTATCCCCGAGGAAGAAAAATACACAGTAGACTCAATAAGCATATCGGGCTATTTCGATGTGTCGAACTTCGTGTTCCTCCACGACTGCACGATAAACGGCAGACTGACGGGCATAGACCTGAGCGGAGCGCAGATTCTCGAGATTCCAGACATGGCGTTCGGAGACGAGAGCGCGAATGCAGCGCCGAGGAAAGCCGGAAACATGTACGGCCCGTCGAAACTGCAATATATCCGTCTGCCCAAGATGCTCCGCCGCATAGGCTACCGCGCATTCATGTCCTCAAGCCTCCGCAGCATCACGATTCCCAAGGTGTATGAAATAGGCGAGACCGCATTCTCCGACTGCCGCGACCTCCGCGAAGTGACGATGACCTCCTATGTGCCACCGCGCAGCGAAGTGGCCAACGCCTTCCTCTCGATACCGGAAGATGCCGTGCTGAAAGTTCCTGTGGGGGCACGTGCAGCATACTCCTCCCTTGCCACCTATGCCCGCTTCGGCAGTATAGAGGAAAAGGAGGGGCTGTATAATACAGGCGGCTATTTCGTGCGCGGACAGGCCCTCAGAGACATGATGGGTGCCGGTATGCTGGATATAGACTCCGTGAAGATAGGAGGCACGCTGACCGAAGACGACATATATACGCTTTGTGACTGTGTATACCAGGGCAGGCTGAGCGGAATAGACCTGAGCGACTGCATACTGCAAGACAATGAAATGCCCGACATGGCATTCGTGGAGCTCTCGACCGTAAGGCTGCAGCAGTCGCACCTTAACTGGGTGCGCCTCCCCGAAGGACTGGAGCGTATCGGCATGAAGGCGTTTGGCGGTTCGTTCCTCTATAGCCTCGACCTTCCTTCCACCCTGCGCTATATGGACTCCGAATGTTTCATGGATGCCACGATAAACGGCGATGTCATCATACCGGAGGGCGTGGAAGAGATAAACAGCGGGGCATTCTATGAGGCCACCGTGACGGGAGACATCCATCTGCCTTCCACCCTGTCAAAGGTGGGAAGCATATGCTTCAGGATAAAGCTTGACAATGATAATCTGTATATGCCGAAGAATTTCTATATCAACCGCATGACCCCACCTGAATACATTTCAGGCAAAAAAGGCGGCAAACTCTTCCCCGGCAAATTGCCACAGGCCCCGAACTGGACGCTGTACGTTCCTGTGGGGGCCAAGGCTGCCTTTGCTGCAAATACAGATTGGGGCAAGTTCCCCAACATCGTAGAAACCCCGGAACTCGACGGCGGCACGAGTGGAATCGATGCAGCAGAGGTGGAGACGACAGCAGCGGACAATGAGCAGAGGATATATACCCTTGACGGCAGATATGTTGGCAAGGATATGGACAGGCTCGGCAAGGGAGTGTATGTCGTGGGAGGACGGAAGGTAGTAAGATAAGCGCCAAGACACTGCGTTATCCTCCTGTCTGAAAAGAAGGATGATAATATACTATAAGGAATCCGCTTCGGCTACATTATATAACAAGGGAGCTGAAGCGGATTTTTTGCATTTCATGCTTTATCCCTCACTTAAAGGAATAAAAAGAAGGAACATTGCTGAAGTCGAATCTCACGATCAGAATTTCAGAATGTTCCAATAACAATACTAAAGCTAAAAAATTTATTATTAAATATATGTTTTATCGGGTAGGAATTAATCCAATTGTTTTTGTTTTTTCCCTGTTCGGGGATATGTCATAATCGGACTTTATATGTATGCCAATGCTTCGACTTGTATAGAAAAACCGTTTACAGGTAGTCTTAAAGTGCCAAGCCATACATTCATTTTTGAATATTGTCACCGCAAATATAGAGCTTTTTCCTCTTGAAGAAAAGCTTTTGGCGGTTTTTGTAATATCCACAGATATATTCTTAACCTATATTAACAGCATTTCTGCGGTTTCTATCTGCCGAGCCATGCCTCGGGGTTGAGTTTTGCGGTGCCTTTGCGCAGCTGGAACTGGAGCACATTGTCGGCTCCCACCGTGCCGAGCGCCTGACGGGTGCTTACGTGCTGGCCGCGATGCACGCTGACAGAACGGAGATTGCAGTATACGGAGATGTAGCTTCCGTGGCGCACCATAACCACCATGCTGCCGTCGAATCCGAATACGGCACTTACTTCACCAGTGAAGATGGCTCGGGCAGTGGCACCCGATCCGCCCTGGATGTTGATACCCTTATTGTCGAGCTGCACGTTTCTCAGTCCCGCCACGTTATACTGTCCGAAATGGCTCACGATGCGATAGCTGCCCGTGATAGGCATCGGCAGACGCCCGCGGTTGCTCTCGAAATTACGGCTCAGGGCAAGGTCCACGCTGCTCACGTTAGCCACGCGCTCACTTTCTGTCTTCGCCTTAGCCACTTCCTGCTCATGGCGTCTCTTGTCCACGGCAGCCTTGCGCTCAGCCGCCTCACGGTCGGCCTCAGCCTTGCGTGCCGCCTGTTCAGCCCTTGCACGAGCCTCGGCATCACGCTTCTCCGTTGCCGCTTTTGCCGCTTCAGCCTTCAAACGAGCCTCGCGCTCCTTAGCCTCCTGCACCCTGCGCGCGTTTTCCCTTGCCGCTGCCTCGGCTTCAGCTTTCTTGCGGGCGAGTTCAGCTTCGCGCCTGCGCTTAGCCTCGGCTGCCGCAGCCGCCTTCCGCCTTGCTTCCGCCTCAGCACGCTCCTTTGCCTTAGCCACTTCTATGGCTATGAGCTGGTCGATTTTTGCGTTGAGAGCGGCATTTTTCTTCTTCTGGTCATCAATGATTACCTGTATCGTCTTCTGCTGCTTCTGCAGCGAATTCACCATCTGCTGCTGCTCGGTCTGCTTGCCCTGCAGTGCAGCCTTCTCCTGCTGTCCCTTGTAGAGCAGGTTGTTCTTCTCGCCCCTCACAGTCTCCAGCTGCTTGTGCTTGTGGGTTATCTGGTCCTGCTTAGACTTCACCAGTTCGCCCTGCGCCTTCTGGTATGCGGCGTATTCGCGCACAAAGCGCAGGCGGCGGTACATCTGCGTGAGACTCTTCGCACTGAATATGAACATGAGCTTGTCCTGTATCGTGCGCGTCCTTGCCAGATAGCGCATGGACTTGATGTAGTTTGCCTTCCTCTCCTCGAGCTGCTGCTCAAGCGAGGCGAGCTGCGAACGGAGCAACGTGATGTTCCCCTCGATGTGATGGATGTCGGTCTGTATGCCTTCGATGGACTTCTGGCGCTGGTCTATCTCGCTGTTTATGGCGAGCAGGTCGCCGAGACGCTTCTTCACGTCGGCCTTGTTCGCCCTCAACAGGCGCTCCTGCTCCTTTATCTTCTTCTGCACGGCAGAACGCTGGTTCTGCAGTCCACGAATCTCGGCTGTGGAATAGTTCGCTTTCTTTCCGCCCTTAGCGGCGGACTTCTTCCTTGCGGTGCCCTTTGCCGGAGCATTCTTTCTGGTCCGGCCATGCCCCTTTGCCGCAGGTTTCGACTTCGTGCCGGTGTTCCTGCGTTGGGCATTTGTCCGGGAGCGGTTCACCGCTGCCGGCTTGTTGTTTCGCTTGGTCTGAGCCTCAACTTCAACGTTTGCGAGAGAAACGATGGTCAGCGCCATCATCAGCATAAGAATCCTTCTCATCTTGTTGTCAGGTCCTTTCTGTTTGCCTGTCTTTTATTAATCAGTATTTGTTGTTTATATGTCCGTTTGAACGTCACCTGCGATTTGCAGACTTTTATCCATCAGCCAATGGTCAGCGTAATATTACAGGTTGCCCAGTTTTCCGAACGCTTCGCGCACGCTGACCTGTTTATATTTCGATGAAACCGATGTTTTTTCCTCCCATCCGCCCTCGTTGGAGATTCCGTTGAGCTGCAGACGAATCATCATTTTGCTGGAGTTTTTCACCGCCTTTGAGTTCATTGTGAGCGTGATGTCGGTGGGGAACTGCTTTGAGCCGAGAGCCTTGAAAGCTGCATAACTGCACGTGACGGAGGTGTTTGCTCCCATTCCTGCGCCCGAATATCTGGCGTTGAGGGATTTTATGAGTGCCGTCTTGCTGTCGGTAGACCATACATAATCCATCTTTCCATGGGTGAGTTTCACGTCGGTCTGAGGTGTCCCCGTAAGGTTCGCCGTGAAGTTTTTAAGCGATGAATCCGATGTTTTTTGCATTCCGGGCACGAAAAGCTGGTTCCAGAACAGTGCCTGGAGGGCATAGAAATCGAGTCCGTTCTGCTGCAGGAAATCCACGTCGGAATATGTCGCCTTGAAGTATTCCTTATGAATACGGTCCACGAAGAGCACGTAGTCGGGCGTGAACTCCAGCCTTCCCGCTTCCATAAGTCCGAACGGAGTAATCTGGATGCGTATAACGGCATCCTTCTTCATGTGCAGCGAACCGCCCACGGAGATGTCGTTTCTGCCCGTGTTTATGGTGCACTTCACCTTTGAAACGATGTTCTGCACATAAACGGCATTGTCGTTCACCCTTCTGAGATAGTTTATCTGTTCTATCGAGGGGCCCTTCACCACTGCGGTCTTCGCATCATTCTTCTTCGAGGCATCATGTGCCTTGCCTGTGGCAACCGTGTTTGCCGCCGTTCCGCCTGTCACGGCTTTCTTCGTACCGCATGATGCAAGGGCGAGAATTGCCGCTGCAGATACGGTGAAAACGAGTATTTTCTTGTTCAGTTTCATCTTTTTTATGTTATGAGTATATTTGTATTGACATCAGGGGATATACTTCTTCAGCCTTATCTTCCGCTCTATCGCCTTGGCGTCGCCGCCGGCCTGGATAGCCCTTCGCCAGTAGTCGATAGCCTTGTCGGTCTCCCCGAGCATTATATATATGTCGCCGGCGTGTTCAAGCTGCACGTAGCTGTTTGTGGAGTCATTAGCCACAGCCTGTTCGATGTATATCTGCGCCTCGGCATAGCGTTTCTCCTGGAAGAGTACCCATGCATAGGTGTCGAGATACAGACTGTTGGTAGGCTGCGCCTTGATGGTCTTGTAGCTCATCTGTTCGGCACGCGAGAGGTCGCCGCCGTCCACGCTGATGAAGTAGGCATAGTTGTTCATGCACTCCACGTTGTCCTCTTTCCATTGCAGACAGCTGTCGAATGCGGCGTACGCCTCCTCTATCTGTCCGCGCTGATGATATATGTCGCCGATGTAGGAGTACATGCCCGACACGAGTGACGGTTCGCTGCTGTCAGTGGCCTGTGCCACTCCCTTACGGAAAATGTCAAAGGCATTGTCGTCGTCATCTTTCTGTATGTAGGCGAAGCCGAGAAAGTAATAAAACGCCATTTCATCGGGATTATACTCCACCCCGGGCTTACTGATTTCTATGATTTCATCGTTTCCGATCTTCCCCCACAGGGTGCGCAGGAGTTCTATTCTTGCCCCCTTGTTGTCGGGCGCAATCTCGAGGATGCGCTTCAGTCCGCCCACGATGCTGTCCTCCGGCATCTTCTTGAGCGAGAGATATGCCACATACAGCTCAGCGAGGTCTGCATTCTCCTGTTTTCCGGCGAGAATGTTGCGGAAGAGGGAGAGGACCTTGGTGCTGTCGCCGCCGCTCGCCTCGTTGTTGGCTATCACACTTCGTATTATCGACACCTTCGTATCGGTCGACGTATGCGGGTTCGTGAGCAACCCTTCTTCCATCTTTCTTGCGATGGAATCGAGGTTTTCTGCACGATAATAGTCAATCATCGACAGTTTTGCCTGCACATTCTGCGGGTCTGTCTTCTGCACTTTCTGCAGTATGTCGAACGCTTTCTGCTTCTCTCCGTTCTGCAGTAGCCAGTTGCTCATCATCACCTGATACGACATATCGTTGGGATAACGGTCCACGAAACGCTTCAGCGTGTTGAACTCCTCCTTCTTCTTGCCCTGCAGCGAGTAGATGTGCATCCTCGTAAGCACGGTCTGCTCGCTCTCGCCGTCGGCGCTCACCATGCGGTCCACCGTGGCAAGCATGTTTGCGTAGTCCTTCTTCTGCCCGTAGAGCGAGAGCAGGATTTCGAGCACGTCGGTGCGGTCGGGATTCGATGAATACAGCTTTTCGTACGCCTTTATGGCATTGGGGTAGTCCTTCGTGGCGATATATGTCATGGCAAGCTGCTCCTGGTATGTGGAGTTTTCGGGCGACAGCTCCGCCGCGCGCTTTATATCATTGATTGCCATGGCGTTTGAGTTCAGGTCCCTGTCATAAGACGAGAGGGCGAAATACACCTCGGCGGCATCCGGCGCAATGTTCTTGCAGTGCTGCAGCAGTTCGTATGCCACATCGTATTTGCCCAGTGCCTGCTGGTTTGCCGCCTCCTCATAGAAGTAGCGCAAGCGCAGCTTGGTGTTGTAGTCCAGCGTGTCGCCGGCCGTGGTTTCCTTCGGCGCAGACGCACTGCCGTCCCGGGCCGTCACCTTCGTGCCAGTCCTACCCGTGCCGCAGGCTGCAAGCAATGCAGCTGCCGCAACCGCCAGTATATAGCAATGTCTTCTTATAATCATCTCACTCCCGTATGACCGTATCCTCCGGCGCCGCGCTCCGTCTCGTCGAGCTCCTCAACTTCGATGAAATCGGCGTTTTCGTGCTTTGCGATGATCATCTGGGCTATGCGCTCGCCATCGTTCACCACGAACTCCGTATCAGAAAAATTCACGAGCAACACCTTCACCTCGCCCCTGTAGTCGGCATCTATTGTGCCAGGTGTGTTCAGCACGGTGACGCCATACTTCAGTGCGAGTCCGCTTCTGGGCCTCACCTGCGCCTCATAACCTGGCGGCAGCGCCATATAGAGTCCCGTGGGGATGAGCATTCGCTGCATGGGTTTCAACACAATCTGTGCGTCGATGTTGGCGCGCAAATCCATGCCCGCACTCTGCGGTGTGGCATACTCGGGCAGCGGATGGTGCCCTCTGTTTATAATCCTAACTTTAATCATAACTGCAAAAATAACCATTTCCGCATAAATAACCGCCATATCGGGGCATTATTTAGTGTTTTTCAACTTTAATATTATCATTACAAGCTGATAATAGTGTGTAATTCACAAATTATTAGTAACTTAGCGCCCGAATTTATAAATGTTCCCAACAGGAGGAGGAACAAGATCATTAACATTTTATTTAATTTGAAGACATTTGAAGAACTTGGTGTCAGCGAAGAGATTCGCCGCGCCATCACAGAACTGGGCTTTGAACATCCAATGCCCGTACAGGAAGAAGTAATCCCCTATTTGCTCGGAAACAAAAACGACGTGGTTGCCCTGGCTCAGACCGGAACGGGCAAGACCGCGGCATACGGCATACCCGTATTACAGAAGCTCGACCCAAACGACCGCTCCACACAGGCCCTCATCCTATCACCGACAAGAGAGCTGTGCCTGCAGATATCCGATGATCTGAACGACTTCGGCAAGTATATCAACGGACTCAACGTAGTGCCCGTATACGGAGGAACATCAATACAGAACCAGATACACTCCCTGCGCCACGGAGCACAGGTGATCGTGGCCACGCCAGGACGACTCATCGACCTGATGAACCGCGGGGCGGCGAAACTCGACAACGTGAAGAACGTGGTGCTCGACGAGGCGGACGAGATGCTCAACATGGGTTTCTCCGACAGTATCAACGAAATCTTCGACGGCATACAGACCGAGGACCGCAACACGCTGCTCTTCTCTGCCACCATGAGCAGGGAGATCGAGAAGATTGCACAGAACTATCTGCACGACGCAAAGGAAATCGTGGTGGGCAGCCGCAATGAGGGTGCCGAACACGTTAACCACATATATTATATGGTGAACGCCAAGGACAAATACCTCGCCCTGAAGCGCATCGTGGACTTCTACCCCAAGATCTACGCCATCATCTTCTGCCGCACAAAACGCGAGACGCAGGAGATTGCCGACAAGCTCATACACGACGGATACAACGCCGAATCGCTCCACGGAGACCTCTCGCAGCAGCAGCGCGACCTGACGATGCAGAAGTTCCGCCAGCATCTGACGCAGCTCCTCGTGGCCACCGACGTGGCGGCGCGCGGACTCGACGTGGACGACCTCTCGCACGTCATAAACTACGGTCTGCCCGACGACACCGAGAGCTACACTCACCGCAGCGGACGAACGGGACGCGCCGGAAAGAACGGCACATCCATCTCCATCATCCACACCCGCGAGCGCGGCAAGATGCGCGCCATTGAGAAGGTGATACAGAAGAGTTTCGTGGAAGGGAAAATCCCGTCGGCAGAGGAAATCTGCAAGAAGCAGCTCTACAAGGTGATGGACCAGATAGTGAAGACCGACGTGAACGAGGAGGAGATTGAACCGTTCATGGCCGACATCAACCGCTACTTTGAATACATCGACAAGGAGGACATCATAAAGAAGATAGTGAGCATGGAATTCGGCAAGTTCCTTGCCTACTACGCCGACGCTCCGGAGATTCTGCCGCCATCGGCATCGGGCAAGGGCGACCGCAAAGACCGCGACGGCAGCAGGAAGCGCGGCGAGCGCAAGGAACCGCGCAAGGCCGAAGCCGGATACCAGAAGCTCTTCATCAATCTGGGAAAGAAAGACGGATTCTATCCGGGCGAGATAATGCAGTTCCTCAACCGCAACATGCGTGGCCGCCAGGAAGTGGGCCACATCGACCTGCTGGAGCGTTTCTGCTATATCGAAGTGCCGGAGAAGGACGCACAGAAAGTGATGCGTGCCATCGACGGAACGACATACAAGGGGCGCGACGTGCGCTGCAACGACGCCGACGACACAGGCAAACCATCGCGCCGCTCATCGTCAAGAGACAGCAGAGGTTCTGGAAAATCCGGCGGCAGAGGACAGGAGAAGTCTTCACGCCGTGGCAATAAATACGATGAAACCGACAATTTTGACAAGTTCGAGAAGAAATCCAAGCGCAGGAACGCTGCCCCGAAAGCTTTCGACACCGACAGCTTCAACGGCGGCATCGACGACAACGGCAACACCAACGACTGGCGCCAGTTCTTCAAAGGCAACAACGTGAAGCTCGTAGGCGAGGAGCCTGACTTCAGCGAAGAGGGTTGGGCAAGACGCAAACCGAAGAAAAAGTAGGAATAAAAACAGAAAAAGTTTTTTTCCCTCATTTTACCCTCACGCCCTCACCAAAACACCCAAAAGCCCCTGTTTATCGGCATTACAGGTGGTGAGGGTAAAGTGAATACCCTCACAAAAGATTTGGTATAACTTTACATAGCAAATCCGGCTAATCCCAAAATTCCATATATTTTTAGGATTATAATCCCAAAAGTTATATAGAATTTTGGGATTAGCCGTTATTTTCTTATCTTTGCATTATCAAAACTAACATTTATGATAATACGACAGCTACAGGAAAAAATCGAGACAAGGATGTTTGCCGGCAAAGCGATAATCGTCATCGGAGCACGGCAGGTCGGAAAGAGCACCCTCTTCAGAATGATTATCGACAAACAGAATCTGCCGACCCTGCAACTGAACTGCGACGAACCAGAGACAAGGGACATGCTCAGCAATACAAACATCGCAAATCTGCGCCTTCTCATCGCAAACAACAGGATTGTAATGATAGATGAGGCACAGAGAGTGGAGAATATCGGCATGACATTGAAACTCATAACGGATAATTTCCCAGACGTACAGTTGCTCGTCACGGGGTCATCATCGTTCGAACTGCAAGACAAACTAAACGAACCATTGACAGGACGCAAGTTTGAATATCACCTCTTCCCGATATCCACAGCAGAGATTCTCAACAGCCAAGGACTGATGAAAGTGAATCAGACACTTGAGCAGAGACTTATATTCGGGTCGTATCCCGATATAATAACGCATGCAGAGGATGCAAAGGAGCTGCTGACGAATCTGGCCGGAAGCTATCTATACAAAGACTTGCTGTCGCTCGACAGCGTGCGCCGCCCTACTTTGCTCAACAAGATTCTCACAGCACTCGCCCTACAAGTCTGCAGTGAAGTGTCGTATAATGAAATTGCGCAAATCGTAGGAACTGACAACAAAACAGTAGAAAAATACATAGACCTGCTGGAAAAATGCTACATCATATTCAAGCTCAGTGCTTTCAACCGGAATCTACGCACGGAACTCAAAAAGAGCAAGAAGATATATTTCTACGACAATGGTGTGAGGAATGCCATACTGAACAACTTCGCCCCTCTCTCACTCCGTCAAGATACAGGAGCCCTGTGGGAGAATTTCATAATAAGCGAACGAATCAAGACAAACCAATATTCCAACCGGTATGCCAACAGTTATTTCTGGCGCACCACCACACAGCAGGAGATTGACTATATCGAGGAATGCGACGGTCAGTTCTCGCTGTTCGAGATGAAATGGAATCCACGACGCAGCAACACGAAATTTCCCGTTTCCTTTGAGACCGCCTACGACGTGAAGGAGAAATTCGTCGTAACCCCAGAACATTGGATTGAACATCTCATATAGGATTATACGGCTCCACCCGTCACCCCATACCGACAAAAAGTCCCCACAGCAACAAACATGCTGTGGGGACTTTTTATTTTATAGCCACCCCTTTCCACCTTATATATTACTTAAAGGTAATCTCCCTTCCCTCCCTTTGGGAGGGCCAGGGTGGGTTTCTGGGTTTCTGGGTTTCTGGGTTTCCGTGTTTCCTTAATCCAAATGATCCAACGAATCATTGAAATCCTTAGGCTCACGCTCAGCCATCGGATCATGGAAATCGTTGTTCTGCTCGCCTCCGCGATGCTCGAAACGGCGCTGCTCGCCACGCTCAGGACGTGGACGGCGCTCACCGCGCTCTGGACGAGGACGACGCTCGCCACGCTCAGGACGCGGACGGCGCTCACGCTCTACGTAGCCCTCCGGTTTCGGGATGAGCACACGGTGTGAGAGCTTGTACTTGCCGGTCTTAGGGTCAATCTCAAGGAGCTTCACCTTAATCTTGTCGCCTTCCTTCAAGCCAGCCTCCTCAACGGTCTCAAGACGCTTCCAGTCAATCTCCGAGATATGGAGCAGACCATCCTTGCCAGGCATGATCTCCACGAAGCAACCATAAGGCATCACCGAACGGATAGTTCCGTCGTAAACCTCGCCAACCTCAGGAATGGCAACGATAGCGCGGATCTTGCCGATGGCCTTGTCGATGCTATCCTTGTTCGGAGCACTTACCTGAACCTTACCCACGCCGTCGGTCTCGTCGATGGTTACCGTAGCACCAGACTCCTCCTGGATCTGCTGGATAATCTTTCCGCCCGGGCCGATTACGGCTCCGATGAACTCCTTAGGAATATCGAATGCCTCGATGCGTGGCACCTGTGGCTTCAGTTCGGCACGTGGCTCAGCGATAGTGTCGGTGAGCTTGCCCAGGATGTACTCGCGACCTTCCTTGGCCTGCATAAGAGCCTTCTCAAGGATGTCGAAGCTCAGTCCGTCACACTTGATATCCATCTGTGTGGCAGTCAGTCCGTCCTTCGTACCAGTGGTCTTGAAGTCCATGTCGCCCAAGTGGTCCTCGTCGCCGAGGATATCGCTCAATACGGCATACTTGTCCTCGCCCGGGTTCTTGATAAGACCCATTGCGATACCGGATACAGGCTTCTTCATCGGAACACCGGCATCCATCAGAGCCAAGGTTCCGGCA
>USSF01000058.1 GCA_900557405.1 uncultured Prevotella sp.
ATTATTAACGAGTTCCGTTGACTATCTTATGCTGTGGGGGTGCTGAGTAGTTACCGTATTTGACATTATCTCAAAAAAAATATAAAATAATTTTATTCTCAACATGAATTGTATTACCTTTGCATCAAGAAAAAGAATTGTAGCAGGAACCCGACGTGAAGAATCGGGTAGAAGATTTATAAATAGGTATATGGCAAAGTATAATATCAGAGAGAAGAAAGAGAAGGAAGTGACCTATCTCAATCTCGTCAATCCTGAACTGATGGATATGCTGATGGACAGGATTGTGGACTGTATCGGGAACAAGAAGATGTATAAGGAGAAATCTTATTCGGCCAAGCGTCTGGCTATCGACATCGGTACGAACACGAGGTATGTGTCGGCTGTGCTCAACGTACGCTTCGGCATGAACTACACCACTTTCGTCAATAGATACAGAGTGTCCGAGGCGATGCTGCTGCTCAAGGACGATAAATATGCAGCGCTGACGATGGAGGACATCAGCAGCATGGTGGGCTTTGCCAACCGGCAGTCTTTCTATGCCGCATTCTACCGCTTCGAGGGAGTGACTCCAAGGCAGTACAAGCTCTCCTCGGCCCCTCGGCCCGGATGCATGAAGGTGCCTGAGCCTATCCGCAGCGAAGAGGCGGTTGGCAATGGCGACAGCATGGAGGCATAAACGGATATTGAATAATGAGATGGACAGATAAACGAAACTTCCGAAACAAATGAAACTGTATGAATGAAAGGTTTTGCTTGTTTTAGAAGTTTTGTTTTTTTGAGGGAGACGTCGGATCAACTAAAAAACAAAAAAATATGGAGAATAACAATTGCAGCTATGAGCGCTTTGCCGACATACAGATGCTCAGATACAGGCTGGACGGCTTTGAAGGACTGTCGTGCAGACAGAAGGAATTTGTTTATTACCTCTCCGAGGCGACACTTTGGGGCAGGGACATCACGTTCGACCAGTTCGGCAAATACAACCTCAGGATAAGGAAGACCCTTGAGGCTGTTTATACCGGCTACCCCCCGACGGAGGGCGAGAGGGAGGACTTTGAGGCACTTACGCTATATCTCAAGCGTGTGTGGTTTTCCAACGGAATACACCACCACTACGGATGCGAGAAGTTTGAGACTGGTTTTTCGGAAGACTTCTTCCGCAGGGCTGTGAAGGCCGTGCCGGCAGACAGTCTGCCGCTCGCCGCAGGGCAGACCGCCGACAGCCTGCTCGACGAACTGCACGACGCTATGTTCACCCCCGGCTTCATGGCCAAGCGCGTGAATGTGGACGACGGGGTGGATGTGGTTAAGGAGTCGGCATGCAATTTCTACGACGGGCTGACGCAGCGGGAAGTTGAGGACTACTACAAGAGACAGGCAGATACGAATGATCCGGAGCCGCTGTCGTACGGGCTGAACTCCACGCTCGTGAAGACCTCTGAAGGAAGCATCGAGGAGAGAAGATGGAAGCAAGACGGACTCTACGGCAATGCAATCCGACATATCGTCTGCTGGCTCAGAAAAGCACAGGAAGTGGCGGAAAACGAAGCGCAGAAGAAATATATCGGCACACTTATAAAGTATTATGAGACAGGAAACTTGCGCCTGTTCAATGAATATTGCATCGAATGGGTGAAGGAGCATGAGGCGGAAATAGATTTCGTGAACGGCTTCATAGAAGTGTATGGCGACCCGCTCGGGTTGAAGGGCTCGTGGGAGAGCATCGTGGAATACAAGGACAACGACGCCACACTGCGCACGAAGAAGATCAGCGACAACGCCCAGTGGTTTGAAGACCATTCGCCCGTGGATCCGCGGTTCAGAAAGGAAAAGGTGAATGGCGTGACGGCCCACGTGGTGCGTGCCGCAATGCTTGGAGGCGACGAATATCCCTCTACCGCCATCGGCATCAATCTGCCCAACGCCGATTGGATAAGGGCAAGGCATGGCAGCAAGAGCGTTACCATCAGCAATCTCATACACGCCTATAACGAGGCGGCGCGAGGCAACGGGTTCAGGGAGGAATATATCCAGGACGCAGGAATGAGAGAGCTTATAGACAAGTATGGTGACAAGTGTGACGACCTGCACACCGACCTGCATGAATGTCTGGGGCACGGCAGTGGAAGACTCCTCGACGGCGTTACGCCAGATGCGCTGAAATCATACAGCAGCACAATAGAGGAGGCGAGGGCAGATCTCTTCGGACTGTATTATATGGCAGACATGAAACTGCTTGAGTTGGGACTGCTCGATTCGGCGGAAGCCTATAAGTCAGCTTATTACAGTTATATGCTGAATGGATTGTTGACCCAACTCGTGAGGATAAAGCCGGGCAACAGGATAGAGGAGGCTCACATGAGGAACAGGGCGCTCATTGCCCGCTGGTGCTACGAGAAGGGAAAGCCGGAAGGCGTGGTGGAGATGTATAAGGACGGTGGCAAGACCTACGTAAGAATCAACGACTATGTCCGTCTGCGCACACTCTTCGCCCGTCTGCTCGCTGAGATACAGAGGATAAAGAGCGAGGGCGACTACGAGGCGGCACGCAGCATGGTGGAAAAATATGGAGTGAAGGTGGACGAGGAGCTGCACAGGGAAATCCTTGATCGCTACAACAGGCTCAACCTCGCACCGTACAAGGGGTTCATCAACCCTGTGATGAAGCCCGTGACGGATGCCGAGGGCAACGTGACGGACGTGGAGGTGGACTATTCTGAAACTTACACGCAGCAGATGTTGAGGTACGGCAGGGACTATGCGGCACTGTAACAAAAACATATATTCATGGAACAATTGGAAGTACAGGAAACGATAAAGAAGATAAAGCGCAATTTCTCCTTGCGGATGAACGGAGTGGCTTCGGCATCGATGAGGGAGAAGGGCATAGGAGGATACCTGAACTGGGGAGTGGGCTTCCCGGTGCTGCGCGGATGGGCGGAAGAATACGGCAAGGACTATGAGCTGGCAGCCGCTCTGTGGAAAGAGAACGTGAGGGAGTGCAAGATACTGTCCACGCTTATCATGCCCGCCGGACGCATGGATGGAGAGATGATGACGGTATGGCTGGAGCAGACAACCACGCAGGAAATAGCGGAGTATGCTGCCTATAATCTCTTCCAATATGTGGAGGGTGCTTCGGATTATGCCTTCATTTGGCTGGCCTCAGCGGATACGCTGGCGCAGGTGTGCGGTTACAACATGCTGGCAGGGCTCTTCAGACGCGGAGCGAAGCCGGCAGACCGGGATGTGAACGAGTTCGTGGACCAGGCCGTCACGGCCCTGTCGGACGAGTCGGCAGGAGTGAGGCACGCCGCAAATAACTGTCTCGGTGTGTTCGCCTCCCTGGGCGGAATGCAGAAGAAGATAGTGGAGTCGGCATTGAAAAGACTGGAGCCCGGACAGGGATAAGGCGGCACAGGAGTGGGGTAAAATCCAAATATACTTTTTTATTGATAAAAATACAATATAAATTTATGCCGAACCAAAATAAAATAGTATTTTTGTGGGCAAAAGGCGGAACCCCTGTCTGGGAAATGCTGCCTTGAAGGTTTTCTCAATGTCATAAAGCAAGAAATATAAAAACATAATTATATATGAAAACAGGAAAAGTAGACGTCTTGCTCGGCTTGCAGTGGGGCGATGAAGGAAAAGGAAAAGTAGTGGACGTATTGACACCGAAGTATGATGTTATTGCACGTTTCCAGGGCGGTCCGAATGCCGGACACACACTGGAGTTCGAAGGACAGAAATATGTACTCCGCAGCATCCCGTCAGGTATTTTCCAGGGCGGAAAGACGAATATCATAGGCAATGGAGTGGTGCTCGCTCCGGACCTCTTCATGGCAGAGGCCAAGGATCTGGAAAAGAGCGGTCATCCATTGACAAAGCGCCTGAAGATTTCGAAGAAGGCGCATCTCATCATGCCTACACACAGATTGCTTGACGCTGCATACGAGGCACGCAAGGGCAAGAATAAGGTGGGTACGACAGGCAAGGGTATCGGTCCGACATATACGGATAAGATTTCGAGGACCGGACTCAGAGTGGGTGACATCTTCGAGAATTTCGAGGAGAAATACGCACAGCATAAGGCTCGCCACGAGGAGATGCTGAAAAATCTGGGCTACACGGACTATGACATCACGGATGTGGAGAAGACATGGATGGAAGGAGTTGAATACCTGCGCCAGTTTGAAATCGTGGACTCGGAGCATGAAATAAACAAGGTGTTACGTTCCGGCAAGGACATCCTCTGCGAGGGCGCACAGGGTACGATGCTCGACGTGGATTTCGGAAGCTATCCGTTCGTCACTTCATCAAACACAATATGTGCCGGAGCCTGCTCGGGACTGGGCATCGGACCGAACAAGATAGGCGAGGTGTATGGAATCATGAAGGCATATTGCACACGAGTGGGAGCAGGACCGTTCCCTACGGAGCTGTTTGACAAGACGGGCGACGAAATCCGTGCACTGGGCCATGAGTATGGAGCAGTGACAGGACGTGAGCGCCGTTGCGGATGGATAGACCTTGTGGCCCTGCGCTACGCCATCATGATAAACGGAGTGACGCAGCTGATTATGATGAAAAGCGATGTGCTCGACGGCTTTGACATGATAAAGGCTTGTGTGGCCTACCGCAAGAACGGGGCGGAGACACGCGACTTCCCGTATGACATCGAGCACGACATCGAGCCTGTATACAAGGAACTGCCGGGATGGAAGACAGACATGACACGCTTTACAAGCGAAGAGCAGTTCCCGAAGGCCTTCAAGGATTATATAGAATTCCTAGAGGCAGAGCTCGAGACACCGATAAAGATAATCTCTATAGGTCCGGACCGCGACCAGACAATCGTAAGGAAATAAACAAAGGAAAAGAAAGATGAACAAACCGTCAATACCAAAGGGGACGCGTGACTTTTCACCGGTGGAAATGGCGAAAAGAAATTATATATTCGACACAATACGCTCTGTATATTCACTCTACGGCTTCCGTCAGATAGAGACGCCGGCAATGGAGACACTACAGACGCTGCTCGGGAAATATGGAGAAGAGGGCGACAAACTGCTCTTCCGAGTGCTGAACAGCGGAGACTATCTGAGCAAGGTGACAGACGAGCAGCTGAAAGCCAGGAACTCAGTTGCCCTTTCTTCAAAAATCTGCGAGAAGGGCTTGCGCTATGACCTCACCGTGCCGTTTGCACGCTTTGTGGTGATGCACCGCGACGAGATACAGCTGCCGTTCAAGCGCTATCAGATACAGCCGGTGTGGAGGGCAGACCGTCCGCAGAAGGGCAGGTACAGAGAGTTCTACCAGTGCGACGCCGACATTGTGGGCAGTGACTCCCTGCTGAATGAGGTGGAGCTGGTGCAGATAATGGACACCGTGTTCCAGCGTCTTGGAATACGTGTGCAGATAAAGATAAACAACCGTAAGCTGCTTTCGGGCATCGCCGAAATCGTGGGTGAGGCAGACAAGATTGTGGACATCACCGTTGCGATAGACAAGCTTGACAAGATAGGACTCGACAAGGTGAACGAAGAATTGCGAGCTGACGGGATAAGCGAGGAGGCGATAGCCAAGTTGCAGCCAGTCATCTCGTTGTCGGGAACGAATGCAGAAAAGCTTCAGACTATGGGGAACTTCCTTGCCGACTCCGAAATCGGCATGAAGGGAATAGAGGAGCTGCGCTTTATACTGGAAGTTGCAGGAAAGGTGGAACTGAAGAACGAGCTGCAGCTCGACCTGACGCTTGCCCGCGGACTCAACTATTACACGGGAGCCATCTTTGAGGTGAAAGCGCTCGATACGCCGATGGGAAGCATCACCGGTGGCGGACGCTACGACAATCTTACCGGAATCTTCGGAATGCCGGGAATAAGCGGAGTGGGCATCTCGTTTGGAGCAGACCGCATATATGACGTGCTCAACACGCTCGATCTCTATCCGAAGGAGATAACGACAAATACACAGGTGCTCTTCATCAATTTCGGAGAGAAAGAGACTGAGTATTGTCTGCCAATTCTCTGCAAGGCGCGTGAGAACGGCATAAGGACAGAGTTGTTCCCCGATTCGGCCAAGATGAAGAAACAGATGAGCTATGCTAACGCTAACAACATCCCGTTTGTTGTCCTCGCTGGTGACAATGAGATGCAGAGCGGCGTGGTGACGCTGAAGAATATGGAAACCGGTGAGCAGAAGCAGGTTACACCCGATGAGCTTATCGCTATCGTCAAGGAGTAATGGTTCGTAGAAACATATTTGGCAAAATGAGCAAAATCTATTCTGTAGGCATTCTGTTGCTGTCCTTCATCCTTGTCATGTCCTCGTTTAAAGCAGACAAGACGAGAACCGTCTTTATGATAGGGGATTCCACAATGGCAAACAAGGATATCTCCGGTGACAAGCAGGAGCGTGGATGGGGCATGATGCTTATGAACTATCTTGACGACGCCATAGTCGTGGACAACCATGCAGTGAACGGCCGCTCATCGAAGAGCTTCATCGACGAAGGCAGATGGGGAAAGGTACTCGAGAAAATCATGCCAGGCGACTATGTCATAATCCAGTTCGGTCACAACGATGAGAAGAAGGATTCCCTGAGACACACGGAACCAGGCTCTACATTTGACGAAAACCTGCGACGCTTTGTCAGGGAGACTCGTCAGAAGGGCGGTGTGCCGATTCTCATGAACAGTGTCGTAAGGCGCAATTTCAGCGGTTCTGCCACAGCCGTGGCAGATGACGACCTGCGTGACAATTCAAGCAAAGGGTTGAAGGAAGGAGAAGTTCTCCAGGATACTCATGGAGAATATCTCGTCTCGCCCTATCGTGTGGCCAAGGAGATGAATGTGGCCTTTATCGACGCCAACAAAATCACCCACGACCTCGAACAGAGACTCGGGGTGGAAGGCTCGAAGAAGCTCCATATGATTTTCGCTCCAGGAGAGACACCATCGCTTCCGCAAGGAAGACAGGACAATACACATTATAATATATATGGGGCAGACCAAGTGGCGCATCTTCTCTGCAAGGCCATTTGCAGAGAGCTGCCGGAACTTGCCTCGCATTACCAGGAATATGATGTGTATGTTTCAAGGACAGGAAACGGTCGATATTCAGATTTGCAGAAGGCAATTGAAAATGCTCCTCGTGACAAAAAGATAACTATAGCAATCACCGGGGGAGTGTGGAAGAAGCCAAAACTTTCTAAAAGAAAGAATATTGAACTCGTTTTGCTGAGAGGGGCGAAATTTGAATAGAATAGTCTTACAAAAAATATGAATCCGTTTAGTTTTGAAAACTAAACGGATTTGTTTGTTTAAGTGTCTGCTTGATACTGAATATCAGTCAAAATAAGGGTTTTATAAATTTCTCTAGAGAAATATTTGGCAGTTAGAGATAAAAGGCGTAACTTCGCAATGCAATTTAATAATATAAACCATTATCTACATGAAAAAGTACAATTTTAATGCAGGACCTTCAATACTTCCAAGAGAGGTGATTGAAAACACAGCAAAACAGATTCTTGATTTTAACGGCAGCGGTTTGTCGCTGGCAGAGATTAGCCACCGTGCAAAGGATTTCCAGCCTGTTATTGATGAGGCTGAAGCTCTTGTTAAGGAATTGCTGAACGTTCCGGAGGGTTATTCTGTTCTGTTCCTCGGAGGAGGTGCGTCATTGGAATTCTGTATGGTACCATACAACTTCCTTGCCAAGAAGGCCGCTTACCTTAATACGGGTGTTTGGTCAAAGAAGGCCATAAAGGAAGCTAAGCTTTTCGGAGAGGTTGTTGAGGTTGCTTCTTCAGCTGATGCAAACTTTACATTCATACCTAAGGATTGGACATGTCCTGCTGATGTTGACTATTTGCATGTAACTACAAACAATACCATTTACGGAACAGAGATGCGCAAGGATGTTGACGCTCCGGTTCCACTTATCGGTGATATGTCTTCTGATATCTTCAGCCGTCCTGTTGACGTGGCAAAATATGATTGTATCTATGCCGGTGCGCAGAAAAACCTTTCTATGGCTGGTGTTACTCTCGTTATCGTCAAGAACGAGGCTTTGGGCAAGGTTGATCGCGTTATTCCTACAATGCTCGACTATCGTACACATGTTGAGAAGGGCAGTATGTTCAACACTCCTCCTGTGTTGCCTATCTATACAGCTCTTGAGACTCTTCGTTGGATTAAGAGGAATGGTGGCGTAGAGGAAATGGATCGCAGAGCTCACGAGAGAGCAGAACTGCTCTATGCTGAAATCGATAGAAACAAGTTGTTCCGTGGTACAGTAGCTAAGGAGGATCGCTCTTTGATGAACATCTGCTTCGTTATGAATGATGAGTACAAGGAGCTTGAGAAGCCATTCTTCGAGTTTGCTACATCTCAGGGTATGGTTGGTATCAAGGGCCACCGCTCAGTTGGTGGCTTCCGCGCAAGTTGCTACAATGCAATGAGCGTTGAGGGTGTCAAGGCTCTTGTTAAGTGCATGCAGGAATTTGAAGCTCAGCACTAATCAGTAAAGAACTTTTAATAATAAAGAAAATATGATGACTCTATTAAGTTTCTAATTACAATGGTAAAAAAGAGACTTAATAGATTCATCTATTTTAGAGACAAACTCGGTATTTACTATTAACACATAAATCACTATGAAAGTACTTATTGCAACAGAGAAACCATTTGCACCAGTGGCTGTGACTGGAATCAAAGAAGAGTTGGTAAATGCAGGTCATGAACTCCTGCTCCTTGAAAAATACACAGACAAAGCACAGTTGCTTGAGGCTGTAGCTAATGTTGACGCGCTTATCGTGCGCTCCGACAAGGTTACTCCTGAGGTGCTTGATGCTGCTAAGGAATTGAAAATCGTTGTACGTGCAGGAGCCGGCTACGACAACATTGATACAGCTTATGCAAAGGAAAAGGGTGTAGTTGTGGAGAATACTCCAGGACAAAACTCAAATGCCGTGGCTGAGCTCGTTTTCGGTTTGCTCGTTTTTGCTGTACGTAATTTCTATAATGGTAAGGCTGGTACTGAGCTCAAGGGGAAAAAACTTGGTATCCTCGCTTTTGGTAACGTAGGTCGCAATGTGGCTCGTATCGCCAAGGGCTTCGGTATGGACATCTATGCTTATGACGCATTCTGCCCTAAGGAGGCTATTGAAGAGGCTGGTGTTCACGCTGTTGAGAACCAGGAAGAGCTGTTCTCCACTTGTGATGTCGTTTCTCTCCATATTCCTGCTACTCCAGAGACAAAGCAGAGTATCAATGCTGCTCTCGTTTCTAAGATGCAGAAGAATGGTATTGTAGTCAATACAGCTCGTAAGGAGGTTATCAATGAGCCTGAACTTCTGCAGCTTCTCCAGGAGCGTACAGACCTGAAGTATGTTACAGACATCATGCCTGACATGAATGCAGAATTCGCAGAAAAGGTTGAAGGCAGATACTTCAGCACTCCTAAGAAGATGGGCGCACAGACAGCTGAGGCTAACATCAATGCCGGTATCGCTGCTGCAAAACAGATCAATGCTTTCTTCAAGGACGGATGCACAAAGTTCCAGGTGAACAAGTAAGCCGTTATAATAAGATAAACATTTAATCTAATTATATAATACTATGGCAACAGTAAAACCTTTTAGGGGAATTCGCCCTCCCAAAGACCTTGTGGAGCAGGTGGAGTCACGTCCCTATGACGTCCTCGATTCCGAGGAGGCGAGGGCTGAGGCTGGAAGCAACGAGAAAAGTCTTTATCATATAATAAAGCCTGAGATCGACTTTGCTCCTGGTACAAGTGAGTATGACCCTCGTGTCTATGAAAAAGCCGCCGAGAACTTCAAGAAGTTCCAGAAGAACGGATGGCTCGTTCAAGACAAGGATGAACACTATTACATCTATGCCCAGACAATGAACGGCAAGACTCAGTATGGTATCGTTGTTGGCGCTTATGTGGAAGACTACATGAACGGCACTATCAAGAAGCATGAGCTGACACGTCGTGACAAGGAAGAGGACAGAATGAAGCATGTGCGCGTTAATAATGCAAACCTTGAACCTGTTTTCTTCGCTTATCCTGACAATGAAAAGCTGAATGCCTTGATTAACAGATATGCAGCAACTGAGCCTGAATATTACTTCATTGCACCTATCGATGGATTCAGACATAAGTTCTGGGTTATTTCTGATAAGGAAGATATGAAGCTCATTACCGACGAGTTTGCTGCAATGCCTGCCCTATATATTGCTGACGGTCACCACCGTTCGGCTGCAGCTGCCTTGGTAGGCGCAGAAAAGGCAAAGCAGAATCCTAATCACACCGGCAAGGAGGAATACAATTACTTCATGGCTGTATGCTTCCAGGCTTCACAGCTTACTATCCTTGACTACAACCGTGTGGTTAAAGATCTCAACGGATTTACGGCCGAAGAATTCCTGAAGGCTTTGGACAAGAACTTCATCGTGGAGAAGAAGGGTAAGGACAATTATCGCCCTACAGAACTTCACAATTTCTCGATGTATCTTGAGGGAGAGTGGTACAGTCTGACAGCACGTCAGGGGACTTACGATCCTACAGATCCTATCGGAGTACTTGATGTTGATGTATCAAGCAGACTCATCTTCGACGAACTTCTCGGCATAAAGGATTTCCGCTCAGACAAGCGAATTGATTTCGTAGGCGGACTTCGTGGACTTGACGAGCTGAAGCGTCGCGTAGACTCAGGTGAGATGAAGATGGCTTTGGCTCTTTATCCTGTCACAATGAAACAGATTATGGATATTGCTGACAGTGGTAAAATCATGCCTCCAAAGGCTACATGGTTTGAACCAAAGCTCAGGTCTGGACTTGTAATTCACGATCTTGAGTAGAAGTTAAAATATAATGGCGTGTCCCTCTTTTTTTTGTTACGTTTAAGGGCACGCCATTTTCTTTATGCTGCAGGATGATGGTGATGTTTAGATGCGTGCAGCACAGACTTGTATAATTAGTTCTGACTAGAGCCGTATTTTCATTTGACACAAACGTGATAATAACAGAATCAAAGAATAACGTTGGAAGATTTATATAAAACTATAACGAATATAGTAGGGGAGGGCTTTTATAGCGAGAAACGAAGTAAGTTCCTTGCCTTTGCACATCATGTTGATGATGTGGAAGATGTAAAGCGTATTGTTCAGGAGTACCGTAAGAAATATTATGATGCCCGTCATGTCTGCTATGCCTATATGTTGGGACCGGAGAAGTTGGACTTCAAGGCGAATGATGACGGCGAACCGAGCAGCACGGCTGGCAAACCTATTCTTGGACAGATATTGTCAAATGACCTGACGGATATTCTCATAGTCGTTATACGTTATTATGGAGGGGTAAACCTTGGTACGGGTGGCCTGATCGTTGCATATCGTACGGCGGCGGCTGATGCTATAGAACACTGCGAAGTGGAAGAGAAATATGTTGAGGATATTGTAAAATTCACTTTCCCGTACGTTATGATGAACAGTGTCATGAAAGTCGTAAAAAATATGGAGCCGCGTATTGTCTCACAGGAGTATGACAATACATGCACTATAACTCTTTCCATTCGAAAATCAAAGGCGGAAGAATTAAGCAACAAACTAAAAAACTTGTCTTTCTTATAATGCTTTTGTGGGGCATATTGCCAACTGCATTGTGCAAAAATGCAACTTCGTTATGTCTTCTGCATGTTTCAGATATGTAAAGATTAATAATTGAAGTATAAAATTCCGACAAATGGGTGCCATTTGGAAAATAATTTATACCTTTGCCAAGGTTTTGGATAACAATAGGTAAATTGCTTTTTCAATACAAATACAGTGTAATATTAAAATACAATTATGATTTATTCAACAGAAGTAAAAAACATGTGTGTTGTGGCTAAAGGCCCAAACCACGGACCTGCTCCTATTCCAGAGGAGGGAAAATGGGTCTATGCTAAAGAAATCAAGGATATATCAGGTTATACCCACGGTGTGGGCTGGTGTGCTCCTCAGCAGGGTGCCTGCAAATTGTCTCTTAATGTAAAGGACGGAATTATTCAGGAGGCTCTTGTTGAGACTATCGGATGCACAGGTATGACTCACTCTGCCGCAATGGCATCTGAAATCTTACCAGGTAAGACACTTCTTGAAGCGTTGAATACAGACCTCGTATGTGACGCTATCAATACTGCAATGCGTGAGCTTTTCCTTCAGATTGTTTATGGACGTACACAGAGTGCTTTCTCTGAGGGCGGTCTTACAATCGGTGCAGGTCTCGAGGACCTTGGCAAGGGACTTCGTTCACAGACTGGTACCCTCTATGGTACAGTGGCAAAGGGTACACGTTACCTTGAACTGACAGAAGGCTACATCACAAAGCAGTTCCTTGATAAGGACAATCAGGTTTGTGGTTATGAGTATGTTCATCTCGGTAAGATGATGGAGGCAATCAAGAATGGTATGGACGCAAATGAGGCCGTAAAGAAATTTACAGGCAGCTACGGACGTACAACTGCCGAGCAGGGTGTTGTTAAAGCTATTGATCCACGTAAAGAATAATAAGGAGAAACAGAACTATGATTAGAAAAGTAAGTTATGAAAGTCAGGAGCGTCGCGAGGCGCAGGTTCTTGCAGCTCTCAACGCAGAGGGCATCAAGAGCGTAGAAGAGGCGAATCAGATTTGCGAAGAGGCTGGTGTTGATCCTTATCAGATGTGTGAGGATACCCAGCGTATCTGTTTCGAAAATGCCAAGTGGGCATATGTTTGCGGCGCAGCTATCGCTATCAAGCGTGGATGCAAGACTGCTGCAGAGTGTGCAGAGGCTATCGGTGTAGGTTTGCAGGCTTTTTGTATCCCAGGTTCTGTTGCTGACGACCGTAAGGTAGGTCTGGGCCACGGAAACCTCGCAGCCCGTCTGCTTCGTGAGGAGACACAGTGTTTCGCTTTCTTGGCTGGCCATGAGTCTTTTGCTGCTGCTGAGGGTGCTATAAAGATTGCTGAGATGGCAAACAAGGTTCGTAAGAATCCTCTTCGTGTCATCCTCAACGGACTTGGCAAGGATGCTGCTATGATTATCAGCCGTATCAACGGCTTTACATATGTACAGACAAAGTTTGATTACTATACAGGTAAGCTTAATGTCGTTAACCGTATCGCATACAGCGACGGTCCACGTGCTAAAGTTAACTGCTATGGTGCTGACGATGTTCGTGAAGGTGTTGCTATCAACTGGAGTGAGGATGTAGACGTATCAATTACCGGAAACTCTACCAACCCTACACGTTTCCAGCATCCGGTAGCAGGTACATATAAGAAGGAGCGTCTTGCTGCTGGCAAGCCATACTTCTCAGTAGCTTCAGGTGGTGGTACTGGTCGTACGCTTCATCCTGACAACATGGCTGCTGGTCCTGCTTCTTATGGTATGACTGACACCATGGGCCGTATGCACTCTGATGCTCAGTTTGCAGGTTCTTCTTCAGTTCCTGCCCACGTAGAAATGATGGGCTTCCTCGGTATGGGTAACAACCCGATGGTAGGTGCTACAGTAGCTATCGCCGTAGCCCTTGATCTTGCAATGAATAAGAAGTAATGCACGAAATGCATTAAAATACGAATAAAAAATAATCCCTATGGCTTGATTGCCATGGGGATTTTTGCTTATAAAACAAGCGTTTTTGCAGCCTATTTGCAGCCCATTTTAATTTTAGACTGTTTTTGGGCTGCAATTTTCATATAAGGCATTGATTTTCCTGTAGCTTTGTCAAGTGAAAGTGCAAAAAAGCGGCGGTATACCATGCGTATAGCTATGGTATACTCGGAGTATCGCTATGCTGAACTATCGGTACCAGATAGCTTTATTTCTTTGGTACTTTTGTTAAAAGTCCATAATTCGGCCAAAATGCGAGTATATATGGCTTATGTGCTCTCAATGTCACAGTCATTTTCACTAATGGTTGGATCTTTGAGTCAACAGCCTGTCTAACCCATTCGCCGAGGACGTTCTCGACAGCTTGTTTTGTTGTCTGCTTCGTAAGCGTCTCGGCATTACCGTATTTCAGCCTCGCTTAAAAGTCTGTACCTTTG
>USSF01000059.1 GCA_900557405.1 uncultured Prevotella sp.
CGACTTGGTTACTGACTTGGTTACTTTTTTGTTCGACTTGGTTACCGACTTGGTTACTTTCTCAACATGGACAATAGCTTTCCGGGTAGTGCAGCATAGGTATACCAACAGTGCACCTATGCTGCACCTTTGGTATCAGGGTGCTGCACTTTTTTGGTACCGTTTTTCTTGTTTATTTACAATGCAATATTCAATGACGTTTCTGATTGACGCCCGTTAAGTACATTTGTCAATCGTGACAGGTATGGTCTGGGGCGCCATTATCTCGACTGAGGGTAAGTGTGAGGGCAAGAAATTTACCCTCACACTTACCCTCACACTCTTTCTTGTTGTCAATCAGTCTGTTACAGTAAAAAGTGAGGGTGTGAGGGTAAAAAAAGAAAAAACTTTTTTTTTATAAACCGCTACTAAGCGATAACAATTCTTGAATCGATAACTCAGGCTAAGCTCAAATAACGCACCACATCGTAACCAAGAACGGTACGGAGAAATCCACCGCAAAACCATGGTAGATGCCGCCTACTTTATTTAAAGGTAATGATAAAGTTCGGTATTCAGAGTGTTTGCTCCCCATATTTGCCGTGCAGGGAGCCGTTTGGGAAACTTGAACGGTAAAATCATTTGTCACATACAAAATAATTTATATCTTTGCAGAAGATAAGCTGCATCTCAGCATAACAATCAAGCAAGCTTGTTGTTCTGCATTCGATTTGCATTATCTTTGCATAAGATTTGAGTAAATATCTTGTATACATAGAAGTTGTGCCCGACACATGCAGGGCAAATCATTATGAAGAAGACATTGTTGGTTTCTTTTCTCCTTCTGTTCATTGCGTCTGTCGGCGCATCGGGACAGAACTCTTCGAAGAACCGGTGGACGCAGAGGAATGCCGCCGGAGGTATTGACACGTATGAGAGGAACAAGGACGGGTCACTGACCGTAAATTCGGAATCCCCCTGTATATGGTGTCATGGCAACAAGACCTGCTCCATCTGCATGGGCATGGGAGGCACGTACAGTGCAGCCTACGGCCTGTGGTACACGTGTCGCAGCTGTCTGGGTTCGAAGGTCTGCCAGAACTGCAAGGGCAGCGGTGTGGTGAAGTCATACAGTCGAATACAGAAGGACGGCAGTACCTCGATGGTAAGCACCAATGGATATAGCGTGTCGGGAAATGCCGGCGGCTATATCGTGACTAATCCGAACGGCAAGAAGTCCGCCTATCCGAGCAAGGGAGGGTCGTCGAGAGAGAACAGCAGGAGGAATGACTCCCCTACGTATGTGGAGGAGATACAATATTCGCCCAACTATACGGGGCTGAGCAATAACATGTGGTGTGAGAAATGCCAGTCGGTCAGCCCTGCCCACGTGCATATAAAGAAGAGGGTGCGCTGAGGTTATCTTCCTATGATAGGAATATACCAAAGCTTCTGATGGCGGATTCTCTCCATTAAAGTAACAATATAATAAAAAATATTTTTTTTATTTTTTTGCCCTCACACCCTCACACTTGTGGCTCAAACGTCCTGTTTATCGGGGTTTCAAGTGTGAGGGTAAGTTTTTTTACCCTCACACTTGCCCTCACACCCTCACTTCCCCAATTGGAAGCGCCCTGCGTGTTTGGGATTCAAGTCAAAGTGACAAGACTGCAGTCAGTATAACGCCAGTATAGCTATGTTGCACTGTTTGTATAGCTATGTTGCACTGTTGGTGCAGCTATGCTGCACTGTTGGTATAGCTATGCTGCACCAACAGTATCAGGCCGTTGAACTATTCTGGTACCGTTTCTTTTTGGGTTCTGTTCGGATTGAACAGGCTGTAAATCGTATGGCTTTGCGTGTCAGACGGAGGTTACGTTGCGGAACATCCACTTGCTCTTGTATATTCTGATGAGGAAGATGGTGCCGCGGAAGATGAGTTCGGTGGCCATGGCGAACCATACGCCGGCAAGTCCGTAGCGCGGGGCCAGGTAGGCAGCGAACGAGAGTCGCACGAGCCACATGCTGCCGAGGTTCATTATCGACGGAATCTTGGTGTCGCCGGCTCCGATGCAGATGCAGTTGCCTATGATTGCGGCGGCGAACATAGGTTCGGCGAAGGCTTCGATGCGCAGAGCGCCCACGCCGAGCACGGTGATTTCCTTCACGGGCGTCATTATGCCTATCATTTCGGGGGCGAAGATGTACATCACGGCACCCATCACGGCCATCACCAGCATTCCCATTCCGATGGTCATGTATGCGAAGTTCTTGGTCAGGTCGCGGCGGTTGGCGCCGATGCTCTGGCCTACGAGTGTGGTGGCAGCCTCGCCGATGCCGAATCCCGGCATGTAGCAGAGGCTTTCGGCGGTGATGGCGAAGGTGTTGGCGGCTATGGCGAAGTTGCCCAGCGGCGCCACGATCATCGTGCTCACTATCTGTGCTCCGCTCATGAGTATGTATTGCAGCGCCATGGGACTGCTTATGCGCATGGCGTTGCGCATGAATCCGCGGCATGGGCGCCATATCCATTTCTCGCCCTTGAGGGATATCATCGGCGCGTTGCGTGTGGCTATCCACACGAGTATGGTTCCCGTGATGAGGAAGGCTATCGCTGTGCCGAAGGCTGCTCCGGCCACTCCCATATTGAGGCCCGGCACATGGACCGTCATGCCCATCACCTCGATGTTTCTCGCCGGGAAGATGGCTATGAAGTTGAACACAATGTCGAATGCGCACATTGCGATGCTCATCATACTCGGTATCTTCATGTTGCCTGAGCTCTTGAGCATGGCGGATGCCATCATACCTATCATGTATACGGGCAGCGAGATGCAGTAGATGAGAAAGTAGCTGGTGGAGAGCGGTGCGATGTCGGTTCCGCCGCCCAGCCAGTAGGGCAGGGGATTGGCTATGCACACGCAGATGAGGGTGAGCACCATGGCCATGATGGCGAGCGTCATGAGTCCGAGACGGAACACCTGGCGCACTTTCTTCAGGTCGTTGGCTCCGATGAAGTGGGCCGCCTGCACGGAGAATCCCATTATCGCCGCATTGGCTATTCCGCCGAAGAGCCATGTGGTGGACTGCACCAGTCCGATTGCCGCCGAAGCCTTGGCTCCGAGCGATCCCACCATTGCGGCATCGATATATGACATCAGTATGGATGACACCTGCGAGAGGATGGATGGTATACTGAGCTGCATTATGAGTCGCAGCTTGTCGCCGTCGGTCATTTCCTCGCCGTTGCGTATCTTGGCGAGCAGTTTGTTTCCTTTGCTTGACATTATTGCTTGTTTACTCTTTCTTTTTCCATATCAGCCTTCGACTTGCTCTTTATCACCAGCCATACGCCGAAGCATACGAGCAGAATGGCCACGCCCTTCTGCATGTTCATTATTCCCATTCCCGTGAGAATGCTCACTGTGACGGAGACGGCGGGTTGCACGTAGTTGTATACTCCCACCACCGTGGGGCGCAGCGTGCTCTGGCCTACCATCATGAGGATGTAGCTCACGTATGTGCCGAAGAACACCACGAAGGCACTCTCCCACCATGTGGACTGCGGCACCGTGGCTATGTCTATGGCCATGATGCCTGGAAGACTGAAGGGCAGAATCATGATGGTGGCCCATGTGAACATCCATTTGTTCACGGTTATCACCGAGTATTTCCTGACCAGTTTGCTGAAGAGGGCGAGATAGAGGGCAAAGGAGAACTGGGCGGCGAGACAGAGCAGGTCGCCCCTTATGTCGCCCACCTTGTCGCTTGCCGCATTGGCGCTCGTGAGCACCAGGGCCACGGCGCCGGTGCATCCGAAGAGGACGCCGAGGGCTTTCTTGCCCGTGATGGGCTCCTTGAGGATTATCGCCGAGAGAATCATGGCGAAGATAGGCATCGAGGTGGTCACCACGCTGGAATTGATGGGCGAGGTGATGCTCAGTCCGATGGTGTAGCAGCATTGGTTTGTCACGAGGCCGAACACGGCGGCGCCTATCAGCATGAGTTTGTCTTTTGTGGGTACGTGTTCCTTGGCCGTGAAGAGTGAAGTTATCCAGAAAAGCAGGGCGCCTCCGGCAACGCGGAACGAAACCATGTCGAGTCCCGTTATGCCGTGTGTCATCGCGTCCTTTCCCAGAGGAGCCATAAGCCCCCAGAATGCACACGCCAGGAAGCAGCAGACGTG
Organism: uncultured Prevotella sp.; assembly: GCA_900557405.1. GTDB lineage: Bacteria > Bacteroidota > Bacteroidia > Bacteroidales > Bacteroidaceae > Prevotella. Next base: position 4,166 of record USSF01000059.1, read on the forward strand.
GGCAATTAACGGACGATTATTGTTCATTTTTCTCTTAATATTGTTAAATGCGACTGCAAAGGTAGTCATTTTAAAGAATATATCTTATCTTTGTATTGTCTTTTTATGGATGAAGAACTTTAAATACAACGTACTATGCAGAAGTATGCAGAATATATCAGGCAGATAGAGATAGATTCGCTATGGAGCGGCAGGAAACACGTGTTGTGGAATCTCGACCGGCGCGTGAACATCCTGAGCGGAGTGAACGGAGTGGGCAAGAGCACCATCATCAACAAGGTGGTGAAGGGACTTTCGGCAGGCGGCGAATTCCCCAGCCACATGCTCAAGGGCGTGCGACTGAGCGTAGTGCCCGAAGACGCGAAGTGGATAAGGTTTGACATCATACGCTCGTTTGACAACCCCGTGGTGAACCAGGAACTGCTCAGCAAGGTGGGGTTGAGCCTCGTGACGGAGCTTGACTGGCAGTTGTATACCCTGCAGCGCAAGTATCTCGACTATCAGGTGAACATGGGCAACCGCATTATCCAGGCTCTGCAGGGCGGAGGACCCGACGCGGCGGCGCAGGCGCAGGCCCTGTCCGAGCCGAAGAAGAAATTCCAGGACATCGTGGACGAGCTCTTCGCCGACACGGGGAAGAAGATAGTGAGGACGGCAAACGAGATCCAGCTCACGCAGATGGGCGAGACGCTCATGCCATACCAGCTCTCGAGCGGCGAGAAGCAGATGCTCGTCATCCTGCTCACGGTGCTCATCGAGGACCGTCAGCCGTATGTGCTCTTCATGGATGAGCCCGAGGTGAGTCTGCATGTGGACTGGCAGCAGCGCCTCATCGACATCATTCTGGAGCTTAACCCCAACGTGCAGATTATCCTTTCCACACATGCTCCGGCTGTGATAATGAACGGATGGATGGACAACGTGTCTGAGGTGAGTGACATTACCGTGAGTTAGCGGCGGCCTTTATTGTTTATTGGTGATTGGTTTTCGGCCTTGCCGGCTTGCCGGTTGGCTGTTGTTTGATTGTGATTGATTGTTAATGAAGCGGTTATGGGGAAACGTTTGACTCAGAATATTTCGTCGGCATATCTGGAGGCGATGAACCGCCTGAACTCAAAGAAGGCGCGCAGGCGCATCGTGGCATACGTGGAGAGCTACGACGACGTGCTCTTCTGGCGCACCGTGCTCAGCCGGTTTGAGGACTCCACAAGATATTTCGAAGTGATGCTTCCATCACACAAGACGCTGGAGCGAGGCAAGAAGTCCGTGCTGATGAATCTCCTGACGAACAGCGTGGGAGGGAGCATGATAGCGTGTGTGGACGCCGACTACGACTATCTGATAAAAGGCGCCACGCCCACTTCCAGGACGATAATATACAACCCTTACGTGCTCCATACCTATGCCTACGCCATAGAGAGCTACCAGTGTTACGCCCCGTCGCTGCACAACGTCTGCGTGATGGTGACGCTCAACGACCACCGTCTCTTTGACTTCGAGGAATACATGCAGCTTTTCAGCGAAGCGATATTCCCGCTCTTCGTCTGGTCGATATGGCATTACCGCCGCAGCATATACGGCGAATTCACGATTACCGACTTCAACCGCATTGCCGAGCTCGGCAGCTTCTCCATACACAACCCGATGGTGTCGATAGAGAATATCCGCCGCAAGGTGCGCAACAAGGTGAACGCCCTGCAGCACAGGCATCCCGAGGCCAAGGAGTCATGGCTCGCGCTGAAGCGCGAACTCATAGGTATGGGAGTGACTCCGCAGACCACATACCTATATATACAGGGCCATCATCTGTTCAACAAGATAGTGGTGCCGATAGTTAACCGCGTGTGCAGCCGTCTTGTGCAGGAGCGCGAAGACGAAATACGCAGGCAGGCGGTGCACGACACGCAGCGCCGCAACGAACTCTCGTGCTACTCCAACAGTATCCAGGATATACCGCAGATGCTGAAGAAGAACATGGGGTATATGGAGTCGGAGCCGTTCCGCCGCATCATCCGCGACGTGGAGAAGATGCTCGAAAGAGGGCAGCAGTCCAAGGAGGATGCTTCGGCAAAAGGTTCTGAGGATAATTCGGTAAAGGCTTCGGAAAGCGCTACGGCTTAGCGCCGGCCGATAAGCTCTTACGCTTTTCTTACGCAAAACATAGACTGATTTTCTTGCACAAAACAAAGCGTGTGTGCAGAATTTTGTTCAATTAAGCCATAAAATGTCGGTTTTTTGCACATAAATATTTGTAGATGTGCAAAAAGTTATACCTTTGCACCGTTTTTTGAAATAGGATTGAAACAGGACAACCTTATTCATTGGCATATGGAATGACGGAAGAGTCATCAGCCCGGAACATATAAAAGCAGCGGAACAGCTAACTATAAACAAATCAAAACGGAATAAATAAAAACATTATAACAAATAGAATTATGTCTTTTAATTTACTGAAAGGAAAGCGCGGTATCATCTTCGGCGCATTGAATGACGCATCGATTGCGTGGAAAGTAGCAGAACGTGCCGTAGAGGAAGGCGCACAGATTGTGTTGACAAACACTGCGGTTGCTTGCCGTATGGGTACAATCGACGAACTGGCGAAGAAGACAAACGCCACGGTGATTCCTGCCGACGCCACATCCGTGGAGGATCTGACAAACCTCTTTGAGGAGGCACAGAAGGCTATGGGCGGAAAGATTGACTTCGTGCTTCACTCTTGCGCCATGAGCGTCAACATGAGAAAGAAGCGCACATACGATGACCTGGACTACTCTTTCCTGAACAAGACCCTCGACATCTCGGCAATCTCGTTCCACAAGATGCTGCAGGCTGCCAAGAAGCTCGACGCCCTGAGCGAAGGAGCTTCCGTATTGGCTCTCACATACGTGGCTTCACACCGCACGTTCTTCGGCTATAACGATATGGCAGACGCCAAGTCACTGCTCGAATCCATCGCTCGCAGCTTCGGTTATATCTACGGACGCGAGAAGCACGTACGTATCAACACCATCTCTCAGTCGCCTACCTTCACTACTGCCGGCAGCGGCATCAAGGGTTTCGACGGACTGTATGACTTCTCCGACCGTATGTCGCCTCTCGGCAATGCCAGCGCAGACGAGTGTGCAGACTATTGCGTTGTCATGTTCTCCGATCTTACCAAGAAGGTCACGATGCAGACCCTCTTCCACGACGGCGGATTCTCAAGCATGGGTATGTCGCTGCGCGGAATGACACAGTATAACAAGTCGTTCATCGACGAGAACCGCGACGAGAACGGAAACATAATCTACGGATAAGTCTCCGTCTGTTGCATACTTATTATAAATAATATCCCCATCCTCAATGTCACACAAATGAGGATGGGGATATTTTGTATAGCTCTGTCCGAAAGACGAATGAGAATTCTCTCACTTTTATCTCATTCGCATTTATGCTATTTCAGTAACGCAACCTTTGTTGCGCTTTTACTCGTCAACTCCAAACAGCGGATCCTCCGGCATAACCATTACAGGTTTCTGGGCGGCGAGTTTCAGCAGTTTCTCTGAAACGTACTTCTTGTCTACCACGAGGCGGAACATATATTCGTTGAACCACTCGTTGGTCATGATGAGGCAGCCGCCCTGTCCCCATGACGGACCCCAGCTGTTCTCAACCTTCCACTTCAGAGGATTGCCCTGAGCGTCAAGGTCTACGGCAGAGAGAGTCATGGCGTGTGTGGAACCACTGTCGAATGTTTCGATGCGCTCAGCCTTGTTCATAGGGAATGTTGTAGAGAAGAGCGAACCATAGTCGAAGTTGTTCACGTCGCAGTAGCCGCGCTTGCGGTCGAGGAACTTGCCCACGTCGTATGAGCTGTACATCTTCTTGCCGTCCTTCAGCGATGCGATGGCGAGTTTTGCTATCTCGTCCATAGGCAGGTTGAGGTATTTCCAGTTGTGTCCGTCGTAGGTGTGACGGTCGAAGTCCACCTCGTAAGTCTTGTAGTATTCGCGGCGAGGATCGTTCATCACCATGATGAATGTGCCGTTCAGCGTTTCCTTGCCTGTGAGCAGTTTGAAGAACTCTTTCGGAGTATATTTCTTGGCTTCGAGACTCTTTCCGTTTTTGTCCTTGAAAGCGTATGTGAACTCTGTCACAGGCTCACCGAGTGTGAGCTTCAGCATGTGGTATACCGTGCCGAGCATCTTTGTCTTCTCTGTCTGGATAGCCTGCTTTGATTTCTTTTCAGCCACCATCTTGCGCAGTTTCAGTCCGTATTCACGTAGCTTGGATGTGATGAGCGATGCCATCTTGCTTGTGTTCTCGGCAGAGAATGTTTCAGGCATTGCGCTCATTGGCACCACACCGTATTTCTCTGTCAGGTCGGCAACACCGCAGAACGTACCGCCGTCGTTGAGCGGGTTCTTGAAGAAGAACTGCACGCGCTTGTCGTCCATCGGCTTGTTGGCACAGTCGATAACGCCCTGCAGGAAGAGGTTGGCCTTCTCCAGCTGGTCGTAGAAGAAGAGATAGTCCTGCGAGAGGTCCACCTTCAGCGAATCGCTCTGTGCTGCGAAGTTGCCGCGTATTACATTGAATCCGCTGAACATCCAGCATCTTCCGCTCTGCTTCTGGTCGTGGATGTTCTGCTTCTTTGTCTCCACGCTGAAGTGAGTGTCGAGCTCACCTGCCGTAGCGAAGTTCTTTGCCAGGTCATTGATTGAGTTCGATGCGATGGCATTGAACAGTGCTTTGTCGGCTGCGCCCTGCGACTGCGATTTCTTGATTTCCGAGAGCATCTTCTGTGAGATGCCGCCATCCTTCTGCTGTGCCGAGATGTTCATCGACACGGCAGCGAGCATCAGGCCCGCGAGTAAAACTTTTTTGTTCATTTCTATTTTATATTGTTTATATTGTTTCTTCATCCTGCAATATCCTTGCCATGTGTTTTTCTTACGTGTGTTTCTCCTTTTTGAGAATGTATCCTCCGTCATTTCCGTGTCCGTGAACTCTTTTCGCAGGTTCCCGCTCCGGATAGCCGACAGCATCTTTCCGCTTTTCAGCTCTGAGGTTTTTCGTCTCTGTCGTGAAGGCTTCGTTTTTCATTTCTTCTTCGCCGTGGATTAACATAGGCAGAATATGGATGCAAATTTAAGACAAATATTCGATAATGCAATGAAAAAGGCTGTGGAAATCGCATCTTCTATGGTATTAATGGGGCGTGGTTGGAAAGTTTTGTGTAATTTTGCAAAGCAAAGATTGTTTTTGCTTTGTAAACCAGAATCAAAAGACGAGTGCTTTATGGATAGCTTATTGATAGTCGAAGATGACATTGCCTATTCCACGATGATGCAGACATGGCTCCGGAAGAAGGGCTTTGATGTGGACAAGGTGAGCAGCGTGGGGGCTGCCGTCAAGCGGATTAACTCTGACAAGCAATACCATTTGGTGTTGTCAGACCTCCGCCTGCCCGACCACGACGGGCTTTTCCTCCTCGACTGGATGCGCCGGAGCGGCATCAACATTCCGTTTGTCGTGATGACAAGCTATGCAGAGGTGCAGAATGCGGTTCTCGCCATGAAGTCGGGCGCAAGCGACTATATCGCCAAACCCGTGCAACCCGATATCCTTTTGCAGAAGATCCATGACGCCATCAATGCGGCAGACGGGAAGAATGTTGCGGAGGCGGAAGTGAAGTCAAACGCAGCCCTGTCTGGGAAGCATAAGGACGAAACGCCGTCTGCTGGCTCATCTGCAAGTGCGACAGCAGACCCAACGTCTGCCGGAGAAGCGGCGGGCGATGGGGGAAGCCGGTATATAGAGGGTACGAGCGACGTGTCGAAACAGCTCTACGACTATGTGCGCCTTGTCGCCCCTACGCCAATGTCGGTGCTTATCCTCGGTGCCAGCGGCACGGGCAAGGAATACGTGGCCCACCGCATACACGAACTGAGCCAGCGGAAGGGCAAGCCGTTCTTCGCCCTCGACTGCGGAGCCATACCCAAGGACGTTGCCGCATCGGAGTTCTTCGGTCATGCCAAGGGTGCCTTTACGGGTGCTGTGACCGACAAGAAGGGAGCTTTTGAAGTGGCAAACGGCGGAACGCTGTTTCTTGATGAGGTGGGAAACCTCTCGTATGATGTGCAGGTGCAGCTCCTGCGTGCCATACAGGAGCGGAAAATCCGTCCGCTCGGGTCCACCAAGGAGATAGACGTGGATATCCGTCTGGTGTGTGCCACCAACGAGAACCTGCAGAAGGCTGTGGAGGAGGGCACTTTTCGCGAAGACCTCTACCATCGCATCAATGAGTTCACCATATACATGCCTGCGCTGAAAGACCGCGGCACCGATATATTCCTCTTTGCCGATCTCTTCCTGCGCCTTGCCAATGAGGAACTGGGGCGCAATGTCCTGGGCTTCGACGCCAAGGCTTCGGAGATGATTATGTGCTACGACTGGCCCGGCAACCTGCGCGAACTGAACAATGTGGTGAAACGCAGCGTCCTGCTCTGTCGTGGCGACAGGATAGGGGCCGACCTGCTCGGTATCTCAATGAACCACACTGCCGCAAAACCGCAGAACCTCTCGCTCCACAATGATGACGAGGAGCGCGAGCGCATCATTTCGGCCCTGCGCTCATGCGGAGGCAACAAGTCCAAGGCTGCGTTGCTTCTCGGCGTAGACCGCAAGACGCTCTACAACAAATTGCAGAAATACGGCATTTAGATGCGTTCCTTCATCTCTGCAATCAGTCTGCCGAATTCTTCCTTCATCTTCGCTATATCTTCAGTCAGTTCTCTGTCTGTCAGCTTCTCCGTGTTCTCCCGTGTGAGTCCGGTGAGCATTGTGCAGATGGCGGAATCAGTCATCTTCATTAGCGGCAGCGACTTGTGTGCCACGTGTGCCACGGTTCCCTTGAGTTCCTCTCCGGTTGCATTGTCGAGCAATGCTACGAACTCCTCCAGTCCGGATATATAGCCGCAGAAGATTTCCTTTTCAGCCTTCTTGTCGCCTTCGGCAAAAGCCGTCAGCTGTGCGAACCTGTCGGCAGAGTTCCGCTCCGTCACTTCATCCTTCATTTCGATGGCCAGCGCATCGGCGAGGTCGTTGATACTGAAGGGTTTGAACAGGCATCCGTCGAAACCGCAGCCAATCAGTTCCTCCTTTATCGATGGCTCGTGGGCGGTCATGGCGAATATTCTCATCCCTTTGCGCTCGGCAATCCTCTTTATTAATTCTGTTCCGCTCATTTCCGGCATCTCTATGTCCACGAACATGAAGTCGGGCCGGAAACTCTCCGCCTCGTCCAAAGCCTTGCCGGCGTGGATGGTGGCTTTGACGGTCAACAGTTTCCGGCTGTCTATCCTGCTTATCATTTCCGTCAGCAGGTTCAGTTGCAGCTTGTCGTCGTCCACGATCAGAATCTTTCTGCAGCCTATGCTGTCTGCTGCAGTCTTGGTCGGGAGAGGTTTCCTGTTTTCCTCTTTCCCGTCTGCGCATCCGCCGTTGGCCTCCAGCGGCAGGAACACGCTGAAGCAGCTGCCCTTGCCCTTGGTGGATTCCAACTTTATCTTTCCTCCGAGAATCTGGGTGAGTTCCTTTGTTATGGCGAGTCCCAGTCCTACGCCCTCCGTGCCCTGCGCGTCGGCAAGTCGGGTGAACGCCTTGAACACGCGGTCACATTCCTCTTTCGTCATTCCGCGCCCCGTGTCAGCCACGCTGATTCTTATCCATTGTCTGCCGTCGGCAGTCTTTGCTTCCATCTTTGCCGCCACGGTCACGCTGCCCTCTGCCGTGTATTTTATGGCGTTGCTCGTCAGATTGTCGATAATCTGCTTTATCCTGAAGGAGTCGCCCCTGAACATGCGCTCCATTCTCTCGTCTTCTATGCGTATGCCGATGCTGAGCCCCTTCTCTGCAGCCTGCGGGCGCATTGCCTCCACGCAGTCGCTGATGAGCCTTGCGGGACGGAAGGGTATAGGATGTGGTTCCACCTTTCCTGCATCCAGACGGTGGTATTCGAGCAACGCACCCACGAGGTTGAGCAGATGGCGTGCCGACGCTCCGATATTGTCGATGAAGAGTCGTGTCTGACGGTCCAGCTGCGAGTCCCTCATCAGTTCGATGAATCCCGAGATGGATGCTGCAGGAGCCTTGATATCGTGTGTAATCGTGAGCAGCAGCTGTTCGCGCTGCTTCATTATGCGTTCCGTCTCGTCCTTCGCCTCCTCTATGCTGCGGCGGTATTCCCTCTCTCGGCGGATGCTGCGGCGGATGTACAGGGAGAGCACTGCTGCCGTGGCAGCCGCGGCTATAGCGAGCAGGATTATTTTCAGAAGCACCGTCTGCCGTGCCTGGCGGTCTTCGTTGAGCGACTGCTGCAGTGCGTTGTGCTCGTCGGCCCTGATGTCTGCCATTATCTGTGATATGCGCTGCGTTAGCTGTATTCCCACAATCTGCTGGCGCTGTTCGCTCCGAATGATGTCGCCGGAACTTTTCTTTTCGCTCATCGCCTGCTGGCGGCGTATCTGCTTCAACACGTCGGCTATGGTGTCGGCAATGTCCACATTGTGGCTGAGCGAATCGCTCACGTCCTTGCGGGTGTGGCGTGCTATGTGCACCGTGTCGCTGCGCTGCTTGCGGAAGGCGTCGACAAGTCGGGCGAAGAACGTCTTCTTTGTCTTCACCACCTCATACACCGTCTCTTTGTCCTCCTTTATCTCCACCGCCTTCTGCTTCATCATCACGGAGTCCTGCCCCTGGCTCAAACTCTTCTCCTTCTCCCTGTAGAACCTTGCAGCGTCGGCGTTGCCCATGGTGCGGAGCAGCAGGAAGGTGTTCTGCCTTTTCATCTGCACGAGATATTCCAGCGAGTCAATGCGTCGGGTGTCGCTGTCTGTGCCGAGCGATTTCTTCAGCGAACGGGCGATGGCAATGGTGCGGTCCACTGCGGTGTTGAATTCGGGCAGTCTGTCCGAGAGTCCCAGACATATCGCCCTCTCCTTGTTGTTCACGTCGAGCACGCTGTATATAAGACTGTCGGTCAGGTCCCTGCGCACCATGAATTTTTTTTCGGCCTTGTCCACGAGCATCACGGACTGCGTGTTGCCGTATACGAGCCAGCCGGCGAGTATGATTATCGCCGTCATCAGCACATAGCCGATGGTGGCCTTCCCTGTTATGTCAAACTTCGTCATATTAATTCTGTATGGATGAGAAAAACTTCTTGTATGTATGGGATAAAGGCTGCCTGTATGTATGGGATACAGACTGCCTGTCCTTTTTTTCCGTCTGCAAACTTACGAAAAAAAGTAAGCGTATCGGTATTCACGTATTGCCACAAAAAACTGATCAAGAGAGGAGGCT